>NZ_BAAJOA010000002.1:0-506989 GCF_057541095.1 Companilactobacillus sp. y65-5
AATCACAATATCGAAACTATGGATGATTTGATAAAGCTACCAAAGCTTGGTTGTATGAAATACAAAACTGGTAAGAATGTTCCAGAAACAATAAAGTCTGTCACAATCAAAAAATCATTCACTGGTAAATATTATGCAGTTCTTCTTGTTGAATGTGAAAACCAAACGTTCGATAAGACTAATAAGACTATCGGTCTGGATATGGGAGTAGCTGATCTAATGATCGGTTCTGATGGAAAGAAATATCCTACTATTCGTTTCGATAAGATACTCGCTAGTAAGAAACATGCCTGGGAAAGGAAGCTGGCTAGGCGCCGCAACTTTGCTTTAAAGGATATCCAATATCATAAAAAGTATGGACTAACAGCCCCAAAAGACATCTCTCAATACAAAAGCTACATGAAGGCTAAAATCATGGTAGCTAAGTATAACGAGAAGATAGCTAATCAAAGAAACGATTACTTGCATAAGATAACTACTCAACTAGTCAAAGACAACGACATTATCGTTATCGAAGATTTAAAGACTAAGAACATGATCAAGAACCATAAACTAGCAAGAGCTATCGCTAATCAATCATGGCGAGAACTCAGATTGATGCTTGAATACAAGTGTAAATGGTACGGAAAGCAACTTATTGTTGTTGATCCATTCAAGACCAGTCAGAACTGCTCTAATTGCGGTTACGATGACGGCAAACACACATTGGATATCCGACAGTGGCGATGTCCTAAATGCAATGCCAAACATGATAGAGATATAAACGCTGCCAAAAATATAGAATTAAAGGGCTTGGAACAAGCCTTAGTAAATTAGCTTTAACCTCTACTGATTAGTTGAAATACTGATCGGCAAGTTTGGAGTGTTCCTAGAAGCTCGTTACTTTAGTGACGAGTAGTTCACTTGTAATTAAATTCTTTTGAAGTGATCTTCGATGATAAAGTCAATATCATCTTGATCTTCATAGTTCAATTCACCAGTATATTCTTTTATTTCTGCTACGATATTAACAACATTGCGGATGCTTAATTCCTTTGCTTCAGTGCTTTCAAACGAGACGTTGTGATTTTCTAAATATCTGATTGCTGAAACTCTAACATGGTCATCCATGCATTCTTTTTCGATATCAAAAAAGCAATCATCAATGAATACTTCTTCAGGATAGCCATATTCATTTTCCCAACCGGGATTTTTGAATTCACCATTCAAATAATCGTACTCGATCTGTCGAGGAATATCCGGATAATCGCTCAACATGGCCTCGTACCCACGCAGAACTAAATAATCATAAATATATTCGTTGATCTCTCCAAAATAAATCCAACCTGCTGGTTTCCCAGCAAAATTGGCAATCGAGCGAATGATATTCTTTGATGGCATTCGACGGCAAGAAACATATCCCCGCAGATCTTCTGTCATCAAGCCCGTCTTATCAGCTAATTCTGAAAGCAGTAGATTTTTTTCAGTCAATATTTTTTCAATTTGTACGCCAATTTTTTCTAATTGAATCTCCATGATGTTATCGAACATAATCAAAAAATTCTCCTCGTAATTAAAATTTATAAGAAATTTTCTTACAAACTAAAATACGAGAAGAATTTACTTTTCACCTAAATATTTATTTCCGATCGATCATTTACCTTTTGAGACGACAAAATTACGAATAAACTGGTATTTTTTACTGTGGGAATAGGAATAGAAATATCCAAAAATGCTAAAGAATATGGCTCCAATCAAATTAACGAAAAGATCTTTCATCGTATCCATCAATCCGATATCCAAATAACCACCTTTTACCGTGATATTTTGATTATCTTCCGTATGGATAACAGTCTTATCAATTTGCTTGATATGCCGCACTGTATTAGGAACTGGGGATAATTCAACGCTGTTAACTTCTTGAACGATCCTATCTTTTTGCATATCAGTATTCAACCACTGATCAGCGGTAAATTCACCGAATTCCCACATCACGCCAATCGTCATCGAAAAACAAAAAGATGTTAGGGCAATGAAAATCGGTGTGAGTTTGATCGAAGTGATCCCTTCATTCAATAAATAAATTGACGAGAACCCTACCCCTGCCGCTAAGAAGCCATTCAGCGTGTGCAAACCTGTATCCCAGAATCGTAAATGTCCATAAAAGTCACTTAGTTCTCCGAGTATCGTTGAACTAAAAATAAACGAAATGATCACGAATTCCAAAATATCTGGGATCATGATTTTAAATCTGTTTTCGATCAATGCCGGCACTTCAAATAAAATCAAAGTTAAGATCACAATAAACATTTCATTGCCACGATCCATTATCGCTTCGCTGATCAACATAGAGAGGGCGATCAAGCGATAAATAACGTAAACTGCTTTGACAAATTTACTAGCATCATTAGTAGAATGTGTAAATATTTTATAAAGTTTCATTCTGTCTCCAAGATAAATATATTTGTTTAAGTCTACCATTGAATCGCCGTTCTGAATATTTATTCGAAAGTTATTATTAGCCAACTTAACCAGTGACATGATATTCTTATATTACTAAAAAATTATAATAACGATTAGGAGATGACTCATGAAAGCAAATCTATCAGAAGAATTATTACGACTTTTGTCCTCAAAGACAGAACCAAAAATCAGTATCGTTCTGCCCATTCATCCCGAAACTCCTCAAATTGAAAATAATATGTTGACCTACAAAAATCTACTTAAGGATATCAAAAAAGATCTAGAATTGAACTATCCTCGCCGTGACTGGAATACTATCATCGAAAGATTAGAGCAACTGCTCTTAGATCGTAATTTATTGAGTTCGCATCGGAAGTCACTATTGATCCTTGCTAATAACGATGATATCCAAATTTGCCAAGTGGATCAGCCAGTTCATCCAAAGTCACACGTCGGCAGCACCTTTTTGATTCAAGATTTATTCAATCAAGACGAATTAACGACTAAACCACAATACCTGATCAACTTGGGGCGTGACCGCATTCATATTATCGACTTGCTTGATCTCAAAGAAACCAGTTTAGCAAGTATTCATAATAAATTCTCAGACTACTACGCTGACTTCGATGCTAATTCTAATTTGAATGTCGGTTCATATGGTGGTTTACAAGGAAATTACCATGGACACCGTTCCAAGGATGCCGAGCAGCAAAAAGATCAATTGATCTACTATCGCTATTTGGACAGTGAATTATCCAAATTATATCAAACTGAGAAATTTCAATTCATCATTTCAGGATTGCCTGAAGTTCTTGACACTTACTTGAATAATTATGGGAATTCAAATTATATCTACAATGTTATCCACAGTTCGATCGCAAACTTACCTACAAATGAATTATCAAAGAAGATCGATCAAGTCTTTCATGATCAAAGAGCAATTCAAACCCAAGCTCTGATCAAAGAATATCATCAAGCCGGACGCCAGAATAAAATTTTGAATGATATCGACAGCATCGAACATGCTCTAAACGAAAAACGCGTGAAGTCGCTGATTTCATTCAACAATGGTGATTCATACTCGATCGATCAGAATAAGCTAATGCTAAAAGCCACTCTGAATAATATCTATTGTCGAGTTATTTCATCTACACAAATGGTTCAAATGCCTGCCATGACTGCAATCGTCTATTAGAAGAAGTATCACTGAAATTTTCAGTGGTACTTTTTTTAATTTATTTAGTTGACATTACTTCGGTACCGAACTATAATCATTTGTGAATTAACAGTTCGGTACCGAACTAAAAATAATAACGAAATGAGGAATATATTATGAGTACATTAACAGATGATTTAATGAAACAATTACATTTTATCAGTGAAGCTAGCAATAACTTCATGAGCCAAAAGAAGCAACGTTTATCAGGACAACAACGCGTTCTAGCTATTTTAAGACTGGAGGATGGTTTAAGCCAGAGTTATTTAACTGAAGTTTTAGACCTTCGACCAAGTTCAGTTGCTGAATTGGTAAAGAAATTAGAGAACAACGGGGACGTAATCCGCAAAGAAGACGAAAACGACAAACGAACAAAGTTAGTTTATTTGACCGATGAAGGACGTAAAAAGGCTGACGAGAATGCGTCACTCAAGAATGAAGATTATAGTGAAGTCTTTTTCGCTGGATTAAATGATGATGAACAAAAACAATTTAGCGATAGCTTGACAAAAATTGCCAGCGGTTGGGATAATGACTTCAAACAAAAAGCTGATAAGTTCGTCGATCCAATGGACCGAATGCAACAAATGCAAAAAGTTCATGAGACTATGATGGCAAAATTCGGTGATGATTGGCAAGACATGTCACCTGAACAAATGCGCCACCATATGCGCAAGCAAATGCGCCAAGCCAGGAGAAATGGTGACTTGCCTGATGGATTCATGCCACAAATGATGCGTGGCAAAGGTTGCCATCATATGGGTCATGAAAATCCACGGATGAGCCAATTTAGATTTTAAAATCAGAATCAAAGAATTAATATAGAGGGCATTGATAATGCGTAGTGAAGCAGTCATGAGAGAAAACATCCCGGCTAAAAAGGGAAATCTCAAGTTCAAAGAATTTTTAAAATTGATCAATAGTGTTAATCCCAAAAAAGGTATCTTTATAATTGGATTGCTGTTGAGCTTAGTCACCAGTGGTGCCAGTTTGGTCGTTCCACAATTAACCAAAGGTTTGGTCGATACTAGTCAATTGACGAAGATCGACGGCAAAATGCTGGCAATTCTATTACTCGCTTTCGCCGTGCAATTAGGTTTTGGTACTATCGGTGGATTCCTACTCCGCTATGTCGGTGAAAGTGCGGTAAAAACTTTACGAGAGAAACTTTGGAATCACCTGCTGAAATTACCAGTGAGCTATTCTGATGATCATAAATCTGGCGAAAGTAGTTCCCGCCTAGTCAATGATACTTCGATCATCAAGGATCTTGTGACATCACAATTTCCCAATTTTATCACTGGTGGCATCCAGTTGATCGGCTCGATGATCATATTGTTTTTGATGGATTGGAAAATGGCGGCTATCATGTTCAGTTCCGTTCCTATCTTCATACTGATATTACTGCCAGTTGGACGCATCCTCTCTAAATTGGGACGTCAACTGCAGGCGGCCACCGCTGACTTCAATGCTGATGCCAGTGAAAAATTGTCCGAAGTTCGCTTGATCAAATCAAGTAATGGTGAAAACTTCGAAAAAACTACCGGTGGGAATTTGATCGAGAAAATATTCACCCTCGGTGTTAAAGATGCCAAAGTCGAAGCAGTGCTCCAACCAATCATGATGACCGCAATATTAGGTATTTTCGTCGGTATATTAGGTTACGGTGCTGTAAGGGTTCAGGCTGGAACAATGTCAAGTGGCTCATTAGTAGCCTTCCTGCTCTACCTATTCAATATCATCGCTCCGGTAACTAGCTTTGCCACTTTCTTCTCTCAAGTGCAAAAGGCTATGGGTTCAACTGCACGTATCCAAGAAATCCTAGATACTGAAATCGAACCAGTTGACGACGGAGAAATAATCGCTGTCGAAGGTAAGATTATCAAGGCTAACAAACTTTCATTTAGTTATGAAGTTGAACACCCTATTCTCACAGACGTGTCGTTTGAAGCAAAACCAAACACAGTCATTGCCTTTGCCGGACCCAGCGGTGGTGGTAAGTCGACACTATTCTCACTGCTCGAACGCTTTTATACTCCTACAAGTGGTGTGATAACCGTTGGTGAACATGACATTAGTAACGTCAATATCTCCAATTGGCGCTCACAAATCGGCTACGTTTCACAAGATAGTGCCGTTTTCGCTGGTAGTATCCGTGATAACCTCCAATATGGATTGAATAAAACCTTATCTGACGATGAACTCTGGCATGGATTAGAATTAGCTTATGCCGACCAATTTGTCAAAGAATTCCCTGAGAAATTAGATACTACGATCGGTGAACGTGGTGTAAAATTATCCGGTGGTCAGAAACAACGCATCGCCATTGCCCGTGCTTTCTTACGTGATCCCAAAATACTCATGCTAGATGAAGCAACGGCAAGTTTGGATTCTGAATCGGAAGAAAAAGTTCAACGAGCATTGGAACAATTGATGATCGGTCGAACTACCTTAGTCATCGCCCACCGACTATCCACTATCGTTGGTGCAGATCAAATTTATTTCATTGAACATGGTCAAGTAACTGGACATGGAACTCACGGTGAATTACTACAAGATCATAAATTATATGCCCAATATGTAAACGAACAGATGGTCAATTAGAAAAGATCTCTGCTGAATTTTGTCAGCAGAGATCTTTTCTAATTTTTTAAACCATTGATAATTTGTTTCTTATACTTCAAAAAATCTGATGATAACAAAAAGTTATCATTTTTTTGTGCTTTACTATCTATCTCGATTTTTTCCAAGCTATCGTTCTGACTACCTTTTAACACATAGACCCGACTCGACAGTTTGATTGCCTCATCGATATCGTGAGTTATGAATAAAGTCGTTAATCCTAATTTTTTATGAATCTTCAAATACCAAGATTGAATCTCTGACTTCGTGAATGGGTCCAAAGCACTGAATGGTTCGTCCAGCAAAATTAAATTATCGGAAAATAAATACGTTCTCAATAACGCCACTCTTTGGCGCATTCCACCCGACAATTCACTTGGATAGGCTTTTTCAACTTTTTCTAATCCGAATTTCTTTAATATATCATCTGCTTCCAACAGTGCCCGTTCCTTCTTGTAGCCCTTTAATAGCAATGGTAAAGCTACATTCTGCTCGGCAGTCTTATATGGTAATAACAGATCTTTTTGTAGCATGTATGAAACATTACCGGGTTGATTCAAGATCGACTTACCATCTAAATAAACTTCACCTTGATTTGGCTCCAAGAGACCAGCAATGATATTGAACAAGGTTGATTTACCAACTCCACTAGGACCAACGATACTAACTATCTCGTTGGCATCCACATAAAAACATAGGTAATTCAAAATCTTTTTGTACTCAAAGCTTTTGGAAATATGTTCAATTACTAATTTATGCATTCAATTACTCCGGCAAATACTTATCGGTAAAACCAGTATCTTTAGGAATCTTCTTCTTGATCAACTTGTTCTCATCCAACCAAGTGTAAAAGGCATTCCAGCGTTGTGGATCAATATAACCCCAGCGTGATTGTTCAGCTGTATATTGCTTCGAGATCCATTCTTGACTGGCATTAACTAATTTCTTATTCAATTCTGGTACTTGTTCCGTCAAAATATTTGCGGCATCCTTAGGATTCTTAACAGCGTAGTCGTAACCTTGAGTAGTTGCCTTCAAGAACTTTTTAGCTGTCTCTGGATCCTTCTTCAATGCGTCGTTATTAGCAATAATGACTGGTGTGTAATAATCAAATGTTGCATTTAAATCTTTGAAGTAGAAATAGTCGACTGGAACTTTTTCTTCTTTAGCAGAGATTCCTCCCCAACCGTAGAAGACCCAAATGGCATCCGCTTGTTTTTCTTTTAAGGCTTTTGGTTCATCAACAATATTATTAGGGATCATCTTTAACTTTTTATAGTCCCCACCATCTTGTTGCATAACATTCTGGATCATGGCCTGTTCAATTGGTGAATCCCATGTGGCATATGTCTTATCCTCAAGACCTTTTGGACGGTTGATACCGTCGCCTTGGCGTGACATGATACCGGAAGTATTGTGTTGTAAAATTGCCGCTACGGCAGTGATCGGTAGTGGTTTTTTCGAAGCATAATTAGCTGCCAAGGTATCCTGTGCTGAGATACCAAAATCAGCCTTGCCACCAGCTACGATCGAGCTGGCATCCCCATCTGAAGGTTGAACGATTTTCACATCCAAACCTTGCTTCTTAAAGTATCCTTTTTGCTTAGCAACGTATAATCCAGTGTGATTAGTATTTGGTGTCCAATCTAATACAATCGTTACTTTTTTCAAATCAGTATCACTTTTGGCGCTCTTTTGACTACTACATCCTGCAAAGATCGTAAACAAACTTAAAACTAATAAAATTTTCCATTTGAATTTCATATTAACTCCCTATTTAATCCCTTTTCCAAGGCATACTATATTTTTCTATGGTATTGATTAATGCTACTAGCAACAAACTGATAATCGAAATCAAAAATATAACGGCAAACATTTTGTCAAAATCATAAGACTTACGTACTCGCGTCATGTACACTCCCAGGCCTTCAAATCCACCTAGCCATTCCGAAATCACCGCACCAATAACGGCATAGGTAACAGCGATTCGCATCGCTGAGAAGAAATCACCTAAACTAGCCGGCATTTTGATGTGCTGAAAAATCTGAAATTGATTGGCTCCCATGGACTGCAATAACCTTATCTCATCTTTATCGACTGATGAAAATCCATTCAGCATTGCTACTGATACGGGAAAGAAAATCGTGATAATGATCAACACTACTTTGGGCATGATCCCGAAACCAAACCAAATCGTCAATAATGGTGCGATGGCAACTGTCGGAATGGTTTGTGTTAACACCAAAACTGGATAGAGTGCATCTTTCATTTTTTTGAAATGATCCATCACGATTGCCGCAATGATCCCCAAAGTCACACCAGAGATCAATCCGACTACCGCTTCTAACAAGGTTACTTTGGCATGAAACATCAATAACGAAAAGTCATTAACAAATGCCTGATAAACTTGCACTGGCGATGGCAACATGAAATCTGGTACTAACTTGAAAAGGCTGATGATTTGCCAGAGTACAATTATCGATACGACAGAAAAAATCGAATAAGCATTAATGTTGGTGCTTTTTCGTTTTCTTCTCAATACTCAAGACTTCCCCTTCTGGCTTATAGATCACTTTGATATATGCGGAAACACTAGGCGCGCCCGCTTTGATGGCGATAAGCTGACATTGCTTGACGATTTCCATCAATTCATCATAGTCACCTTCAATCGAAGTTTCGAAAGCACCTACTTGATAATTTAGTCCCGTACCGGAAATGTAGGCAATAACCTCATCCACGATACTGATCAACTTGTCCTCATCCTTAACTATTGGTAAAACTTGAATCGCTACACTTGCTTCCATCTATCTTCCCCATTTCTCTGAATTAAAAAAGCATTTTCCCAGAATAGGGAAAATGCTTGACTAGTCAATAAATGACACGCTCCCTACACTGGTATTGGCCAACAGGTTCAAAGGGTCAGGTCAAAGACCTTCTCAACGCATACGCGTCCCCCTGCAATATTGTATTGTTCCAAAAAATGTTTCACTTGTGATATATCATCCGCTGCTTTAGGACTACCACAGATTACAGGATGCAAAAAGGCCTGTCAATTTATCACTCGATAGGCGAATAACTTTTGACAGGTCCTAATTCCTTGCTATACTTGCATTTCTAAGTATGATTCTTTATACGTTATTATATTATCGTATAAGGTTATATAAAAAGAAACGTAAAAATACCGCGTAAAATAATTAAAAAATATTACTCATCCGTATGAGATTTTAATAACGGCATAGCTGATTGTAAAAATTCCATCGCAAATTGTTGATCGTAGATCCAAGATTTAATCTGATTCTTTTGCAAGATCAATGGCATGCGGTCATGTATCTCGATCATAGATTCATTCGGAGCAGTCGTTAACAGGACACTGCGAGTCTCCCCCTCAAATACCTTATAGCATCCGGCGATATATAAGGTTTCTGTATCATCACCGTAGTTGAAACGATGCTTGACCTTGTCAGCGGACCACTCAAAAAATCCCGTAGTCGGATAAACACAACGTCGATTCAAAAAAGAGTCCGCAAACATCGGCTTCTGCATGATCGTCTCAGATCGAGCGTTGATGATGTTTTGCCCAGCTTTGAATCCCGGGAATCCCCATTTCATCGTTACTACTTGTACTTGTTGATTTCCAGCTTTGACAATAGCGGTCGGATCAGTGGGGAAAACTTCTCCAGTCTTAGGTTGATAACCGTTTTCCACAGCTAACTGATAAATTCTGTTGATCTCCGCATTATCATCTGGTTGAAATGTAAAACGTCCACACATATTTGAACTCCTGTTGATACTTATTTACAGATAATTTTAACAAATAAATATCTTGTGGAAAAATAATATACATCAAGTAGATATTTAATAATTCTTATTCGTAGCTTGAATTGTACTAATTCGTAATAAGACTGCACCGATGCTCAGCATTAACAAGCTTTGATATTAGGTAGTATACTGGCTCAGACTATTAGTTTTCTTGATGTCGTAATTTGCAAAAAAAATTGCACCCTTACGAGTGCAATTAAGTGAATATTATTGAAGTACGACCGATTTATCAAAATTAGGAATCCATTCGGAAACTGCAAAATGGTCGTGGGAAATTTCTTTTACTTTATTGATCCATTCAATTTCATTAGCCGCCCTGGCTTCTAAAATCTCATTGGAAGTGTTAGTCGCATACATGCTTTGATTGACCAACCACCACGTATGAGCGATACTGGCACGGTTTAAATCTTCATTCAAGCGCATTGACTCATAAACCGGCGTCGTCTCTGGCAGTGTTAACATCAAAACTTCGGTTTCATTTTTGTCTTGTAGACGAGGGAGTAATTTCTGGATCGATTCCGGAACATCCCCGGAACTACGTTTCAATTCCTTAGCATAGCTCTGGGTCGAATCAAGTAACAATAGCGTGTGACCAGTTGGTGCCGTATCGATCACTACCACTTCATTTTCGGATGCATCGACTATTTCCGCGAAAGCTCTGAAGACTGCGATCTCCTGTGTACAAGGTGATCGTAAGTCCTCCTCAACATAGGCGACATCATTGTCGTTCATCGTTTCCTTCGCCTTATCGATAACTTCATCCTGATAATTCTTTAATTCCTTTTTTTCATCAATGTGGCTGACAGAGATATCCTCAGTCCCTGACAAATACAGGTTCAAATGGTCAGCTGGATCAGTAGTTGCCAAGCGAACTTTTTTCCCTGCCTTAGCTAATTCTTTAGCAATTCGTATGGCAATCGTAGTTTTACCAACGCCACCTTTTCCCATCGTGAATATAATCTTCTTATCAGTTGCAATAAAGTTATCAATGATAGCTTGTAGCTTGGGGAATTCGATTTCAGGATTGTTTTGTTCCACGATCTCTGGTTGATTCTTATTCAACAAAATTCGTAGCTTATCTATCCCGGTGACATTGTAGGGACGTAAAGGAACATAGAACGTATCGAATTTTTGTAATTCTGCGGGAATCTCTGCCAAATCAGTCTGTTGTTGACCGTAGATTGCTTGAGAAATATTATCATCGGCCTTTTCCAGCAGACCGTTTACAATTAATTTTTGATTCAAAATACCAATATTTCTCAATTCATCCGAAGAACGTTTAGCTTCGATAATTGAAGCCTTTTGTGGACGAGTAACTAACATTAATGTAGTTAACTGTCCATCACTCAGAGTATCGACAGCGTTTGTATACATTTCCTTCTTGTCACCTAGCCCTGATAATTGACCTAAGCAAGAAGTACCTGTGGTGTTTTCGTTCAAAAAACTACTCCAAGCTGATGGCAACTGTAACATCCGCAAAGTATGACCAGTAGGTGCAGTATCAAAAATAATGTAGTCATACCCATCTTCGATCGTCGTATCAGTCAGGAAGTTTGCGAACTCATTAAAAGCTGCGATCTCCACTGTACATGAACCCGAAAGTTGTTCTTCCATGTTTTCCAAAGCACTGTCAGGCAGTATGCCACGATATGGACCGACAATACTCTCACGATATTCGCTAGCAGCCGTTACCGGATCGAAATTTGCAACTTTGAGATTAGGAACTCCTGAAATGGTCTTGGGCTTGTTAGTAAGCTCCGTTTGAAAAACATCTTGTAAGTTAGATGCTGGATCAGTGCTGACCAACATCACTTTAAAGCCAGCATCAGTTAACTGAATGGCCGTGGCACATGCCGTTGTAGTTTTACCAACGCCACCTTTTCCGGTGAAAAATAAATATTTGGTCAGTTCAATATTGGTCGGTTCATATAGCTTCATCCCGCACACCTCCTAACAGCAGTCAGACTTACCACCTTCTGCGTTTACTTGTTCAACCTCTGGTTCAGCGAATTCTAAGCCAGTATATTCTGTCAATTCTTCTTTAGTTGGATATTCTCCAGATTTAACGACCTTACCATCAACTAATGTCATTGGTAAAATATCTCTACCTTCATCCTGAATAGCCTTCAAAACTAAGGGATTATTAACAAACGCTGCCGGATCACTTCTTAAATTATGACGATCTGCATCAATATTATCAGCTTCATCCATTGCTTCAAAAGCTGAAGTGATCATCAGTAGAGTCTTATCCACAGATGGTCCACATACTCCGGTGGAACAGCATAATGCACGTTCAAACAATTCTATTTTTTTCATATGTATCTTCCCCTTTTATGTATTTATTGTCCAAGCAAAAAAAACAAACTTACTACTATGAAAACAGGTGCTAATTGAAGTAATAATATCTATCAATCATCTGTGTATTTTAAATATAGATGATTATCTATGTATAATATAAAATAGGGTGTAAGCGTTGTCAAGTGAAATTGTTAACAAAGCTACAGTTGTTAAATTAAGCTATTGACAAGAATGAAACAACCTAAGTGTAACCTGATGATTTTTACAAAAGTGTCAGGCTTTTTTATGAGACGAAATTTAGATATTGGTTTGGAAACAAAAAAATGCTATTCAAAGATATTGGCTTATTTTTTGCAATTTCGATGATAAAAGCAAGTAATTTAATGGGAAAACTAGGAAATTATTTTAACTGAATAGGACTAGGTTTAACTCTAAATATTATCAGTTTTAGAAAACAGTAGAATGTTTGTCAGAATTAATAACACTAACAAGATATGTGTAACACGCATAATAACTAATTTGTCTAGCATTAGATTGATTGTTCTAATTGCATGATATTTAATTTAAATTCTTTGAATTATGCTCTTGACTTAAACTATGGTTTAAGTCCTATACTAACCACAACTATTAAAAAGGAGTGTAATTTTTATGTCAAATAACACATGGATTGTTACTGGTACTTCAACTGGTTTTGGTAAGGAACTCGCTACTCTGTTAGCTCAACAAGAAGATGTCAACTTAGTGGCAACGGCTCGGCACACTGACCAATTAGATTATCTAGATCAATATGACCATGGGCAAATTTTGAAGCAGACCTTAGATGTTACTAACTCTGATGAGATTAAGGATACTATTAATAATGCTTTGGAAAAGTTCGGCACGATTGATGTGTTAGTTAATAATGCTGGACTTGGTTACTTTGCCACCTTTGAAGAAAGTGACTTAAAGGAAGCAAAGTACATGTTTGATGTTAATGTTTGGGGACTGGCAGAAATGACCCAAGCCGTATTGCCCACAATGCGGAAACAACGGTCTGGTGCCATTGTTAACTTTTCTTCAATTGGTGGATTGGCTTCATTCCCAATTTGGTCTTTCTACCACGGAACTAAGTATGCCGTTGAAGGAATCAGTGAGTCCATTGCAAAGGAAACCGCTGACCTTGGTATTAAGATTATGATTGTGGAACCTAGTGGTTTTCGGACTGATTGGGCTGGTCGTTCCTCAAAGAAGACTATGCCAACGCACGACGACTACCAAAAGTTTGCTAAAGACATTACTACTAACGCAGAAGGTGCCCACCACGAACCCGGTGACCCTAAGGCCGCTGCTAAGATCATCTATGATGAAGTAACGGATAACTTTGCTGACTTACCATTGCGGTTGCCACTCGGGAAGTTTTCAGTTGACACGGCAATTGAAAAATATGAAAATACTCTCAAAGAATTTAAGAAGAGTCGTGATCTATCAATCTCGGCTGATCAACCAGAAAAATAAGGAGACTGACTACGATGCGTGAAATTGAAAAGTTAGATGCTGGGCAAGAATATTATTTTCTCGATCCAGAAGTTGTCGAACGGAAAGCAAAGAGTGCAACGGTATCGGAAGAATTTAACGCAATTTCTTCAAGTGACCTAGCTGCTCAAGAGAAAAAAGCAAAATAAATCCTGGGTTCCCATGGGAAACGAGTTTCGATGCAGGCGCCAATTCACTTTGATAACGGGAAGAACATTCATGTTGGTGAAGACTTCTTGAGCAACTATAATCTAACAATTCTCGATATTGCACCAGTCAATATTGGTCATAATGTGATGATTGGTCCCAATGTTGATATTTACACTGTTAACCATCCAACAACAGCAATCGGTCGTAGAAAGTACCTGGCCCAGGCGACACCAGTCAATATTGGTAATGATGTATGGATCGGTGGTCGCGTAGTTATCCTTCCCGGCGTGACGGTGGGTAATAATGTTGTGATTGCTGCGGGAGCGGTAGTTACACACGATATTCCAGATAATAGTATCGCTGCTGGAGTTCCAACAAAGGTAATTAAGCATTTAGATGAATAAGTGTTATGTTGTAATAGTAAATAAATATTAAAGGCTGAGTATATTCCCAGTCTTTTTGCGTATGAGGTGAATTAAAATGACTTATTCAATTGGTGATGTAGCAGAAATTATGGGGATTGCCCAGTCGACCATCCGCTATTATGAAAAACGGGGCTTATTGCCGTTTGTTGACCGTGATTCAGCAGGGCGCCGGCAGTTTAAGGATAATGATTTTAACTTTCTTCAAGTAATTGAATGTATGAAGAAGAGTGGCCTTAAAATTGAACAGATTCGTGACTTTGTTGAGATGTGCATGCAAGGTGATATGACGCTGGAAGATCGCTATAACTTTCTTGATCGTGAAGAACGGGTTCTGATGGAAAAGATCGAAACCCTCCAGCAACAGTTAGATTTTCTGCGGTATAAGAAGTGGTATTATAAAACATCATTGGAGGCCGGAACAGAACAAGTTCATTTTGATCAAGCTGGGAATGTCGATTCTAACACCCGAGAAATTTATGAACGAGAACTGGCTAACTGTGGTGATATTCGGCAATTGATTGACTATCATAAAACGGCAAAAGAGACGGAGTAATTACAGTGTTAATTAAAAACATAAAGAAGGGACCGTAGATTTTTCAATAGTTGCTTCCGAACAGCAGTATCCTGACGATATTCTGTTATGGGAAGAACCATTAAAATGGGTTTGCTCTCGAAATTTCAACTTGAGTAATCTAGAGTGCCTACCAATCGCATTATTCTCAGATAATTGTGTTATCAATGACTATTCCATTTATTCGCTACGAAAATGTAAAATGAAATTTAATGTTGTCTTCACTAGTACCAGTATGGATAACATCGAAACAAGTGCTAAAGATGGGATTGTAATCGCGCTCCTACCACAGTCATCTATTACTGAAGAATATAAAATGGTTCCAGAAAAATATGTGTCATGCCCCTTTACTTTAACTAAAAATTGAGGCAGAAATCTCCTGATTTTAATCAGGTAGATGAATGCTTGATAATTAACGCCGTGAGGCGTTTTTTGATTCTCGATATAATGTTCTACAACATCTTGCGTATGACGTGATTTGGTATTAATCCTATATTATAATAATAAAATACAAGTAAGGAGGTTAAGCGATATGAGTAAAACGATGGCACAACTTCCGTATCACTATGGTGTTAAAGTGCGGATCTTTCCATCGACTGCACAGAAGCGACTAATCAAACGAAATAGTAACGCTAGCCGATTTATTTATAATGAGATGAACGGTATGAACAAAGAATTGTTCACCCTTCGTCAAGTTCAAATACCAATTGAAGTCGTTCAAAAACGTATAGAGACATTAGAACAAAGATTGAAGAGACCTTCTACCGGGATATCGAACATTCATGGTTGGCTCAACGATAGTGATCTAGACAGTTTGATGAAAGCTAATGCGATCCAGAATTATCGTGCTGCTTGGAATCTTTTTTGTAAGGTGCATCGTTCAGGTACACCAGTTTTTCATAAAAAAACTACTGAACAAAAATACCAAACTTCATGCTTGTATTCGACAAAGGTAAAAGTATCCAACATGTTGACGGGTAGTGTCCGATTATTAGATAAGAGTCGGATACACTTGCCTAAAATTGGACGGGTACGTTTTAGTGGTATGCCAGCTAAATTGTGGAAAAAAGCTGATATTATTCGTATCGGTACAGTCACGATCTCAATGGACTCTAACGAAAATTATTATGTTTCACTTCAACTTGCTTCTGAACAACCTTTCGTTACCATTGCAGAAAACTCAGGCAAGTCTTCTATTGGAATCGACTTGAATACTGACAACTTCCTGACTGATTCAGACGGTAACGTAATAGCTAATCCACGTTATTATCGTTCTATCAAAGGTAAATTAGCTAGAGAGCAACGGAAGTTGTCCAGAAGAGCTACAAGAGCCAAAAAGGAACACCGCAAACTGATCGATTCTAAGAACTACCAGAAACAACGTAGAGTAGTTGCCGCACTCCATATCAAGATAGCCAATCAACGGAAAAACTTCTTACATCAAACCTCAACTACACTGGTCAAGAACCACGACTTGGTCGTTGCGGAAGAATTGAGGAGTAAAAACTTATTAAAGAACCACGCACTGGCAATGAGTATCGCTGACGTCGGTTGGCGGACATTCTTAGATATGCTTAGCTATAAAGCTGACCTTTACGGAAAAAAGTTTGTCACGGTTGACCCTAGAAATACCACGCAAACATGTAGTGAATGTGGATTCATTATGGGAACCAATAACACAGATAAGCTGACCTTAGCTGACCGAGAGTGGACATGTCTTAACTGCGACACCTTTCATATTCGTGATCACAACGCTGCTCAAAACATTTTGATCAAAGGCTTAGCTTAAAAAAACAACAGTCCATCGGCAACCTGTGGACTATAAAGGCTTTGGTAATTAGCACGTAAGACCCATTGGGCGATCGCTGTATCTAAGCTAATTGTGGTCGTATCACTATTGAGTGGTATTCTCACAAATTTCCTACTTTAGTGGGGAGTGGTTGATAAATAGGACTTACTTGGAACAATGATAAAAAAATTAACGCTCCATTAGTAAACCGTGTTATAGAATGTGCGCAGAAATCAGTTTCAGAAAGTATTTATAATATAAAGCCACTTAATGATGAACGATTCATATTGTAATTTCCTTAAATTTAGATGGATAATTTATGAAAATTTCTAAATAATAAATCACCTCCGTTCCATTGATGACTCCATATTTTTTTGATGCAGTAAACCTTCAACTCTATAATCATCAATTTTGATGTAAAAAAAGTACCCTATCCCAACTTACAAGCCTAAAATCACTAACAGTAACCCATTTAAAAAATATACTTAAAAAGTGAAAATGAGACGAAAAACTAAAATTTAGTTTTTCGTCTCATTTTCACTTTTTAAGGCTAGTTAATACTGCCTTTTTATTTTTTTACCATGTCTATTAAATTCCTGAAATCTCTGACAAACGGTGCATATCATCGCCCAGATCGCGATACAAATCACGATAGAGATCATAATATTGGTTATAGATTTCATGTTTGTCTTGTCGTGGCTCAACCTTATCTCCAAGCACTTGCCAAGATTGAACTTGATCAACTGTCAAAGTATCAGTTGCCAGACCCGCTAACATGACATCTCCTAAATTGGCCTCAGCATCATCAAGCGGTGTCCGTATTGCGTAACCAGTTACATCCGCAAACATCTGCACCCATTCCTTGGAATGGGTAACTCCACCAGCAATAACAATATAATCACCGAGATCACGACCTGTACTCTCGATACTATGACGAAGCGCATAACAGACAGCTTCTTGAAATGCATGGAAAATATCAGCTTTAGTATGGACCAGTGACAAGCCTAGAATCGTACCCTTAGCGTCTGAATTCCAGACTGGTGCTCGCTCACCCATAAAGTATGGCAGGACGACTAGCCCTTGGCTCCCAGCGGGAACATCTTTAGCCTCTTTACCTAACGATACGTATGCATTGGGCCCTCCGTTATTTTGTACGGTGACTTCAGCTTCTGCAAAATTGTCACGGAACCACTTGGTAATGGCTCCAGCAGTTGCCGATCCACTAAAATTGTATACCAGATTACGTGACTTGTATGGATATGGCCAAACAATTAAACCTTTACCTTTGATTGGCTTTTCCGATACCAGCGCCGCATTCATTGATGAACCAATAGCGGCCACATAGCGTCCGGGTTCAAAGACTCCCATACCAACATTGGCAGCTCCGACATCTACTCCACCAGCAATAACTGGTGTACCAGCATTCAATCCTAGATCAGCAGCCACTTCTTCAGTCAAACGACCTGCCACTTCAGTGGCATCCACAAATTTCTGTGGCATCTTATCCATCGGAACACCCATGGCGCTCATCATTTCTTGTGACCATTCACCCTTATTGATATCGTAGAATCCTCCGATGTTTCCCGCAGCAGAGTAATCAATCGATACTTCGCCAGTCAACTTGTAGATTGCATAGTTGTTAGGTGGTAAAAACATCGCTGTCTTAACCCAATTTTCTGGCTCATGGTTCTTAATCCACAATACTTTGGTATATCCGTAATAGGGATCAACCACGTCATTGCCAGTAATCTCAGATAATCTTTCCATATTCACATTGTCTTTAACCCATTGAGTTTCTTCGGCGGCCCGACGATCCATCCAAATGAGTGCTGGTCTTACTGGTTCCATGTTACTATCGACCGGAATACCCGAGCCACCATACAATCCACTCAGTCCAATACCACGAATATCGTGAGGATTTACGCCGCTGTCTTTAACAACTGCGCGAATAGAATCCTTAACACCCTTTAACCAAACGTCTGGCCATTGCTCAGCCCAAAGTGGTCGTGGTGTTAATACATCATATTCCTCAAGATCTTGTGCAATCAGCTTTCCATTCGTATCCATCAGAATACTCTTAGTTCCTGAAGTTCCAATATCTGTACCAATCAAATAATCCATATCTAAATTCCCCTTTAACCTCGTTTGATTACCATGCAGTGAAGGCGCCGTCAATGAGATAATCATCACCAGTTGAGAAGCTGCTGGTGTCGCCAGCTAAGTAAACTGCAATTCCTTGTAATTCATCGGGACGTCCCATACGACCAAGTGGTGCCCAGTCATTCCAAGTTTCGATTAGCGGTTTCAAATCAGGTGAACTAAGCGTCAAATCAGTTCCCATATATCCTGGACTCATCGTATTCACGCGAACACCTTTCTTTGCCCATTCGATTGCAAGTGACTTCGATAATTGAATAACACCAGCCTTAGTAGCATTGTACGAGCATTGAGGTTGTGGTCGATTGACGATATGAGCTGACATTGAGGCAGTGTTAACAATTGATCCCTTACCTTGCTTGATCATATAGCGACCGGCAGCTTGTGAACATAGGAATACGGAGTTAAGGTTCAAGTTAACTACCTTATTCCATTCATCAAAAGTCATATCTTCAGCAGGAATATTCATGCAGATTCCTGCATTGTTGAATGCGGCATCCAAACCACCCAATTTGTCTACTACGGTATCAACCATATTTTGGACTTGCTCAGGGTTCGTCACATCGGTAGTCACTGCAATAGTCTTTTGACCCGTTGCTTTAGCAATTTCATCAGCCGCTGCTTGCGCCTTTTCACCATTGATATCTACGATAGCAATATCAGCACCTGCTTCAGCTAATCCAGTAGCCATTGCTTTACCCAAACCTTGAGCTCCACCTGTAACATATATTTTTTTACCGTCTAAACTCATACGATCCAAAATTCCCATTTTGAATGCCTCCTATTTTTCATCTGGTCATTTTATAAAACGACTTTACTTAATTACAAAACTTAATCTATACCTGACAATTAAAATTGTCAAGTTTTTTTTGTAAGCGCTATACATCACAATTTCAGCCTAATCTGACACTAGATCAGGGATGAGATCATTTTTGTCACTGTTCCCGCCCAACTTCAGTTCAAGTTCACGGACAATCTCAGCGTGCTTCTCTTCGGTAAGTGTTACCTTGCGATAGAAGATTACTGCAGCCAATATGAGCAAAATAATTGGAATATAGAACATAAACATATTGAACTGTTGAATCCCTGCGGCACTAATATCTTCTGGCTTGGCGTTTCCAGTCATACCAGCCATCACAGCAACGATCCCAACAATTCCATTTGAAGCTGCGCCGGCTAACTTATCAATGAGCGGTCGAACCGACAAAGTCACAGACTCATTTCTCGTTCCGTTGACCAATTGACCGTATTCCACGCTGTCTGTAATAGTCATTAACGTAGCCAAGAAGATCAATGGATATGGGAAAAAATAAAAGGACACGGCAAGAAGTACCATGAATAAGTTTTGTCCCGCAAATAGAAACAATCCATAACCTATCAGCATGAAGGCAATTCCACCAACGTAAATAGCCTTTCGTTTGATTAAGGCTTCCAGTGCGGGGAACAAAGCAACTGAGATGACGCCTAAAATACAGGTGATGATTCCGACCCACGTATATGCACCGGCATTTCCCAACCGATAACGGAAGTAATACATCAACAGCGAATTGGTAACTACGTAACTAAATGCAAACAAAAAGTACGATGCAGCGATCCATAATAATTGTTTATTACGACCAATGGCCTTAAAAATATCTGTCAAAGTAGTATGTTTCACATTGGAGCGAATCACGTTATGAGTTTCTTTCAAGTTCAAACAAGTAATCAGCGCCCCGCCAGAACATAGTATGGCAATAATAATGACGTAACCCGTCCAACCGGCACGAGTCTGAACACCAAAATCAACACCTGAGAAAATGTGGCTAAAAAACATAATAGCCGGCGTTATAATAACAATAATAATTTGCGCACCTAGCGTTGATCCAATTCTTGAAGCGGTCCCGAACTTTGTTCGGGTCTTACCGTCAAGACTCATGGCAGGTAACATCGACCAGATGGCAATATCACTGAACGAATAGAATACGTCAATAACCAAAAACGTTACTGCAATCAGAACCAAATAGATGACTGGATTACTCCATGCAAATCCAAAGAAGTCAGAAAATAGAAATATTAACCCAATTGAGGCTACAATTGAACCAATCAAGATCCACGGTTTAAACTTTCCCCATCGAGTATTTGTATTGTCCACAACTCCACCGATCATCGGATCAAACATGATCTCTCCAACCCGAATAATAACAACGATGGTTGTAACGATACCAACCATCCCTTCGTCACCAGAATTAGTAAAAAGTTGACTAGTTAAAAACATCATAAAATAAATGCTTAATGTGTTATAGAACGCATCATGACCAAACGTTCCAAACGCATATGAAAAGTACTGTCGCACGATAAACTCACCTCTCTATAATCAAAATGCATTTTGTAAAATGACTTTACTTAATTACGGGGTTCAGTATATATGTAACCGCTTTTAATTGCAATAGTTCGACACGTTAAAGATATTATTCACAATTGAAATTAAATTTTATTTTTTAGTGGAATAGTTGGCATCAGTATCTTTAATCATCTTTAAAATATTTAAATTAATTAGAAAATCATCAACTAAGATATATATTGAGCAATCGTACAATTAACATTTATATTTGGCATTTTCTAAATTGTGTTACACTAATCGTATTTAAGAATACGGAGGAGCGCTCATGAGCAGCAACATGAAGAGTATTCAACACAGTAATTACTCAGACATCTATAAATTACTGTACATGAATGAACGTCTATCAAAGCAAGAAATCGCCGATCAACTTGGTATAAGCCTGCCAACAGTCAGTTCTAATATAGTGAAATTGGCTGAAAAGGGACTAATCAATAAAAGTGGTCAATTTCAATCTAGCATCGGTCGCAGAGCCACTGCATATGCCATCGATCCCAACTTATGGCTCAGTATCGGTGTCGAAATATTCCGCACCCGGGTAACGATCAGTGTCATTAACATGAAATTTAAAATCTTATTCAAAAAAAGCATTGACCTTGAGTTCAAAAAAAATCCGGATTACTATGCGGCTCTTTCCAACCAAATAATGACCTTTATTAGCGACAACGCAATCATTCGCGGACAAGTTCTGGGAGTTGGCATGGGAATTCAAGGATTGATTTCAAATGATGGATCCCGAGTTTTATACGGAAAAATCCTCGAATGCACAGGTATGCAAATAGATGACTTCAAAGAATATCTCCCCTTTACTCTGCGTTTTTATCACGACGCTGACTGTGTTGCGGTCGCCGAAAATGTCATCAAATCTGAGGACGCCATGTACTTATCCATAGGTGAACACTTAGGCACCGCAGTGATGTTTGACGGCCAGATTCTCAAGACTTTCACTGGTCGTTCAGGAACAATGGAACACATAACACTCAATGAAACTTCTGGCCCACATTGTTACTGTGGACGCCGCGGATGTATCGAAACTTACTGTTCATTGACCTCATTGTTAAAGAAAAATGAAACACCAAGCGAATTTTTCAAGTCACTCGACCATGGTGACACTGGGATCACTGAACGGTTTGAAACCTATCTCGATAATCTGAGCCAGTCCATCTACAATCTCCACATGTTCTTAGACATCCCTATCGTAATTGCTGGTGACATCGCTAAGCATTTAAATCAAACACATCTGAATAGATTAAAAAAACGTTTGGACAAAATATCCGTTTTCCCTGAGACCAACGGATACTTACGACTCGGTCAAGTAACAGAGCATGCTGTGGCTATTGGTGCTGCTGTACCTTTTCAAAGAGAAAAATTAGCAGATATTTAAAAATAATTGATAGATAAAAAAACATCCCTTAATCACTTGCTTAATCAGCTAGTGTTAAAGGATGTTTTTGGATATATGAAAACTAGAAGAATAACGGTGGTCTAAATTCACCATCCCTATTACACACTGTCAATAAATTAAATATGACTAACCAAAAAAATTTTTATATCTTCTAGTGTTCGGTTATATTTTACAATTTACTAATGCATAAATCTTACCCTTGACCATCTTTGAAGGCTGGATATAAGGTCATGCCACCATCAATAAATAATGTAACCCCTGTTACATAACTTGATTCATCTGAAGCTAGCCAAGCTGCACCTGCAGCAACCTCTTCAGGTGTACCGATTCGATTCATTGGTACCATTGAAACCGTTTGGTCATACTGTTCTTTGTCAGCAAATTTTTCTGCATTGATTGGTGTATTGATTGCGCCAGGACCAATAGCATTCACACGAATGCCGTCTTTAGCATATTCCATCGCAATTGTCTGAGTGAACATCTTTACACCACCCTTGGCAGCTGTATAGCTTGCAAAAGTTGGCCAAGGAATTTGTTCATGAACGGATGACATATTGATAATATTACCTTTTTTGTCATGTGCTTTGAAATAAGCTAATGCCGTCTTTGAACCTAAGAAAACACCAGTTTGATCGATCGAAATCACTTTGTTCCAATCATCTAAGGAAAGCTCATGAGTTGGTGACTTGATTTCCATGCCTGCATTGTTGACCCAAACGTCTAAATCTCCAAAATTATCCAAAGCGGCTTGCAATAACTCTTGATTACCTTCTTCGGTTGAAACATTTGCTTGAACTGTGACAGCCTTACCACCATTGTCGATCACTTGATCGGCAGCCTTTTGTGCACCTACTGGATCACTATTGTAATTAATGACGACAGCCATTTGTTCTTGACCAAATCGATTAGCAATTGCACTACCAATACCTTTTGAGCCTCCAGTAATGACGGCTACTTTTTGTTTTAAATCTGTATACATGTTATGTTCCTCCTCAAAATATATCTTCTAACTTCAAAATCAGTCTAAACCTTGGTTCGCACTTCATAGCAAGACTTTTTTATTTTTAAAAAATAGTAGTAGTTATAGCACCAATGACAATTAGCACTAAACCGATAATAGTAAAAATCAACTCACGATGACTTTTGTTTTCATGTAAGAATACCATCCCGCCGACTGTCGAAAGAACAACCGACAATTGGGATACAACAAATGCTGAATTCACACCATTATTACGCACTGACAAAATATAAGTAATGGCTGCGAAAGAAAAAATAATCCCTGCTAATAAACTCTGCCAACTTGCCTTTGCACGCAACACTTCAGGTTGGCGAGTAAATAGTATATACAGCAACACAGCAATGACCATACCAACTGATTCCGGTAAGAATATTGCTAGACCAGAAGCTGTCATCGCTCTAGGAATAGCATTATAGATCAAAAATCCGATAGTCGTTAAAACTAGCATGATCAAGGTTCCTGTTTGATTCTTTTGATTAGTATTTTGAACCCCTCGATCATGTACTGCCGTCAAAAAGATACCGATGATCAGTAGTAAGATACCGATCGCACCAAAGATTCGAGCATTATTTGTAGCCCATTCTCCAAAAACCAAAACACCTATCAATGATGTACCGATCAACTGTAATCCAGTGGAAATCGGCATTGTCTGTGAAACTCCAATTGATCGATATGCATTATACTGACCTAATTGACCAATGATCCAAAAGCCCCCAGCTAAGGCAGCGAGGATAAAACTTGGCAATGAAATCGTTGGTCGTAAAACTACGTAAACTACAAAACTAACTAATAAAGTTCCAACTGCTGTACCAAAAATTTGATTAACTGGTTTCCCATTTATCCGTGCAACTGCTAGTGGCAAAATTCCCCAAGCTAATGCCGGCAACAGCATTAATACAATTTCCATAACAAAGCCTCTTTGATTTAAATTTTTAGAATAATTCATCCTTGTTTAAAATTACTCAACCACAATCTGGGCTCTTCACATTATTTCATCCCCTAAAATTCGCTTTAATTTTTATATCTCTTGCTTATCAATAAGCACACTTTAAACCTTTGAGTGAGCTTCAAGGCAAGCTCTTTTTGGAAAAAAATTAAAATAAGGCAAAAAAATAATGACAGGAACTTTGGGTCCTTGCCATTATTTCAAATAACAACCGAATCCTAACCATTAACAATATTATCCGGTAGCTCGCCTGCCTTAGCCTTCAAAACGTTATTAGCAACAATCTCAGCCATTGCATCCCGTGCTTCCACAGTCGCGTTTCCAATATGTGGAGTCAAGATAACATTTTGCAGTTCTTTGAAGCGTTCATCCACGTACGGTTCTTGTTCATACACATCTAGTGCCGCTCCAGCAATCTCTTTTTCTGTCAACGCATCGTAAAGTGCGGCTTCGTTGATAATTGGTCCACGAGCGGCATTGATCAACAAGGCTGTACTCTTCATCTGCTTAAATTGTTCAGCATCTAGCAGATGGTGAGTTGCAGGTATTGATGGCAAGTGTAGTGTAATGACATCAGCGTTTTTTACGATCTCTTCTTGAGTAACAAAAGTAGCGCCTAATTCTTGTTCAGTTGCAGAATCTAGTGGATGACGCTGACTATATAAAATATCCATATCAAAAGCATGCATTCTTTTAGCAACTGCTTGACCAATTTGTCCCATACCGATGATTCCTAATTTTTTCCCAGATAGTTCATGTCCTAAGAAGAATAGTGGTGACCATCCGCTAAAGCCTGCGTGACGCATTAATGTGTCTCCCTCTGCAATCCTATGGCTCAACGCGATAATCAATCCACAAGTCACTTCTGCCGTAGAAACAGTAGAGACCTTTGGTGTATTGGTAACGGGAATATTTTTTTCTTTCGCATATTTAATGTCAATATTATCAAAACCGGCACCAAAGTTTGCAATCAATTTTAACTTCGGAGCAGCATCGATCACACTCGAATCAACTTTTGTTGAGAGAGGGGTTATCAAGAAATCAGCATCCGCCACCTGACTAATAAGTTCTTCGGTAGTGATCAGAGAATCACTATCATCATACATATCTATATCTACTTGAGCACCCTTCAAAATATTCAGCGCTTGTTCTGGAATTTTACCTGTAATTACTACCTTTGACATATGAACACATCCTTATATTCTTTCGTTATTTGTTATCTTTACAATGATAATGTATAGCAGATTCATTAATTAGTAAAACAAATAATAATCATACCTATATGAATAAAATTAATACTACGATGATTTTATTGTCATGAGAGATAAAAATGTGCCAATTTATTGTCGATTTTGATCAATATCTAAAAAATAAGCAAAAAAAAACACCCACATAAGTGGATGTCCAAAGTGTAATATCTGGATATATTAACGTTTTGAGAATTGTGAAGCTTTACGAGCTTTCTTAAGACCTGGTTTCTTACGTTCCTTCATACGAGGGTCACGTGTTAAGAATCCGGCTGCTTTAAGAGTAGGTCTGAAGTCTGGATCAACTTCTAGAAGTGCTCTAGCAATACCATGTCTGATTGCTCCAGCTTGTCCTGAAAAGCCACCACCATTAACGTTAGCAATAACGTCATAGTTAGCGCCTGTTTCAGTAATATCTAATGGTTGTTTCATATCAGCAATCAAATTGTCAAAAGGAATGTAGTCTTTGACATCACGCTTGTTGATAGTAATCTTTCCGTTTCCGGGAACTAATAGAACACGGGCTGTTGAATCTTTACGACGGCCTGTTCCAGCATATGATACTTGTGCCAAAATGTTTTTCCTCCTTAAATTAGTTTGTTGATATCCAACTCTTCTGGATTTTGTGCTTGGTGTTTG
Source organism: Companilactobacillus sp. y65-5 (assembly GCF_057541095.1). Classification (NCBI taxonomy): domain Bacteria; kingdom Bacillati; phylum Bacillota; class Bacilli; order Lactobacillales; family Lactobacillaceae; genus Companilactobacillus; species Companilactobacillus sp. y65-5. The sequence continues at coordinate 26,634 of NZ_BAAJOA010000002.1, forward strand.
TGATCAGGACCTGCATAAACATACAACTTCTTGATTTCTAGACGACCAAGGCTATTCTTAGGTAGCATACCACGGATTGAGTCTTCAACAAACAATTCAGGTTTTGTTGCTCTCTTTTCGCCGGCACTGATGCTCTTCAAACCACCTGGATGATCTGAATGAGAATAATAAATCTTTCCCTTAGCTTTTTTACCTGTTAATTTTACTTTATCTGCATTGATGATAATAACATTATCACCTGTATCAACGTTAGGTGTGTAAGTTGGCTTGTTCTTACCTCTAAGAATTGAAGCTACAACTGATGAAAGTCTACCTAAAACGACATCTTCACCATCAATCACATACCATTTACGTTCAACTTCACTTGCTTTTGCTAATGGTGTTGTACGCACTTTAAATTCCTCCAGTTTCTACGTCTGTTTGACACTCAATAAGTTTCCGGGGCTCATCGTGGGGCAAACAATACCAACAACAATAATACTTGGTAATTTGCCATAAGTCAATAATTATCCACAGGTTTTATTCATAAAATACTTGTTTCAAATATAAGCCACTTGCCGGTGCTGTACCACGCGCCTCTTGACGGTCTTTTATTTCAAATAATCTCAAAAAATCATGAACATCTCGTCTACCATTACCGATTTCCAGTAACGTAGCTACGAGAATGCGCACCATATTATATAGGAAACCATTTCCAGTAAATTCAAAAATCAACTCATTTTCTGATGCTACATATTTTACCGTAGCTGAGTAAATAGTGCGAACTTTATTTTCGATCACTCCACCAGATGCCGCAAAACTAGTAAAATCATGTTCACCCTCAAGATCCTTGAGAGCTGTCTGAATCAGATTAACATCGATCGGATATTGGTAGTGTCCGGTGTAAAACCGCTTGAAGGGATCTGTATAATGTCCACAGTCAACGCGATATTGATAAGTTTTTCTTTTTACTCCAAATCTCGCATGAAAATTGTCATCAACGATTTCCGAATCTTTGACGATAACATCCAATGGCATCAGTGAATTGATGGCCTTTAACATGCTGATAGCTGGCATCTGACCGGGATAATCAAAGTGGATCACTTGTCCAAAGGCATGTACACCGGCATCTGTTCGTCCTGACCCATAGACTTCCACGTGGACACCCTTGGTCATCTTCGCCAATGCCTTCTCGACCACACCTTGAACCGTGCGCATGTCAGGTTGACGTTGAAAGCCGTGAAACTTAGTACCATCATAGGCAATCGTAAGTTTATATCTTGTCATAAATTAATAACTCCGAATAAATAATAAAATAACTGTGACGGCAAGCATGGCTACAGCAGTCCAAGTATCTCGTTTGGACCATTTCAAAATTCGATACTTGCTTCGACCTTCTCCGTCCTTATAGCCACGAGACTCCATGGCAATCGCCAAGTCATAAGCGATAGAAAAACTACTGACAAATAGTGGAATCAAAATAGGAACAAATGATTTGATCCGCTTGATCAATCCACCTTCCCCAAAATCAACTCCACGTGCTCTTTGGGCATCCATTATCGTCGTCGTTTCATCAATCAACAGCGGCACAAACCGTAATGCAATCGACAACATCAAAGCAACTTGTGTGACAGGAAATTTTATTGCCTTCAAAGGCTTTAAAATGCTCTCGATTGAATCAGAAATCTCGATTGGTGTCGTTGTTAACGTCAGTAACGTTGAAACAAAGATAATCAGTACGAATCTGATAAAGATATAACCAGAAACAACTAGACCTTCTCTAGAAAGGGTCAGTATTCCAAAACTCCATAGTGGATCTTTACTGGGCGTAAAAAACATTTGCAGTATGACGGTGAACAATATCAGCCAAAACATCGGTCGCAAACCTTTGAGGAAAAATCCTAGATTTATCTTTGACAAATAAACCGCAAATAAAACAAACAATAATAAAAATCCATATGAAACGACATTGTTCGCCAAAAATACGATACCAATAAAATAAAATGTAATAAGAAATTTTCCACGGGGATCCAACCGATAGAGGAACGAATCTCCAGGTAAATAACGTCCAAGAATTAATTTGTTCATTTAATCACCAATTTGTTGTTTTATTTCAGCCGATAAGTCACTGATAGTTATAGGTAATTGATCGAATTGAAAATATTTTTTTGCTAATCTTTGGGCAAAAATCGCACTTTGAGGAAGTGTTAGAATCTCGTCATCTAATAACTGCTGGTTGTTGAAAACTTCCTTAGGAGTTCCCTCAGCCACTTTTTTACCGTCATGCATAACAACTACTTCGTCAGCGTAGTTAGCCACATCATCCATATTATGAGTGATCAAAATGATCGTCCTACCTTCAGCTTGTAGCTTCTTGAACAACTCCATTATGTCCTTGCGTCCGACTGGGTCCAATCCAGCTGTCGGCTCATCTAAGATGATTGTTTCGGGATGCGTTGCCAATACACCAGCAATAGCTACACGGCGCATTTGTCCACCAGACAAGTCAAATGGTGACTTATCCAAATATTTTTCGTCTAAACCCACAAGTTTAATCATATCATGAGCTGAGGCTTTTGCTTCCTCTTCTGGGATACCAAAATTCATTGGTCCAAACATAATATCTTTTTCCACAGTATCTTCGAACAACTGACTTTCAGGAAATTGAAAGACCATTCCGACATTCTTACGCAGTGGTTTCAAATTTTTATTGTTAGTTTCTGAATTGATCTCTCGATCACCGACAGTGATAGTACCACTAGTTGGCTTCAATAATGCATTGATATGTCTGACCAAAGTCGACTTACCACTACCTGTTTTACCAATGATAGCCGTGAATTTTTGATCACGGATCTTAACAGATACATCATCCAGTCCGAGTGCTGCGAGAGGATTATTTGCTTCATATGCGTGTGTTACATTTTTGAAGATGATTTCCATATGCTATCGATTAACTCCTCTTCATTTAAATAGCCCTCAGGCAGTTTTATCGTATCTCTTAGTGATGAGGCTACTTGACTTGAAAATGGCTCCTCAAGCCCAAAATCAGCCAGCTCAGACCCTAGATCATAAATACTCTTAGGATCAGCATCCTTCACAACTTGTCCGTTATTTAAAACAACAATTCTCTCTGACAATTGAGTCTCTTCAATATCATGCGTGATCGAAATTATCGTGATATCTTGTTCCTGACGAAGGCGTTCGATTAAGTCTAAAACCGTTTTACGTCCGTTTGGATCCAACATACTAGTTGATTCGTCCATAATAATAATCTGCGGTTTAGTGGCCAGCACACCTGCAATTGCCACTCGTTGTTTTTGTCCACCAGAAAGAGATTGAGGATCACGCGTCTTGTACTCTTGCATATCCACCATTTCCAGAGCTTCTTCAACCTTGGTGATCATTTCTTCTCTAGGTACACCTTGGTTTTCTAACCCAAAAGCAACGTCATCTTCTACGGTCGCACCGACAAATTGATGATCAGGGTTTTGAAAAATAATACCGATTTTTTCCCTAGCTTCCCAAATATTATCTTCGTTGATAGTTTGACCAGCAATTTGAATCGTTCCAGAGTCACACTCAATTAGACCATCGATCAACTTAGTAAGCGTAGATTTTCCACTACCATTCTTACCGACGATCGAAAGCCATTCATTTGTATGTATATCTAACGACAAGTTATTGATTGCGGAAGTTTCTGAATCAGGATACGTGTACGTTATATTTTTTATAGAAATTATATTATCCACTTATTTCTCCTCGATATCTGCTAGTTATATCATAGCGAAAAAAATCTATTTTGGGTAAAAAAAAATCATTCGACAAATTAGTGTTCCGTTTTACCGAAATCTCAGAGATAGACTTGGCTATATGATAACCATCATCTTAACACTCACTAATTTATCAGAATGACTGATTTTAATAAACTTATTATTAAACTAATTCAATAATAACCATTGGAGCTGCGTCGCCACGGCGAGGTGCAGTCTTCAAGATGCGTGTGTATCCACCATTACGTTCTTTGTAACGAGGTGCAATATCACTAAACAACTTTTGAAGTGCTGATTGAACAACAACTGCATCGTCTTCTTCTGAGATGTTAGCAATTTCATTTCTAACATATGCAGCAGCTAAACGACGAGCATGAAGATCTCCGCGCTTACCAAGGGTAATCATCTTTTCAGTTGTACGGCTGATTTCCTTAGCACGAGTTTGAGTTGTAACAATACGTTCATTAATAATTAAATCAGTAGTTAAATCACGTAACATTGCTTTTCTTTGAGAACTTGTACGTCCTAATTTACGGTAGCCCATGTCTATACCTCCTGTTTGAATTTCAGACTATTAGTCTTCTTGCCTTAATGACAATCCAAGATCAGCGAGCTTTTCTTTAACTTCAACCAATGACTTGCGTCCAAGATTACGAACTCTCATCATATCAGCTTCAGATTTTTCAGTAAGCTCTTGCACAGTATTAATACCGGCACGCTTCAAACAATTGTATGAACGAACTGATAAGTCCAATTCTTCAATTGTCATTTCAAGCTTCTTCTCTTTTTGTGTTTCTTCTTTTTCGATCATCATATCAGCGCTCTTAGCTTCTTCTGTAAGGTTAACAAAACTAGTTAAGTGTTCTGTTAGGATCTTAGCAGATAAACTAATAGCTTCTCGTGGTCCAATTGAACCATTTGTCCAGATATCAATTGTTAATTTGTCGAAGTCGTTTCTCTTACCCACACGAGTGTTTTCAACTTGATAGTTAACTTTATCTACTGGTGTAAAAATAGAGTCAACTGGTAAAACACCGATAGGTGTCTCATCTGTTTTATTTTGTTCTGCAGGAGTATATCCACGACCATTTTTAATTGTCATTTGCATGTGGAAGTGTCCACCCTCAGCAACAGTACAAATAAATTGTTCTGGATCGAGGATTTCCAAATCATCATCAGCCTTGATATCTTTTGCTGTTACAGTAGCAGGACCAACAATGTCGATTTCAGCTTTTAAACTGTCTTCAGCATAAGATTTAAGGTTTAGATCTTTGACGTTTAGCACGATTTGTGTAACGTCTTCGATTACACCATCAATAGCTGAAAATTCATGCAATACACCATCTATTTGAATATCTGAGACCGCTGTTCCTGGTAATGATGCTAATAGGACTCTACGTAAAGAGTTACCTAATGTTGTACCATAACCTCTTTCCAACGGTTCGATAATATATTTACCGTAATCATTGCTTTCTTCAACTGCAGTGATAGTTGGCTTTTCAAATTCGATCATTCGGTTAGTTCCCCTTTCAAAACGAAATGTGTGTAGCTTAGTTCATATGGGTATAAAACCATTCTATACACGACGACGCTTTGGAGGACGTGAGCCGTTATGAGGAACTGGTGTGACGTCACGAATAGCTGTGATTTCCAATCCAGTAGCTTGTAATGAACGAATTGCAGCTTCACGACCTGAACCAGGACCCTTAACAGCTACTTCGACTGTTTTCATACCATGTTCCATTGATTCTTTAGCAGCTGCTTCACCAGCCATTTGTGCAGCAAATGGTGTTGATTTACGGCTTCCTTTGAATCCTAGTGCACCAGCTGATGACCATGAAACGGCATTACCGTTAACATCAGTGATCATAACTAGTGTGTTGTTGAATGTGGAGTGGATATGTGCAACACCAGATTCAATATGCTTCTTAGTACGGCGCTTACGACCTTTACTTTGTGCCATGAATTAACCTCCTAACTGTTAATTACTTCTTCTTACCCGCGATAGATACTTTCTTACCTTTACGAGTTCTTGCATTATTCTTTGTGTTTTGACCTCTAACTGGCAAACCACGACGATGTCTCATACCACGGTATGAACCAATTTCTTGTAGTCTCTTAATGTCCATGCTTACTGAACGACGTAAGTCACCTTCGACACGTACCTTGTCAACTTCTGCACGAATCTTATCTTCTTGATCAGGAGTTAAGTCTCTTGTACGTACGTCTTCAGATACGCCGGCATCTTTTAGCACTTTTTGGGCTGTTGTATTACCAATACCAAAAATGTATGTTAAGGCAATAACGATTCTCTTATCACGAGGTAAATCTACACCTGCTATACGAGCCATTAATTGCACCTCCTATGTTTTATTATCCTTGTCTTTGTTTGTGCTTTGGATCTGCAGAGCAAATAACCATGACGCGACCGCGTCTCTTAATTACTTTACAGTGTTCGCACATAGGTTTAACGGATGGTCTTACTTTCATGTTGGAACCTCCATTCCATTAAAATCATATTATCTATATCTATATGTAATTCTTCCCTTGGTTAAATCATAAGGGGATAATTCCACGGTAACCTTATCACCGGGTAAAATTCTAATGTAGTGCATACGGATTTTACCTGACACATGGGCCAACACGGTTGCACCATTCTCAAGCTTTACCTTAAACATTGCGTTAGGCAATGTTTCTGAAATTGTACCTTCTACTTCAATGACATCTTCTTTTGCCAAAGATATTAACCTCCATCGGGATGAAATTCATTCGCATATACCGCAAGATTATACAATATTCTTGCGTCCATGTAAACAAATAAAAGTAAAAAGTCTTACAGACTTTGTAAAACTTTCTTTACTTCGTTATAAACTTCATCTATTTCTTGTTCACCGTTGACTTTATGCAATAAGTTTAACTTATCATAAAAATCAATTAATGGTGTATTCATTTCAATATTAACTTTTAATCTATTCTTAACTGTTTCTGGCTTATCATCCTCACGTTGGAAGAACTCGTGTCCGCCACAGACGTCACATGTTCCCTCAACCTTAGTAGGATTATAAATTTTATGATATGTAGCTCCACATGTGGAACAGATATATCTTCCAGATAAACGATCAACTAATGCCTCAGGCTTTACATCTATGTAGATGACAGCATCTATAGGTTTGTTTACATTCTTTGCAATTGTCTGTAAAGCATTTGCCTGTTCAAGAGTTCTCGGAAATCCGTCTAGCATATATCCATTCTGTTGAACGTCTTCTTTAGCTAAGCGTTCTTCAACGATAGCTTCGGTAACGTCATCAGGAACAAGAGCACCTTTGTCGATAAAACTCTTGGCTTTAAGACCAACTTCTGTTTTATCAGACATAGCTTGTCTGAACATATCTCCAGTAGAAATATGAACTACCTTAAAATCTTCAACAATCTTTTCAGCTTGAGTACCCTTACCGGCACCAGGTAATCCCATCAATACAATATTCATCGTCACATCTCCAATTATCTAATAAATCCAACGTATTCACGTTTCATCAATAGACCTCTCAATTGTCGATCCATTTCCAAAGCAACACCAACGATGATCAATAAACTAGTACCACCTAATCCGATGGACTGAGGTAAATTGAACAAGTTAGCTGCTAATAATGGAAGCAACGAAACAAGTCCTAGGAACACTGAACCAACAGTTGAAAGTCTCATTAGAACACCTGACATGAACTTGATAGTTTCATTACCAGGCCATACACCAGGAATATAAGCTCCCTGTTTTTGCAAGTTTTCTGCAAGCTTCTCAGGATTTACTTGAACAAATGCATAGAAGAATGTGAATAACACAATCAACAATGTATATAGTAGAGATCCTGTTGTCGTTTGCATACTGAATATATTAGTCAATACTTGATACCATGTATCTTCACTGTGATTTGCTTGGAACGCCATCAAAATTGTTTGAGGAGTAACAATAAACGAACTAGCGAAGATAACTGGAATAACACCAGCAACGTTAACTTTTAATGGTAGGAAACTTTCGCTACCACTTCCGGCTGCACGTCTTGTATATTGGATTGGAATCTTTCTATTAGCTTGTTGAACAAACGTAACGAATAGAACAACTGCCAAAATAGCGATGGTCAATCCAACAATGAATCCAATATTTTTTGCTAAATCTGAAGAACTAGCATTGATAACATTATCACGGAAAATCTCATAAACTCCATTAGGGAATCTAGCGATAATACCAGCGAAGATAATTACCGAAACACCATTTCCTAGACCTTTATCTGTGATCTGTTCACCAATCCAAGTAAGCAACATCGTACCACCAGTTAAGATGACACCAATTGTAATAAATGCTCTTAAATTCGGTGACTTAACTAGTCCCAAACCACTCAATTGGTTAAATCCGGCAGTGATACCGATTGATTGAACAAAGCCTAAAACAATCGTCAAATATCTCGTTACCTGATTTAGTTTTCTACGACCGACTTCACCTTGTTTACTCCATTCAACAAACTTAGGAACAATATCCATCTGTAATAGTTGAACAACAATTTGAGCGGTAATGAATGGTGAAACACCCATTGAGAAAATTGAGTAGTTTGAAAGACCACCACCAGTTACGGTATCTAGCAGGGGAACTAACCCTGTGGAACTAACCTTGTCCATCGCAGCAGCGTTAACACCAGGGACCGTAATTTGTGATCCTAAACGGTATATCACAAGTAACATCAAGGTAAATAGAATCTTTTTACGGATCTCCTTCACCTTTAGAGCATCTCTGATAGTTCTAAGCATTAGATCACCTCTACAGTTCCACCAGCAGCTTCGATTGCTTTAGTAGCAGCGTCAGAGCTCTTAGCAACTTTTACAGTTAACTTAGCACTAACTTCGCCATTTGCAAGTAATTTGACACCGTTATATTCTTTCTTAACGATTCCGGCTTCTTTTAATGTATCGATATTAACTTCAGCACCGTCATTGAACTTGCTAAGGTCTTTAAGGTTTACAATAGCGTATTCCTTGCGGTTGAAATTATTAAATCCGCGTTTTGGCATACGACGGAACAATGGCATTTGTCCACCTTCAAAACCAATACGTGTTTTACCACCAGATCTAGCTAATTGACCTTTTTGTCCACGACCAGCAGTTTTACCTTGGCCACTTGAAGTACCACGACCTAGACGTTTTCTTGAATGTCTTGAGCCTGTACTTGGTTTAAGTTCGTTTAGTTCCATTATTGCACCTCCTAATCTTTAAAAATTATTAATCTTTAACTTCTTCGACACTTACTAAGTGAGCGATCTTTAATACAGCACCACGAATAGCAGGATCATCCGGCTTAACAACAGAGCTATTAACTCTTCCGAGTCCTAGTTCCTTAACAATTGTACGTTGAGCAGGAAGGCGGTGAGCTGCACTTCTAATAAGAGTAATCTTAAGTTTAGCCATTATTACACACCTTTCTTCTAGTTAAGCAAGTCTTGAGCTGAAATTCCGCGCATTTCTGCGACAGTTTCAGCAGTCTTGATTTCTTTTAAGCCTTCGATTGTAGCACGAATTACGTTAATTGGTGTATTTCTTCCAAGTGACTTACTTGTAATATCACCAACACCGGCTAATTCAAGAACGGCACGAACTGAACCACCAGCGGCGATTCCAGAACCTTCAACAGCTGGCTTCAACATAATTCTACCAGCGCCGTATCTACCGATAACTTCGTGAGGAATTGTTGAACCTACCATAGGAACATTGATTAAGTTCTTCTTGGCATCTTCAACAGCTTTACGAATAGCTTCAGGAACTTCTTGAGCTTTACCTGTACCGAAACCTACGTGACCATTCTTGTCACCAACGATTACGATAGCAGCAAAACGTAGACGGCGTCCACCTTTAACAACCTTAGTAACACGGTTGATTGAGACAACGCGATCTTCTAGTTCGAATTGAGATGGATCGATATATGTCATAAATTTGGTTTCCTCCTTCTAGAATTTTAGCCCATTTTCACGAGCTGCTTCAGCAAGACTTTGTACACGACCATGGTATAGGTATCCTCCACGATCAAATACAACGTTACTGATTTTAGCTTCATTAGCTCTTTGTGCAACTAATGCACCAACAGCTGTAGCTTGTTCAACTTTTGAACCGTCTTTGACTTCTTTATCAAGAGTTGAGGCACTTGCTAGCGTTACACCCTTTACGTCATCAATTACTTGAGCGTAAATGTTTTTATTAGAACGAAATACATTTAAGCGTGGGCGCTCAGCAGTACCAGAGATTTTACCACGAACACGTTTTTGACGCTTTTGACGTGCTTTGTTTTTATCTGGTTTTGAAATCACAATATTCACCTCATAGAATTATTTAGAACTATTTACCAGTCTTACCTTCTTTACGACGTACATATTCGTCAACATAACGAATACCTTTACCTTTATAAGGTTCTGGAGGACGTACATCGCGTATTTCAGCAGCAAATTGTCCAACTTTTTGCTTGCTGATACCTGAAATATTGATTTCAGTGTTTGAAGGTGATTCGATTGTAATACCTTCTGGGGCATCCATAACAACTGGATGTGAGTATCCAACTGAAAGTGTCAATGTGTTACCTTTAACTTGTGCACGGTAACCAACACCTCTAAGTTCAAGTTTCTTTACATAACCTTCTGTAACACCTTGAACCATGTTGAATAAGTTTGAACGCATTGTTCCGTGAATAGCTTTGTCATTGTCGCTTTCACGATCGAACTTAGCTTCGTTACCTTCAAGAGTCAACTTGATCTTTGGATCAAAATGTCTTGTTAGTTCACCCTTTGGGCCTTTAACAGTGATGTTTTCATCTTTTTGTGTAATTGTAACGCCTGCTGGCACTTCAATTACTTTATATCCGATACGACTCAAATTAGTGCACCTCCTTGTCTTTAAAAAATATTACCAAATGTAAGCAATTACTTCTCCACCCACGTGTTGTGCGCGAGCTTCTTTATCAGTAATAACACCTTTTGATGTTGAAAGAATAGCGATACCTAATCCATTAAGAACCTTTGGCACGTTATCTGAATCAACATAACTACGCAAGCCTGGTCTTGAAATACGTTTCAAGCCTGAGATAACGCGTTGTTGATCTTTACCATATTTAAGGAAAATACGAAGTACACCTTGTTTGTTATCATCGATAACTTCGTAATCCTTGATAAATCCTTCATTCTTCAAAATCTCTGTCATACTCTTCTTAATGTTTGATGCAGGTACTTCTAGAGATTCATGTTTAACCATATTAGCATTACGGATACGTGTTAGGTAGTCCGCAATAGGATCTGTCATGACCATTTAATTTACCTCCTTATTAGTGTTCTTTCTACCAACTAGCTTTTCTCATGCCAGGGATTTGACCTTTATGAGCCAATTCGCGAAGGCAAACACGGCAAAGCTTAAATTTACGATATACAGAATGTGGACGACCACAGCGTTCACAACGAGTATATTCTTGTGATGAGAACTTAGCAGGTCTATGATTCCGTACAATTTGAGATGTCTTAGCCAATGAATTTGACCTCCTTTATTATTTTGTGAATGGCATTCCGATTTGTGATAATAATTCACGTGATTCTTCGTCTGTGTTAGCTGTTGTAACAATAACGACGTCCAATCCACGAATCTTATTAACCTTATCGTAGTCAATTTCTGGGAAAACCAATTGTTCTTTAAGTCCTAGTGTGTAGTTACCACGACCATCAAATGAGCGTGTACCAACACCACGGAAATCACGAACACGAGGTAATGCAATGTTGATCAACTTATCAAGGAAGTCATACATGCGGTCACCACGAAGAGTAACTTTAGCACCGATTGACATACCTTCACGAAGTCTAAAACCAGCGATTGATTTCTTAGCCTTTGTAATTAAAGGTTTTTGACCAGCAATTAGACCTAATTCTTCAACTGCTTCATCAAGATTCTTTGAGTTAGCAATTGCGTCACCAACACCCATGTTCAAAACGACCTTTTCGATCTTTGGTGTTTGCATAACTGATGTGTAATTGAATTTTTCCATCATTGATGGTGTAATTTCTTTTACATACATTTCTTTTAATGCATTAGCCATTTAGTTTTCTCCTTTCTTATTTATCTTCTTTTTTATCAGTTGATTTACTTACTACTTTTACATTACTTATACTAATAGGTCTCTCAATGTCGATAATTCCACCTTGAGGTTGTGTATTAGTTGGCTTTGAGTGTTTCTTAACAACGTTCACGCCTTCGACGATAACTTTGTTAGCACTTGGAAAGGCTTGTTTAACTACGCCTTGTGTGCCTTTGCCATCACCAGAAATAATTTCAACGTTGTCTCCAGTTTTTATAAACACTATTCAGCACCTCCTGAATTAAATTGATCTTTTTATAGCACTTCTGGTGCTAATGAGACGATCTTCATAAAATCGTTATCACGTAGTTCACGAGCAACGGGTCCGAAGATACGAGTTCCTCTAGGTGTCTTGTCAGCATTAATAATAACCGCAGCGTTTTCATCAAATCTGATGTAAGAACCATCTGTACGGTGCGCACCAGATACAGTTCTTACGATAACTGCCTTAACGACGTCACCTTTTTTAACAACGCCACCTGGTGTTGCTTGTTTGACAGTAGCAACGATAACGTCTCCGATATTAGCTGTCTTACGGTTTGAACCACCAAGAACTTTAATAGTTAGAATTTCACGAGCTCCAGAGTTATCTGCAACTTTTAGACGACTTTCTTGTTGAATCACTTCTTGGTCCTCCTCTCATCAGTAATTGTTTCTAGATAATAACTGCTTTTTCGACGATTTCTAATAAACGGAAGCGCTTTGTCTTTGACAAAGGTCGAGTTTCCATGATACGTACAATATCGCCCATCTTTGCTTCGTTCTTTTCATCTTGAACGTAGTACTTCTTTGAATATCTAACACGCTTCTTGTATACAGGGTGGTTCTTGTATGTTTCAACAACAACTACGATAGTTTTGTCCATCTTGTCTGATACAACGCGGCCTTGATATACCTTACGGCTATTACGGCTTTCTTGTTTTTCGCTCAACTTGAGATCTCCCTTCCCTTTATTAGTTTTCGTTATTCTTTTGATTTTGAACAGTTCTTAATCTTGCGATGTTCTTTCTTACAGCTTTAAGACGAGCTGTGTTTTCCAATTGACCTGTGGCTTGTTGGAAACGCAAGTTGAATAGTTCTTCTTTATATTCGTTAACTTTATCTTGCAATTGAGCAGCAGTTAGCTCTTTGATTTCACTAGCCTTCATCAGCGCCACCTACTTCCTCACGTTTTACGAACTTAGTTCTAACTGGTAATTTGTGAGATGCAAGTCTCAATGCTTCGCGGGCTACTTCTTCAGGAACGCCGCCGATTTCGAACATTACTTTTTCACGCTTTACAGGAGCTACCCAACCAGCAGGTGCACCTTTACCATTACCCATACGAACTCCAACACCTTTTGCGGTGTATGATTTATGAGGGAAGATTTTAATCCAAACCTTACCACCACGCTTCATGTAACGAGTCATAGCGACACGGGCTGCTTCAATTTGTCTGTTTGAGATCCAGCTTGAATCAAGTGCCTTCAAACCAAACTCACCAAAATCAACATTCTTACCACCCTTAGCTTCTCCGCGCATCTTGCCACGGAATTCACGACGGTGTTTTACACGTTTTGGTACTAGCATAGATTATTCTCCTTTCCCTTCAGTTTTTTCTTGATTACGATTTGGCTTTTCAGGAAGAATTTCACCACGGTAAATCCAAGTTTTAACACCTAAGTTACCATATGTTGTGGCTGCTTCAACCCAAGCATAATCGATATCTGCACGCAATGTGTGTAGAGGAACAGTTCCTTCTGTATGCCATTCTCTACGAGCCATATCGGCACCGTTTAAACGACCAGAGATTTGAACTTTGATACCCTTTGCACCAGCACGTCTTGAGCGTTGAACTGCTTGACGTTGTGCACGTCTGAATGCGATACGTGCTTCTAGTTGACGAGCAATGTTCTCACCAACAAGTTTTGCATCCAAATCAGGTTTCTTAATTTCGATAATATTAATATGAATGTTTCTGTTAACTAGCTTATTTAGTTCATTACGTAATTTTTCGACTTCTGAACCACCTTTACCGATAACCATACCTGGTTTAGCGGTGTGAATTGAAACTGTAACGTTCTTTGCAGTACGTTCGATCTCAATTCTTGAAACGGAAGCATTTGATAGTTTGTCTTCAATATACTTACGAATTCTAAGGTCTTCGTGTAAAAATGTTGAAAAGTCTTTTTCTGCATACCATTTGGCATCCCAGTCACGAATAACGCCGACACGAAATCCTACTGGATTAATCTTTTGACCCACTCAAGTTACCTCCAATACTATTCTTTTTCACTTACTACAACTGTAATGTGACTTGTTCTCTTGTTAATTGGTGATGCTGAACCCTTAGCTCTAGGACGGAAACGTTTTAGAGTTGGTCCTTCGTCAACGAATGCTTCGCTAACAAATAGGTTTTGTGCATCTAAATCAAAGTTATGTTCTGCATTTGCAATAGCTGACTTAAGAGCTTTGGCAATAATTGGAGAGCCTGCTCTTGGTGTGAATTGCAAAATTGCAAGTGCCTCAGCAGCGTTCTTGCCTCTTATTAAATCAATAACAAGGCGAGCTTTGCGAGGTGCAATACGAACATTCTTTACTCTGGCTGTTGCAGATGTAATTTCTTGTTCTGCCATCTTTTAAGTCTCCCTTCTTATTACTTGCCTGTCTTCTTATCGTCATTACCATGACCATGGAATGTACGTGTAGGTACGAATTCGCCTAGCTTGTGACCAACCATATCTTCTTGGATATAAACTGGAACATGCTTACGCCCATCATGAACTGCGATTGTGTAACCTACGAAACTAGGAAAAATTGTTGAACGTCTTGACCATGTCTTGATAACTGATTTCTTATCAGAATCTTCTTGTGCGCTGATCTTCTTTAGAAGATGTGCATCTGCGAATGGTCCCTTTTTTAAACTACGACTCATCTTATGTCCTCCTTATATTATTCTAACGAAATAACTACTTACCTTTTCTGTGACGAACGATAAGCTTTTCAGATTTGGCATGTGATGAACGAGTCTTCTTACCTAAGGTCTTCTTACCCCATGGTGACATTGGTGATGGATGACCGATAGGAGCTTTACCTTCACCACCACCGTGTGGGTGATCGTTAGGGTTCATAACTGATCCACGAACTGTTGGTCTGAATCCTTGCCAACGTTTACGTCCAGCTTTACCAATCTTAATTAATTCATGTTGTTCATTGCCAATAGCACCAACGGTTGCGCGGCATGTTGAAAGTACCATACGTACTTCACCTGAAGGTAAACGTAATAATGAGTACTTACCATCTCTACCAAGCAATTGGATTGAAGTACCAGCAGAACGTCCTATTTGACCACCTTTACCAGGTTTCATTTCAACGTTGTGAATAACTGTACCAACAGGAATGTTTGCTAGTGGAAGTGCATTACCGGGCTTGATATCTGCATCAACACCTGATTCGATAACTTGTCCAACTTCAAGACCCTTAGGAGCTAAGATATATGCTTTAACACCATCTGAATAGTGTAGTAATGCAATGTTAGCTGTACGGTTAGGATCGTATTCAATAGCTTTAACTGTAGCTTTTACACCGTCTTTGATACGTTTGAAATCAATAACACGGTATTTTTGTTTGTGACCACCGCCACGGTGACGAACTGTAATATGACCGTATGAATTACGACCAGCTGTATGGCTTTGTGATTCTAGAAGTGTCTTCTCAGGAGTTGTCTTTGTGATCTCTGAAAAGTCAGAACCTGTCATATTACGACGACCATTTGTGGTTGGCTTATACTTGATAATCGCCATTATTTGACCTCCTTATTTATTCTTCATCAAAAATTTTGATTTCATCTGAATCTGCTGTAAGTGTGATGATAGCCTTACGACGTTTTGCTGTTGTACCAACATAACGACCTTGGCGCTTCTTCTTACCGGCAACATTCATGATGTTTACTTTTTTAACTTTAACACCGAAAATTTCTTCGATAGATTGTCTAACAAGTACTTTGTTTGCATCAAGTGCAACATCAAAAGTATATTTCTTGTCACTCATAGCATCCATTGAGTTTTCAGTGATAACTGGGCGAATAATTACGTCTCTTGCGCTCATTATCCAAGCACCTCCTCAATCTTAGAAAGTGCTGCTTGTGTAACAACTAACTTCTTAGCGTTAATAACGTCAAGAACGTTAACACCTTCTGGTGCAACAACTGTAACTTTATCAATGTTTCTAGCTGATAAAGCAACGTTGTCGTTACCATCTTCTACAACTACAAGAGCTTTGTCTGCATCTAACTTATTAAGTAGTTGTGCAAAGTTCTTTGTACTTGGCTTGTCGTATGAAATTGAGTCAATAACGATTAGGTTACCGTCAGCAGCTTTTTGTGAAAGTACAGACTTCAATGCCAAACGGCTAACCTTCTTAGGAAGGTGATATGAATAAGATCTTGGTGTTGGGCCGAATACGACACCACCACCTACCCATTGAGGTGATCTAATTGAACCTTGACGAGCACGACCTGTACCTTTTTGACGCCATGGCTTCTTTCCACCACCACGTACTTCAGAGCGGTTTTTAACATCATGTGTACCTTGTCTTAATGAGGCACGTTGCATGATAACTGCATCTGTGATCACGTTGTCGTTTGGTTCGATGCCAAAAATTGCATCATTTACTTCAACAGTACCGTTTTCAGCACCGCTATCTTTGTAAGCTGTGATTTTTGTCATAACTCATTTCCTCCTTCCTATTTTTGATTAGCTTTAATAGCTGTTTGAATTTTAACTAATGAATTTGTTGCTCCGGGTACATTACCCTTGATCATAATTGCATTACGATCTGTATCAACTTTAACAACAGTTAAGTTTTGTGTAGTAACACGGTTGTTACCCATACGTCCGGGAAGCATCTTACCTTTAAATACACGGTTGATGATGGCACCCATTGAACCTGCTACACGGTGATATCTAGAACCGTGAGTTTCAGGACCACGAGCTTGTCCAAATCTCTTAATGTTACCTTGCATTCCATGTCCCTTTGTAATACCTGTTACATCAACAACATCACCAGAATTAAATGAATCTACTTTAACTTCTCCACCTAATTCGTAGTCTCCCATTTCAACATCGCGGAATTCGCGAATGTAATGTTTAGGAGCTGTGTTTGCCTTATCTGCATGACCTTTGGCAGGTTTGTTTGATAGAACTTCGCGTCTATCTTCAAAACCTAGTTGAACGGCCTCATAACCGTCAGTTTCTACTGTTTTAACTTGCATAACAACGTTTGGTGTTGCTTCTACAACTGTTACGGGAACTAATTCACCGTTGTCAGTAAAAACTTGAGTCATTCCGACTTTTTTACCAAGAATTCCTTTTCTGGCCATGTTTGCACCTCCAATAATTTATTTTTAATAATTATAATTTAATTTCGATATCTACGCCTGATGGTAGATCTAACTTCATTAATGAATCAACCGTCTTTGGTGATGGATTAACGATGTCAATAAGTCTTTTATGTGTACGCATTTCGAATTGTTCTCTAGAATCCTTATGCTTATGTGGTGAACTCAACACTGTATATAATGAACGTTCTGTTGGCAAAGGAATTGGACCTGAAATCTTAGCACCAGTTCTTTTTGCTGTTTCCACAATTTTGTCAGCTGATTGATCTAGAATACGATGTTCATAAGCCTTCAAACGAATGCGAATTTTTTGACTTGCCATGGGGTTACCTCCTTTTTGTCTCTTTCAAGATGACCGGCTCCGTGAAAATATCCAACAGCCCTGCCGTGGCAAAGCGGCCGGGTGTGTCGCAACCTCTCACTTCTAAGCCGTCGATATTTATTTAAATACCTCTAAGCACATACTTCTCCTGGAAATAAGCACTCTTATAATAATACACGCCGAAGTCCTCATTATCAAGTTGTTTTTCATTTTTAATTTAAAAAAATTAACTGCACATCTCTATGCACAGATAGCCTTTAAAATCTAAAATTCAACTGAATAATTTAAGCCAAGTTGGCTTTTCATGAGAATCATTGCTGTGACAAAATGTCTGATTTTGCCTTCGGTTTTACATGATATAATATTCACCACAACATTGCACTATAAATCTAAAAAAATTGAAATTATTTTATTGGGGGATCCGTTTTGAATCAGGATAAAATATTGCGCTACAGTTTTAACTTTCAACTTGGTTTCGATTCTTTAGCAATCATACTCGCTGGACTCAAGCAACCTGCACTATTCTTCCTATTGTTGATTAACCTGCTGGTCGATTGGCCGACCCGTTTCAAGCATTTGCATCGACTCAATCTCATCGTGCAACTAATTGTACAAACCATTCTATTGCCACTATCCATTGTCCTATTGCTCAATTACTTCCATGTTAGTCTCTATGCTACTCCAGTCGTCATCTTGATTTGTCTCTATTTGCTAGTTATGTACTTACCACTCATCTATCTACTATTTCGGCAGATCAAGAACAAACTATCACAACTGCTGGTTCTTCTATATGAAGTGACCTTCCTGACCAGTGGTGCTATGACCGAGATTCTCTTTGAACATCCTGATAACATCAAGTTAAAGTTTCTCGCTGACCTTATTGGCGCCAATATGATCGGGGCTTTGATGGCCTTAATCATTATCCCCTTCACCATGTACCTTTGGGGATATGCCTTACCCAAGGTTCGCCTGGCTGCACAAGCTAACAAATGGATCGTCTTTCTTCTATTAGTATTGTCAACTTGGTACGTCATCTGGAACGCCACCGGTGACGAGAATTTCTTCAAATCATTACTTTCGTACGACTTCACTGGTTTCAAATTGACCAGCTTAAAATTTATGAATGGCCTGGAGGCTGGACTGGCTGAAGAGATCTGCTTTCGTTATGGATTACTGACTATTTTAATTGCCGCTTTCAAACGTTATCGTAATTCGCTTTGGCTGGCAGCTTTAGTCAGTAGTCTGCTATTCGGCCTAACACATTTGGTCAATCTATCCGCTGGTCAGGACCTTAGTAATACACTTACCCAAATCATAGCAGCCTTTGGAGTGGGAATTTTCTTTGCTGGACTCTACCTTTATACTGAACAGATACACTTAACGATGATCATTCATTCAGCCTTGGATATTCTCCAATTTGCTATGACTTCAGAGATAATCATGACCAATGGTATTAATCCTAGTGACTGGATAGGCATTATTATAGAAGCAATCATCTTCGTCTTGATTGGATACTTCTTAATCAGCGCCACTCAAAGGCGAGAATCTCAAATTAACGTCTTCGACTAAATTAAAAAGAGCTACAGATTTTTTTATGATCTGTAACTCTTTTTTTATGAAAAATTATCTAGGAAATCTTCTGGAACATTGGAAATAATATCTGGTTCAACTTGAAAATCACGTTTGGCAAACCAGTTGACACCAACTGAGGTTACGCCTGCATCTCGAGCACCAATCATATCACCGTCCGAATCACCTACAAAGACCGTTTCAGCCTTAGTAGCCTGATAGTGTTCCATTACTTTGAAGAGACCTTCAGGGTCAGGTTTGGACTTGACGATCTCATCATCAGTAATCACGAAGTCAAAGTATGGATTCAATCCTAATTTGTCGAGACTGATTTCTAAACTCCGTCTAGCTTTACCAGTGAACATCGCTACCGTCTTGTCACGTTGTTTTAATTGGTGAACTAAGTCGATTATTCCTTGACTGTCAGCTGACTGCATATAGTGTTCGTGTAGATCCCGATACAACCAGTAGTAAAGTTCCACCGCCTCATCAGCCACGTCCTCTGCAACTCGCTTGCGAATGATGTCGACTTCTGATGGTCCAAACAAGGCTTCGATCTCTTCATCACTCAAAGTCTCTTTATTGTAAGTATAAAATACGATCCGAAAACATTCAAAACAGAGTGGTAAGGATTGCGCCACGGTATTGTCAAAATCAAAAACGAACAAACTTTTCTTCATACAATTCCTCCAGTAAATGTCATTGCAGGTTAACGAACGTATTCGTCTGCATTACCTATACTAACAAATTCATTGGTAGCAACGCGATAGTAAAGTGCTTCATTTTGACTTAGACCCACAAAAAAAAGCAAACCCATTTTACAGGATTTGCTTTTTTTGAATATTAGAATTATTCTTCTGGGTTTCCACCATTTTTCTTGATAATGTCAGCTTGAATTGACTTAGGAACCTTCTCGTAATGATCAAATGTCATTGTGAAAGTACCACGTCCTTGTGTAGCTGAACGAAGTGTTGTAGCGTAACCGAACATTTCTGAAAGTGGAACAAATGAGTTGATAAGTTGAGCATTACCACGTGCTTCCATACCTTCAACACGACCACGACGAGCTGTAACTTGTCCCATAACATCACCTAAGTAATCTTCTGGAGTAACAATTTCAACCTTCATGATAGGTTCAAGGATTACGGCACCAGCTGACTTAGCAGCATTACGTAATGCAAGTGAAGCAGCAATCTTGAAAGCAGCTTCTGATGAATCGACTTCGTGGTATGAACCATCATACAACTTAGCCTTAACATCGATCAATGGGTATCCAGCAAGAACACCGTTTTCCATTGATTCTTTCAAGCCTTGTTCAACTGAAGGAATGTATTCACGAGGAACAACACCACCGACGATGGCATCTTCGAATTCGAAGCCTTTTCCTTCTTCATTTGGTGCAAATTCGATCCATACGTCACCGTATTGACCTTTACCACCAGATTGACGAACGAACTTACCTTGTGAACTTGTTGACTTAGTGAATGTTTCACGATAAGCAACTTGTGGTTCACCAACTTTAGCGGCAACCTTGAATTCACGTTTCATACGGTCAACCATGATATCCAAGTGCAATTCACCCATTCCGGCGATCAATGTTTCACCAGTTTCAGGATTTGTTTCTGCTTGGAAAGTAGGGTCTTCTTCAGAAAGTTTTTGGATAGCAAGATCCATCTTATCTCTATCTTCCTTAGAATCAGGTTCGATAGAAACTTGGATAACTGGATCTGGAATATCCAATGATTCAAGAATTAATGGTTCGTCAGGGTCTGTAAGTGAGTCACCAGTTGTAGTATTCTTCAAACCGATAACAGCAGCGATATCACCTGAGAAAACTTCAGGGATTTCTTTACGGTGGTTAGAATGCATTTGTAGCAAACGACCAACACGTTCACGCTTGTCTTTTGTAGCGTTAAGAACGTATGAACCTGATTCTAGTGAACCTCTATATACACGGATGTATGTTAGACGTCCAACGAATGGGTCAGTAGCGATCTTAAATGCTAGACCAGCAAATGGTTTACTATCGTCAGCAGCTAATTCTACTTGGCTGTCATCCTTAGGATTTGTAGCGTTATAAGGACGAACATCAAGTGGAGATGGTAAGTAATCAACAACAGCATCCATTAACATTTGAACACCCTTGTTCTTGAAGGCAGAACCTGCAAGTACAGGGAAGAATTTCAAGTCAATAGTTGCTTGTCTGATTGCCTTACGAAGTTCATCATTGCTAATTTCGTCACCATTTAGGTATTTTTCCATGATGTCATCATCAACATCAGCAACTGATTCAACTAATTCAGCACGTTTTGCTTTTGCTGCTTCAAGATAATCATCAGGAACATCAACTGTATCCCACTTTGTACCTAACTCATCTTCGTCATAAAGATCAGCTTTCATTTCGATCAAGTCGATAACACCTTCAAAGTTATCTTCAGCACCGATAGGCATTTGGATAGCATGAGCGTTAGCTTCTAGTCTTTCATGAAGAGTTGATACTGAGTAGTCAAAGTCAGCACCGATCTTGTCCATCTTGTTAACGAAGACGATACGAGGAACGCCGTATGTTGAAGCTTGACGCCAAACATTTTCAGTTTGTGGTTCAACACCAGATTGAGCATCAAGAACTGTAATAGCACCATCTAACACACGCAATGAACGTTCAACTTCGATTGTGAAGTCAACGTGTCCTGGAGTATCGATGATATTAATACGGTTACCTTTCCATTCAGCTGTTGTAGCAGCAGATGTAATAGTAATACCACGTTCTTGTTCTTGGGCCATCCAGTCCATTTGTGAAGCACCATCATGTGTTTCACCGATCTTATGAATCTTACCAGTATAGTACAAAATACGTTCTGTAGTTGTAGTCTTACCGGCATCGATATGAGCCATAATACCAATATTACGAGTCTCTTCTAGTGGGAATTCACGTTTATTAGCCATTAAACTTTGTTTCTCCTCTCAATTTACTGTTAATTACCAACGATAATGAGCAAATGCACGGTTAGCATCAGCCATCTTATGTGTATCTTCACGTTTCTTAACAGCTGCACCTGTGTTATTAGCTGCATCCATAATTTCATTTGCTAGACGTTGGTCCATAGTATGTTCACCACGTAGACGAGCATAACTAACGATCCAGCGAAGACCTAATGTTGTACGACGATCTGGACGTACTTCAATAGGAATTTGGTAGTTAGAACCACCGATACGGCGAGCCTTAACTTCAAGAACTGGCATTACATTGGTCATAGCTTCTTCGAAGACATCCAATGGTTCATTACCAGTCTTATCTCTAATAATATCAAATGCACGGTAGAGAATAGTTGAAGCAGTTCCTCTCTTACCATCGTACATTAAATGGTTGATCAAACGTGTAACTAATTTTGAGTTGTACATTGGATCAGGTAAAACATCACGTTTTGGAGCGCTACCTTTACGCATATTAAATTCCTCCGTTATTACTTATTTCATTGTTTGCGATTTAATTATTTCTTAGGCTTCTTAGCACCATATTTTGAACGACTTTGCATACGTCCATCAACACCGGCTGTATCTAAAGCACCACGAACAACGTGATAACGAACACCAGGTAAATCCTTTACACGTCCACCACGAACAAGAACAACACTATGCTCTTGCAAGTTGTGACCAACACCTGGGATATATGCTGTAACTTCGATAAGGTTTGATAGTCTAACACGGGCATACTTACGTAGGGCTGAGTTAGGCTTCTTAGGTGTCATTGTTCCGACACGAGTTGCTACACCACGTTTTTGTGGTGCTGGGTTCTTTGTAGCAACTTTCTTCATACTGTTGTAACCGTAGTTCAATGCAGGGGCATCAGATTTTGACCCTTGTGACTTACGGCCTTTACGTACCAATTGATTAATTGTAGGCATTCAAGGTTCCTCCTAAAAATTTAAGTACACACATCCAGGTGGTTCATAATTTTGTAAAATAATAAACCACCTAAGTGGCATACGATATGAGCTTATACTTAAACAAACTACTACTCTGCTAATAAAAGCACGTCTATTAGAATATCATCTTAAAATGAACATGTCAATGAACTATCCAAGAAAAGACTCAAATAAAATACGTAATTTAACTTGAGGTGATAAAATGACATATTTATTCTATTTAACGATATTCACGCTAGGTGCTAGCTTAGTTTCTTTTTTGACTGTTATCGCATATGATTTCCCTGAAATCACATTTCGACGCTCAAAGTGTAACAACTGTAACCTAGTTTTGCAATGGTATAAATTAATTCCGGTTTTTAGTTTTTTCTTATTAAATGGACGATGCAAAAATTGTAGAAGCAACATCCCGATACTCTACCCGCTAACAGAGACTATCGGCGGTTTATTCATGCTCCTAATAGTAACTATGAACAAAAATCTTTATATTGCTATTCCGTTAATGCTCACACTAGTCGTTTTAAGTCTGATGGATCACTTTTACGGCTACATCTATCCTGTTTTCTATCTAATAATGGTACCAGCCTTTGGATATACCTTGATCCAGCACTCGCCACTTTATTTTTTAGCTGGGTCAATAACCTATGGTGGTTTGTTTATCTTTAACTATAACTACCACGGTATCGGCTTAGGTGATATAGAGCTACTAGGTCTACTAGCCATCCTGTTTGGCTATCAAGATATTCTCAAGATCATTTTGATAGCGTGCCTACTGTGCATAGCTAATTTTTTCAGACACAAAAAAAGATCATTTAGATTTATCCCGTATATCACTGCAGCAACTGGGATCGTCTATCTGATCTCTTGATTATTATTTTGGTAGGACTTTTTGTAATTTTAACCAATTCAAACACATGCTCCACCACTTGGAATCCGCATAGTTGACGTAAGAGCTCTCACCCGGATCCTCCGTAACATGATTAGATAGTGCCAATCCGTGACGTCCAGTCGCGAACAAATGTAATTCATACGGCAAGTTCAATAGATCCATTTTTTGTGCATAGACGATTGAATTCATGACTGGCACCGTCTCATCACTCACCGTCTGCCAAATAAAAGTTGGCTTGGCATATTTTGTCAAATGCTCCTGCGACTGCCAATAAAAAATCTCTGGACTTATTTCAGTCGCGTAATCGACATCCTCCGGATATCCCATCGTCAAATCAACGACTGAGTAACTGAGAATTATTGCGCATGGATCGACACTTATCGGTTCGCCGTATATTTCTTCATACGTATCAGGATTAGTCATCAACGAATTGTAGTTGGCTACGATGTGACCTCCCGCTGAAAAGCCGATCAAAAAAACTTTGTCTAAGTCAATTTGATGAGCCTCCGCTTGGCTATGGATCCAATTCAAAGTGGCTGCTGTCTCTTGAAGTGCTAACGGATAGACAGGATTACCGTCATCAATCAACTTGTAATGTAAGACGATCGCATGGACACCCGCTGCCGCAAATTTTAAGGCAATCGGTTGTGCTTCACGGTCTGAATGAAAAGTGAAACCCCCGCCCGGAAAGATTACTACCAAAGGACGTTTAACTTCCGAAGTGAAATCGGCAATGGGATCCAACCAGTACGTATCAATACTGAATTCAACATTTTTATATAACAACTCTTGTGTATTCATAGAGAACATCTCCTTGGACTTTCATTCCAATTTGCTATAAGAAATCAATCGTCTTCAACCAGTTCATTCCCAATTCCCACCAAATTGCTACAGATTTATTCAGATGCAATTCGTTTCCTGGTTGTTGAGTGACCGGTGTGCCCAGAGACAGTCCATGTTTTCCAGAAGCAAATAAGTGCAACTCAAATGGTAATTTTAAATATTCCATCTTTTCAGCGTACAGTAGTGAGTTCTTCACTGGTACGGTTTTATCATTGACCGTTTGCCAAATAAATGCTGGTTTAGCACTGGCCGTCAGATGATCTTGTGAACGCCAATAGAACTCATTTTTAGTGACCGACATTCTATGTTCCTCCGTACGTGGGTAACCAGCTGTTAGATCAATCACTGGATAGCATAGGAAATTGGCGGCTGGCAAAACTTTGAGTTCTTCAGAAATTATTTGATTTTGTAAATTCAAATCAGTCATGATCGAATTAAAATTAGCTACTACATGCCCACCAGCTGAAAAACCGACTAAGAGCACTTTGCTCAGATCTATATGATGTCCGTCGGCCTGTGTTGATAGCCAATTTAAAGTTGTAGCTGTTTCTTGTAATGCTAGTGGATAAACTGGTCTGTCAGACTCTATTAATTGATAATGTAAAACAATCGCATGAAATCCTTCAGCGGCGAACTTTAAAGCAATTGGCTGTGCTTCTCGATCGGTTTGAAAGGTAAATCTTCCACCCGGAAAAATAATTGCGAGTGGATGCTTAACTTCAGCTTCGAAATCTTCGATTGGATTTAACCAATACGTATCGATCACGAATTCATGACCGTTGTATGTCAACGTTTGTTTCTTCAAAACATGCCTCTTTATAAAGATGTTTATACATCTATTCTAAACTTAATTATTTATTTTTACATTATATTTAATCAATAACCTTAATTAAACCATAGACGATTCGTATTGTTCACAATTTAAATAAAATTAAATCAAAATGTGAACAAAAAAGGACCTGAGCTAAAAACTCAGATCCTTTGAATAACTTATTTAATTCTAGTTGTTACTTTGTTTTGAAGCATCTTCAGCTTTCATTTGAGCTTCGATGTCTGAAATTGTATAAGCACCATTAAGCGAGTTATCAGCCATAGGACCAGTCTTCTTAGGTTCCATGTGGTTATACTTAGCCATACCTGTACCAGCAGGGATAAGTTTACCAATGATAACATTTTCCTTAAGTCCAAGAAGTGGATCGTTCTTACCTCTGATAGATGCATCAGTAAGAACTCTAGTTGTTTCCTGGAAGGAAGCAGCTGACAAGAAACTGTTAGTTTCAAGAGATGCCTTAGTAATACCAAGTAATACTGGACGTCCCGTAGCAGGGATACCGCCGCTGAACAATGTCTCACGGTTGTGATCTGTGAATTGGGAAATATCCATTAATTGACCTGGTAATACATCAGTATCACCTGGATCAAGGATTCTGATCTTACGTAGCATTTGTCTGATCATAACCTCGAAATGCTTATCAGAAATATCAACACCTTGCATACGGTAAACCTTTTGAACTTCAGCAAGTAGATAGTTTTCTGTTATTTGAACATTTGTAACCTTGATCAATTCCTTAGGATCGATTGAACCTTGTGTCAACTTACCACCACGAGTTACATGATCACCTTCGGCAACAGCAACACTGGATGTATAAGGAACACTATATGATCTAGAATCAATGCCACCTTCGACAGTGATTTCCTTAGTATGTTCTGCAGGGTTTTCGTTGATTGCTGTAATAATACCATCAACCTCAGAAATAATTGCAAGACCTTTAGGGTTTCTAGCTTCAACGATTTCTTGAACACGAGGAAGTCCTTGTGTAATATCGTCGCCACCAGCAACACCACCGGTATGGAAGTTACGCATAGTCAATTGTGTACCGGGTTCACCGATTGATTGAGCAGCAACTGTACCAACTGCCTCACCAATTTCAACTTCTTCACCAGTAGCAAGGTTACGACCGTAACATTTCTTACATACACCATGTTTTGTATCACATGTAAATGCAGAACGGATTGTTACTTCCTTAACACCAGCATCAACGATCTTTTGTGCCAAGTTTTCGTCCATAAGAACTCCACGCTCAGCCAGAACGTCACCAGTTTGAGGATCTTTAACAGTCTTTTGTGTATAACGTCCAACTAGACGGTCATACAATGGTTCGATCATATCTGTACCTTCCATGATTGAACTTACGAGAAGTCCACGGTCAGTACCACAATCTTCTTCACGAACGATAACATCTTGAGCAACATCAACCAAACGACGAGTCAAGTAACCTGAGTTGGCTGTCTTCAAAGCCGTATCAGTCATACCTTTACGAGCACCGTGGGTTGACATGAACATTTCCAAGACAGATAGTCCTTCACGGAAGTTAGAAATAACAGGGATTTCCATCATACCACCATTAGGGGCAGCCATAAGTCCACGCATACCTGCTAGCTGAGTAAAGTTTGAGATGTTACCACGGGCACCTGAGTCCGACATCATTGAGATAGGGTTTGTTGGATCAAATGAATCGATCAACAATTGTTGAATTTCATCTTTTGTGTCATTCCAAACACTGATAACACGATCATGTCGTTCATCATCAGTGATCAGACCACGACGGAATTGCTTAGAAATAGAAGCAACTTGTTTGTGGGCCTTTTCGATGATTTCAGGCTTTTCAGTCAAGTTAGGAACATCAGTAACACCAACTGTCAATCCAGAGATAGTACAGATTGTGTAACCTAATTCCTTCATATCATCAAGTAGTGATGATGTTCTTTGAACACGGTAAACCTTGAATACCTTAGCAATGATATCTGACATGTAACCACTCTTGAGTGGGTCAACTAGATCCATCTCATCGAGAAGTTTGTTGATGTCTTCACCCTTGCCTAGGAAGTACTTATCAGGAACACCGTTTTCCAAATTATCATCAGTTGGTTCATTTAAGTATGGGAAGTCTTCTGGAAGGATCTCATTGAAGATAACTTTACCAACACTAGTTAACATAACCTTATCGCGTTGGTCATCAGTAAATGGCTTAGTTGGCATTGATGAAACAGCCAAACCAATTCTTGTATGATAATGAACATCACCATTTAACAATGCAGTTTGAACTTCATTTGAATCCTTGAAGATCTTACCTTCACCAGTCATATGTCTTGTTTCGATTGTTAGGTAGTAGTTACCCAAAACAACGTCCTGTGATGGTGTAACGATAGGCTTACCATCTTTAGGAGCAAGGATATGGTGAGCAGCAAGCATCAACATACGTGCTTCAGCTTGAGCTTCGTCTGATAGAGGAACGTGGATAGCCATTTGGTCACCATCAAAATCGGCATTGTAAGCTTCACAAGCTAATGGATGTAGACGGATTGACTTACCATCAACCAATACAGGTTCAAAGGCTTGAATACCAAGTCTGTGAAGTGTAGGGGCACGGTTAAGTAGTACTGGACGTTCTTTGATCACGTCTTCTAGTACATCCCAAATATCATCATCTTGACGGTCGATCTTTCTTCTAGCGTTCTTTACGTTAGAAGCGATCTCACGTTTAACTAATTCATGCATAACGAATGGCTTGAATAATTCAAGTGCCATCTCACGTGGAAGTCCACATTGATAGAACTTCAATGTAGGACCAACATCGATAACTGAACGACCAGAGTAATCAACACGCTTACCAAGTAAGTTTTGACGGAAACGTCCTTGCTTACCTTTAAGCATATGTGAGAGTGACTTCAATGGACGGTTACCAGGTCCTGTAACAGGACGGCCACGACGACCATTATCGATCAAGGCATCGACAGCTTCTTGAAGCATTCTCTTTTCGTTTTGAACGATGATGTTTGGAGCATGTAGATCCAACAATCTCTTCAAACGGTTGTTACGGTTGATCACACGACGGTACAAGTCGTTCAAGTCAGAAGTGGCAAAACGACCACCTTCTAGTTGAACCATTGGACGTAAGTCTGGTGGGATAACAGGAATAGCTTCCATTACCATCCACTCAGGCTTGTTACCAGATTTTTGGAAAGCACTGATAATATCCAAACGTCTGATAGCACGTGTACGTTTTTGACCTTGTGCAGTCTTCAATGTTTCACGCAATTCTTTAACTTCAGAGTTCATATCGACTTTGCTGAGAAGATCTCTGATACCCTCGGCACCCATCTTGGCAACGAACTTGTTACCAAACTCTTCACGCTTCTTACGATATTCAGATTCTGTAAGTAGTTGTCTTTGTTCTAGGTCTGTTTCACCTGGATCGATAACAACATATGATGCAAAGTAAATTACTTCTTCAAGGTTTCTTGGACTCATGTCCAATACAAGTCCCATACGTGATGGGATTCCCTTGAAATACCAGATATGTGTAACTGGTGCAGCTAATTCGATGTGAGCCATACGTTCACGGCGAACCTTTGAACGAGTAACTTCAACACCACAGCGGTCACAAACAATACCCTTGTAACGGATACGTTTGTACTTTCCACAGGCACATTCCCAGTCTTTAGTTGGTCCAAAAATTCTTTCGTCGAATAGACCATCTTTTTCTGGTTTCAAAGTACGGTAGTTGATTGTTTCAGGTTTCTTAACTTCTCCATAAGACCAGCTACGAATCTTGTCAGGAGATGCCAAACCAATTTGCATACTTTCAAATTTATTAACGTCTATCAAAAGGTAACCTCCCTAAATCTAAATTATTACTATTTTTCTGATTTAGTACTTTGTGATTCGGCTGATTGTTGTTCTTCAAGCTTCTTAGCTTCTTCTTCAGCACGTTTTTGTTCTTGTTGTTTAGCAAACTTAGATAGAGCGTCAATACTTACAGTATCTTCATCTTCATCCATATCTCTAAGTTCGATTTCTTTTTGATGAGCATCGAGAACCTTCATATCAAGTCCTAGAGCTTGTAATTCTTTAACCAGAACACGGAATGATTCCGGAACACCTGGCTTAGGAATACTTTCACCCTTAACGATAGCCTCGTATGTCTTCACACGACCTACGATATCATCTGACTTGTATGTCAAGATTTCTTGAAGTGTATAAGCAGCACCATATGCTTCAAGTGCCCAAACTTCCATTTCACCAAATCTCTGTCCACCAAATTGTGCTTTACCACCAAGTGGTTGTTGAGTAACTAGTGAGTATGGTCCGATTGAACGAGCATGTAGCTTATCATCAACCATGTGGGCTAACTTCATGTAGTACATGACACCAACGGCAACACGGTTCTTGAATGGTTCACCTGTACGTCCATCATAAAGGATCGACTTACCATCTGTGTCCATATCAGCTTCTTTAACAATATCCCATAATTCATCATCTTGAACACCATCAAAAACAGGTGTAGCAACGTGAATTCCAAGTTTTCTAGCAGCCATTCCTAAGTGAAGGTCTAGAACTTGTCCGATATTCATACGTGATGGAACACCCATTGGGTTCAATAGGATATCTACTGGAGTACCATCTGGCATATATGGCATATCTTCTTGTGGCACAACGATTGAAACGGTACCTTTGTTACCATGACGTCCGGCCATCTTGTCACCAACTTGAATCTTACGTTTTTGAGCAATATAAACACGGACTAACATGTTAACACCGGGATCCAATTCGTCACCAGCTTCACGAGTGAAGACCTTGACATCTTGGATAATTCCGCCACCACCATGTGGTACACGAAGTGAAGTATCACGAACTTCACGAGCTTTTTCACCGAAAATAGCGTGTAATAGACGTTCCTCAGCTGATAGTTCAGTAACACCCTTAGGTGTGACTTTACCAACTAAGATGTCGCCATCACGAACTTCAGCACCGATTCTGATGATACCGAACTCATCAAGATCCTTGAGTGATTCTTCACCAACGTTAGGAATCTCACGTGTAATCTCTTCAGGTCCAAGTTTTGTATCACGTGCTTCTGATTCATACTCTTCGATATGGATTGAAGTATAAGCATCTTCACGAACAAGTTTTTCTGATAGTACGATAGCATCTTCGTAGTTGTACATGTTCCATGTCATGAAGGCAATCAATGGATTTTGACCTAGAGCCAATTCTCCACCTTCCATAGCAGGACCATCAGCAATGATGTCACCCTTAGCAACTTCTTCGCCTTTACGTATGATAGGTCTTTGGTTATAACTCTTACCATTATTTGAACGACGGAATTTTGTAACTTTGTATTCATCGATCGTACCGTCATCATCACGCTTAATAGTGATCTTCTTAGCGTCAACGTATTCAGCAGTACCGGCGTGTTTTGCAAGCAAAGCAGCACCAGAATCATGAGCGGCGATATATTCCATACTTGTACCAACTAGTGGTGCGTGTGGATTGATCAATGGAACAGCTTGACGTTGCATGTTGGCACCCATCAAGGCACGGTTGGAGTCATCGTTTTCCAAGAAAGGAATACATGCTGTGGCAACAGAAACAACTTGCTTAGGTGAAACGTCCATGTAATCGACTTTTTCAGGTGTTGTTTCAATATTGTCATCCTTGTGACGAGCCAAAATCGTGTTATCAACAAATGAACCGTCATCATTCAGAAGTGTATTAGCCTGAGCAACGATATAATTATCTTCTTCATCGGCTGTTAAGTAGTCGATCTTATCAGTAACTTTATGTGTATCCCATGAAACACGACGATATGGTGTTTCGATGAAACCATACTTGTTAATGATGGCATAACTAGCCAAGTTATTAATAAGTCCGATATTAGGTCCTTCAGGAGTTTCAATCGGGCACATACGACCATAGTGAGTATAGTGAACGTCACGGACTTCATATCCGGCACGATCACGAGTCAAACCACCAGGTCCAAGAGCAGATAGACGACGCTTGTGTTCTAGCTCACCAAGTGGATTAGTCTGATCCATGAATTGTGACAATTGTGATGAACCAAAGAATTCCTTGATTGAAGCTACAACTGGTCTAATATTGATCAATTGTTGAGGTGTAACAGTTGATGAGTCTTGAATTGACATTCTTTCACGTACAACACGTTCCATACGTGACAAACCAATACGGAATTGGTTTTGAAGTAATTCACCGACTGAACGAATACGACGATTACCCAAGTGATCGATATCATCGGTTGTACCGATTTCTTCTCTAAGGTTCAAGAAGTAATTGATACCAGCCAAAATATCAGCAGGTTGGATCGTACGAACGTGTTCGTCAATATGACCATTGCCGATCAAGTTAACGACTTTTTCGTTATCGCTCTCTGAGTAGATCTTGATTGTTTGAATTGTAATAGGGTCAGTCAAGACACCTTCGTCAGATGGTTGAAGTGTAACCGTCTTGAAGTCATCACGATCTAAGTATGGGCTAAGTTTGCTCATAGCATCGCGGTCTAAGACTGTATCCTTAGCTAAGACTACTTCACCTGTATCAGGATCAGCTAATGTTTCAGCCAATGTCTTGTTTAATAATCTTGTTTTAATGTTGAGCTTCTTATTGACCTTGTAACGACCAACAGGAGCCATGTCATATCTACGTGGGTCAAAGAATCTAGCATATAGCAATGAACGAGAACTATCTGCTGTCTTTGGTTCACCGGGGCGGAGTCTTTCATAGATGTCCTTCAAGGCTTCTTCAACACGTGAATCAGTTGCTTCCTTATGTACATCTTTTTCAAGAGTAAGGTTCAATGTGTCGTTTTCACCAAAGATGTCTAAGATTTCAGAATCAGCACCAAAACCTAATGCTCTGATCAATTCAGAGATAGGTAATTTTCTAGTTCTGTCGATTCTTACATATCCAAGACCTTTTGCGTCTGTTTCGAATTCTAACCAAGCACCACGGTTAGGGATAACAGTTGTACCATAGTTGATACGACCATTCTTATCAGTATCTGCATTGTAATAAATACCAGGTGAACGTACTAATTGAGAAACAATAACACGTTCGGCACCATTAATAATGAAAGTACCTTGTTCTGTCATCAATGGGAAGTCGCCGAAGAAGACATCTTGTGTCTTGATTTCGCCAGTTTCATGATTAGTTAACTTCAAAGTGACATGTAATGGTGCTGAATAATTAGCATCATGTTGTCTTGCTTCTTCAACAGTATATTTTGGTTCTAATAATTTGTAGCCAACATATTCCAATGAAAGATTTCCAGCAAAGTCATCGATAGGCATAATGTCATCAAACATATCTTTTAGTCCTTCATCTAAGAACCAATTATAAGAATCTGTTTGTATGTCTATTAAATTTGGCAGTGGAAGTACTTCCTTGATCTTTGCATAACTACGACGAACACGGTGTGCACCATAATTAACGTTATGATAAGTCAAATTTTTCACCTCAACATATAATTTGTTCAAAACATAAAGCTCTGCCAATATTACAATTGTGTTACAAATTGTAAGAAAACGCTTAAAAAAACGGTTTTTAGGCAAAAAAAAACCAAAAATAGAACCAAATCTATTTTTGCTTTTTTATTATACGGCATAACCACGGACAATAGATCGTGGCTTACGTTTTGAACTTTAAATCTCATAGAAATATACTACTCGGAATCATTATATTTGTCAATAGTCAAGACTAAACTTTAATGAGTTAATGATTTACCGACTTTTTTAACTTTCTTCTCAGCAACAGTAATATTTAATTTACCTTGCTTAGAACCAACCTTGATCGTATCTCCTTCACTGATCTTACTCATCAAGAGTAGCTCACTGACTGGATCTTCGATCTCACGTTGGATCGTTCTTCTCATTGGACGAGCACCATATTCTGGGTTGTAGCCATCCTTAACTAAGTCACTGTATGCGGATGGTGAAATAACCAGCTTGATGTTTCTCTCGTTGAGACGTTTGCTCAAATTATTGCTCATGATCTTAGCAATAGCTTTGAGTTGATCTTTATCCAATGACTTAAAGATGATCGTTTCGTCAACACGATTCAAGAATTCTGGTCTGAAGAACTTCTTCAATTCAGCATTGATACGTTCTTGCATTTCCTTGTAATCATCATGAACGTCTTTCGCACCGAAACCAACTGACTTGTCATCTTGGAGTGAACGAGCACCTAAGTTTGATGTCATGATGATGATAGTGTTACGGAAGTCGACTTTACGACCTTTAGCATCTGTCAAAATACCATCGTCTAATACTTGAAGTAGTAAGTTGAAGACATCAGGATGAGCCTTTTCAACTTCATCAAGCAAGATTACAGAGTAAGGTTCATTTCTGACTTTTTCAGTCAATTGACCACCTTCGTCAAAACCAACATAACCGGGAGCTGAACCGATCAACTTAGAAGTACTATATTGTTCCATGTATTCAGACATATCAACACGAATCAAATTATCTTCTGATCCAAACATTACTTCAGCAATTGACTTAGCAAGTTCAGTCTTACCTACACCAGTTGGTCCTAAGAACATAAATGAACCGATTGGACGGTTAGGATCCTTCATACCACTTCTAGCACGGCGGATAGCACGTGATACCGCACCGATAGCGTCATTTTGTCCAACAACACGCTTATGGAGTTCACGTTCAAGATTGAGTAGTCGTTCACTTTCTTTACGAGTGATCTGTTTAACCGGCACACCCGTCCACTCTGCAATGATCTCGGCGATATCATCAACTTCAACAACTGGTTTTTTAGTTCTACCGCTATCTTGATCATCTTTGATCTTAGCGATTTTTTCTTGAACATCTTGTTCATGTTCACGAATTTGAGCTGCTTTTTCGAAGTCTTGGTCCAAAATAGCATCGTTCTTATCATTGATGAGTTTCATTGATTCGTTAGTCAATTTTTCAAGATCGTTATTCTTCGATACATTGTGGATACGAACTTTGGCAGATGCCTCGTCCATCAAATCGATCGCCTTATCTGGCAAGAAACGATTAGTTAAGTAACGCGATGACAATTTAACCGCTGCTTGGATCGCTTCATCAGAAATAGTCAAACCGTGATGTTGTTCGTATCTTGGACGTAGCCCTTCAAGAATTTTGACGGACTCCTCTTCAGAAGGTTCTTCGATATGAACTTGAGCAAAACGACGTTCAAGTGCAGTGTCTTTTTCGATGTACTTTTGATATTCATTCAAAGTAGTAGCACCGATCAATTGCAATTCACCACGAGCTAGAGCGGGCTTCAAAATATTTGAAGCATCAATAGCTCCTTCGGCACCACCGGCACCGATCAAGGTATGCAATTCATCAATAAATAAAATAACATGCTTGTCTTTGTAAATTTCTTCAATGATCTTCTTCAATCTATCTTCAAACTCACCACGATATTTCGTACCGGCAACTAATGAGCCCATGTCCAACATCATGATTCGCTTGTTTTGCATATCCAGCGGTACTTCTTTAGCAACGATGGCATTAGCTAAGCCTTCAGCGATAGCTGTTTTACCAACACCTGGTTCACCGACTAGAACTGGATTGTTCTTAGTTCTACGACTGAGGATTTGAATCGTACGTTCAACTTCTTTCTCACGACCGATAACTGGGTCGATTTGATTCTCCGCTGCGATCTTAGTTAGGTCACGAGCTAATGAATCGAGTGTCGGTGTCCCTGCTACTTCTTTTTTCTTTTGAGATTGTCCGATTCCTCGACGAGTTGTCTTGTTAGACATCCCCATCTTGTTGAGTAACAAACTCTTAGTCTTAGTCAAACTCAATCCCAAATTAGATAAAATACGATTTGCTAAATTATCAGCATCGTCTAAGATAGCCAGTAGGATATGTTCAGTACCAATACGACTAGTATTGTACTGGTTAGAAATCTCCTCGGAACTAGCAAGAATCGTTTGTCCCTTAGGAGAATAAGGAAGATAAATCCCCTTGGCGGTATTAGAGGAGACATCACCGTAGCCAGTCAAATGTTCGATCTCTTCTTTGACATCGTTATCGCTGACGGCAAGATCTCTTAAAGTAATACCGGCAATACCATCATTTTCCATGGTCAAACCTAATAGAATATGTTCGGTACCAACGGCATTATGATGAAATGATTTGGCCTGATCTTGGGCCAAAACGAGTGCGTTCTTTGCGCTTTCGGTAAATACTTTGTCCATGATAACTACCTCGACTTATAAATTCTTTAGTGTAGAAAGTATAATTCTGTTGTGTAAAAATGCAAGTGATTAAACTCAATTATAATGTAAATCACCAATCCCACAAAAAAGTTTGGTTTCTATCTTAACATTATTATAAATTTTTTTGTACTAAAGTTGCTTATTTTCCAATAATTAACTTTCTGTCACTATTATCCCACAATCTACACTTTCACATTACAAAAGAGCACAAACAAAAGAGATCACTTACTTAAAAAGTAAATGATCTCTCTTTATTATGAATCGGGAAAACAAGATTTGAACTTGCGACCTCCGCGTCCCGAACACGGCGCTCTACCAAGCTGAGCTATTTCCCGATTAACTCTTAAAAATAAAAAAAAGCGGAAGACGGGATTCGAACCCGCGACCCCCACCATGGCAAGGTGATGTTCTACCACTGAACTACTTCCGCATAATGCCGACTAGAGGATTCGAACCTCCGACCCCCTGTTTACAAGACAGATGCTCTGCCAACTGAGCTAAGTCGGCATCAGTATAACACTATTTATATAATTAATTCAATACGTAAATATCGAAATACGGGTGAAAGGACTTGAACCTTCATGTCCATAGGACACTAGAACCTAAATCTAGCGCGTCTGCCAATTCCGCCACACCCGCAAAGTGTCAATGATGCTGTAACCACTAAACTTAATAAAAAGTTTAATGGAGGATACAGGGATCGAACCTGTGACCTCCTGCTTGTAAGGCAGATGCTCTCCCAGCTGAGCTAATCCTCCATGTGTCTTGTAACAAACAACTATATTATTATACCTAAAACAAATAAAAAAAGTCAACGAAAAATCGTCAACTTTTTATTTATTTTAACCGTATTCAAAAATAATATGATATTTGAATCAAACAGTTTATTCAGGATTATTAGAATTATCTTCTGGTTTCATAGTTGGGAAGAGCACAACATCACGGATAGTTGGTGCATCTGTTAGCAACATTACCAAACGATCGATTCCGATTCCCAATCCACCTGTTGGAGGCATACCGTATTCCAATGCTTCAACGTAATCTTCGTCGATACCTTCAGCCTCATCATTACCTTCACTTCTTTCAGCAACTTGAGCTTCAAATCTCTGACGTTGATCGATTGGATCATTCAACTCAGTAAAGGCATTACCGTATTCATGACCTAAGATGTACAATTCGAAACGGTCAGTGAAACGTGGATCTTTCTTGTTCTTTTTAGCAAGTGGTGAAACCTCGATCGGATAACCATAAATAAATGTAGGTTCCTTGATCTCATCTTCGACGAAAGTTTCGAAGAATTCACTGATGATGTGTCCAACTTGCCAATATTTCTCGTAGTGAACATGATTATCGTCAGCCAACTTACGAGCTTCTTCCAAAGTCATCTCTTGTGTGAAATCAATGCCAGTCTTTTCTTTGATGGCGTCAACCATTGATACACGTTTGAATGGCTTGCCTAGGTCAACATTTTCACCTTGATAAGTGATCTCAGTCTTCCCTAGAGCCTTTTCAGCCGCATGTCTGATGATACCTTCTGTTTCGTCCATAACGTCATTGAAATCAAAATAAGCTACGTATGTTTCCAGTGAAGTAAACTCTGGACTGTGTTGTGTGTCTAGTCCTTCGTTACGGAAAACACGGCCGATTTCATAAACACGTTCATAGCCACCAACGACCAAGCGCTTCAAGTGTAGCTCCAAAGCGATTCTTAGATACATATCTTCACCTAATGCGTTGTAGTGCGTGATAAATGGCTTAGCATTAGCACCACCAGCTTGTGGGTTCAATGTAGGTGTTTCAACTTCAAGGAAGCCTTCGCCGTCTAAGTATTCACGAATAGCTGAAATGATCTTTGAACGTTTGATGAAACGATCAAAACTATCATCGTTAGCGATCAAGTCTAAATATCTTTGACGATATTTTTGTTCAACATTAGTCAAACCGTGGAACTTGTCAGGTAATGGACGTAGGGCTTTGGATAACATTGTCACCTTAGTGGCCTTAACTGTTAATTCACCCATATCAGTCTTCATTACGTGACCTTCGATACCTAGGTGATCACCTAAATCAGAACGCTTGAAAATATGATAATTTTCTTCGCCAACTTCGTCTTTACGAACATAAATTTGAATCTTGCCACTTCTATCTTTGATATCAGCGAATCCAACTTTACCCTTACCACGCTTAGTCATCATACGACCAGCGATAATAACTGGTGTGTTTTGTTCTTCAAGAACTTCCTTGTCCTCTTCACTATATTTACCTTGAAGGTCAGCTGTTAGATCGGTTCTAACAAAACGTGAACCATATGGATCTACACCTTCATCATATAATTCAGCTAATTTTTCGCGACGAACTCTTAACTGATCATTCATTTCTTTTCCTTGCTTATTCTTTTGGTTTCCCAAACTGTTGTCCCCCGTTCTATGAAATTCTAGAAGATCTAGCTTCTCTTTTTTCGTAACTTTCAACGAAATTATTTAATATGTCGAATACTTCTTTCATAGTATCGACTTGCATAACTTGTGCGCGTGCTCGAACGGCATGAGGAATACCCTTCAAATAGTATGCAGCTTGTTGACGGAATTCTGGAACGCCGACGTGCTCACCCTTTAAGTCTACCAGACGTTCGAGTTGAAGTTTAGCTATATTCACTTTTTCTCTAACAGTTGGTTCAGGTAAGAGATCCCCTGTCTCGATGTAATGCTCCATTGCATTGAGTTTCCATAGATTACCAAGGACTGCGCGTCCGACCATTGCTGCGTCAGCACCGACTTCCTCGATCATGAATTTAGCATCTTGTGGGGTCTTGATATCTCCATTTCCCATAAAAGGAATAGTCAATTTTTGAGCAACTTCATGCAAAATATCCCAGTTTGCATGTCCCATATAAAATTGTTCTCTAGTTCTACCGTGCATTGCAATGGCTGAAGCACCCGCTTCTTGGGCAGCTAGTGCATTCTCTACCGCGTACAAATGATCATCATCCCAGCCGGTTCTCATTTTGACTGTGACTGGTTTGTCAATGGCTGTACTTACAGCATTTACCATCTCGTAGACCTTATCTGGGTCTAACAACCAACGTGAACCAGCATCAGTTTTGACTACTTTTTTAACTGGACAACCCATGTTGATATCGATAATATCAGCGGCTGTATTTTCGGCAACAAACTTAGCAGCGTTAACAAGTGATTCCTTGCTTCCACCAAAAATTTGAATACTTACTGGATGCTCTTTTGGATCAACAAATAACATATTCATTGTTTTTTCGTTATGATACTTGATACCTTGATCACTGATCATTTCACAAACCACTAAACCAGCACCGAATTCACGGGCTGTTAATCTGAATGACGCGTTAGTAATGCCGGCCATTGGTGCAACAACTATCTGATTAGGGATCGTTATGTTGCCTATTTTCCATTCCATATTGTTTACCTCGATAGGAGTTTCTTACGTTTTTATTTACAACTTGTCATGATAACAAATTTTACAATTATTTGGCAAACATCATTACTTATTTTCAGAAATTATGTTCTGCAAATCTGATTCACTGAATTGATATTTATTACCACAGAACTTGCAAACTGCTTCTGCTCCATGATTTTCATCGATCATTGCTTGTAATTCATCTGTGGCCAAAGTTGCCAAAGATTTTTCGAATTTTTCCTTCGAGCAATCACACTTGAATTGAACCGGCATATTATCAAGAATTTTCATCTCGACACCATTCATCAACTTATTCATTGCTTCTTCGTTACTCAACCCTTCATTCAACAAGGTTGAATAGTTTGGAACGATTTTCAGATTGTTCTCGATCTTATCGATGTCAGCATCGCCAGCTCCGGGTAAGGTTTGGATCAAGAAGCCACCCGCAGCTCCAACGGTCTCATTAGGTTGAACGAATACCGAAACTCCAATGGCTGAGGGAATTTGCTCTGACTTAGCCATATAGTAAGTGAAGTCCATCCCGATCTCTCCAGATACTAATGGAACTTGTCCAGAAAATGGTTCTTTCAAATGCAAGTCTTTAGTAATACTCAAGATACCTTTAGTTCCGACAGCACCTTTAACATCAATATGGTGATCGTCATTGAGCGGTAAACTGACATGATTATTTTGGATATAACCTTTGACATCCCCTTGGGCATTAGCATCAACGACGATGGCACCAGCTGGTCCATCACCAACGATCCTAGTCGTCAAAACTTCATCTTCTTTCAAAGTCGATGTGGCGACCAAAATTGAACCAACAATCGTACGTCCCAATGCTGCAGTGGAATTACTCCAAGTATCGTGTCGCTTTTGAGCTTCAGACACGGTTTCAGTAGCATTGACTACATAGACTCTAAAACTACCGTCTTTTGAAACAGCCTTAGTTAAAATATCAGACATTTTATATTTTCCTTTCATTTACGAAGAAAAACTGAGACAAAACATAGTTTTGTCTCAGCTCCTCAGTTTTACATATTTTACTACTTATCTTCATTATTCTTATCAGAATCATCTGGTGAATCAGGTTGGTTACCATCGTCATTTGATGAATCAGATTGATCATTAGTAGTTTTATTAGTTGTTGATTCAGTGTCATCTGATTTTTCTGATGGGAATTCATTCTCATCTGTACTTTCAGATTTTTCTGAAGATGACTTAGCATCTTGCTTAGCAGCATCTTTGGCTTCAACAGCGCGTTTAGCTTGTTCAAAAGTAGCAGCACTTTCGCTTGGGAATTCTGTGTTTATGTCATTATCAGGCATCTTGCCATCATTGAACAAACTCAAGATTTCCTTCTCGTTAAGTGTTTCATACTTCAATAGAGCTTCAGCAATCAACTTATGTTGTTCACGATGGCTTTCGATGATTTCTCTAGCTTGTTCGTGACCTTCATCAAGAAGACGTTTAACTTCTTGGTCAATTGACTTAGCAGTATCTTCTGAGTAAGCAGGTAGTTGACGATATCCGCCACCACCGAATGGTTGGCCATCTTTTTCAAGTTGGACTGTACCTAGACGATCTGTCATACCATATTCAGTGACCATTGTACGGGCAATCTGCGTTGCCTGCTCAAAGTCATTTGAAGCGCCTGATGATTGTGAACCGAAGATGATCTCTTCAGCTGTACGTCCACCAAGTAATCCAGCAATTTGTTCTGTAAATTCTTTTTTAGTAATGAGGTTTTGGTCGTCCTTAGGAAGCATGATAGCATAACCACCAGCTTTACCACGTGGAACGATCGTAACTTTTCTAACAACACGGGAATCATTAAGAACCAAACCGATAAGAGCATGTCCGGCTTCGTGATAAGCAACCATGTGGCGCTCTCTATCAGAGATGACACGGTTCTTCTTAGCAGGTCCAGCGATGACACGGTCTTCGGCTTCGTCGATATCACTTGGGTCGATTCTTTGCTTACCACGTCTAGCAGCAACTAAGGCAGCTTCGTTAAGTAAGTTTTCAAGGTCGGCACCAACGAATCCAGGGGTTGTTTGTGCTAATTGTTTAAGATCAACATCATCAGTGAATGGCTTATTCTTAGAATGAACTTTAAGAATAGCTTCACGGCCCTTGACGTCAGGTCTACCAACTAAGATCTTACGATCAAAACGGCCTGGACGAAGTAAGGCTGGATCCAAAACATCTGAACGGTTAGTAGCTGCCATAACGATAACACCTTCGTTACCAGTAAATCCGTCCATTTCAATAAGTAATTGGTTAAGTGTTTGTTCACGTTCATCATTTCCACCACCGGTACCAGAACCACGTTGGCGACCAACGGCATCGATTTCATCGATGAAGATGATCGATGGAGCGTCTTTCTTAGCGTTCTCGAACAAGTCACGAACACGGGAAGCACCGACACCAACGAACATCTCAACGAAATCTGAACCAGAAATTGAATAGAACGGAACTTTTGCTTCACCAGCAACGGCTTTGGCAAGCAAAGTCTTACCAGTACCAGGAGGTCCTTCAAGAAGAACACCTGATGGGATTCTTGCACCCAGAGAAACATACTTACGAGGATCCTTCAAGAACTCGACAACTTCGACAAGTTCTTGTTTCTCCTCCTCTGCACCAGCTACATCTGAGAATCTAACTTTATTCTTTTTAGGGTCTTCAGGTTTAACTTTGGATTTACCAAAGTTCATAACACGGTTCGCACCGCCACCTTGCCCTCCACGCCCCATCATCGCGAAAATGATGAAGAAGAAAAGAATAAATGGTAGTACTAAAGTAAGGATTATTGAAATCCATTGCGACGACTGCGACTTAGCGGCAGCAGTCGTCTTAACGTTTTCAGCCGAAGCGGCGTTATTGATTCGCTTCAAAGTATCGTTATTAGGCAATACCGTTGAAGTAAATTGAGTTACTTTAGATTGGCTTGTCGTTTGGCTTCTATTAAAGATAGACACGGAACGTGTTGTCTCTGTTGTTTGAGCCTTTTTGTACTGACCAGTAACTTGGTAAGCACCACTGACAGGTTCGATCTTAAAACTCTTAACTTTCCCTTGCTTTATTTGTGTTATAAATTGATCTTGACTAAGTGTTTTAGATTGATCTGAGGATTGACCACCAGCAAACCAACTTGCTGCGAGCACTAAAACCACAAAGAGCAAGATGTAAAACAGGCTACTATTGATTAACCTATTTCGATTATTTTTCATATATTTCCTCCTAATTACTTAGACGTTACATATTGTAACATTGACAGGCGCTAACACAATAATAATTGTACCGCTAACTTGATTATTTTGCGTTATAAACCTCTGGCTTCAGAACACCCACATAAGGTAGGTTACGATAGCATTCGTTGTAGTCCATACCATACCCAACGACAAAGGCATCAGGTATCTGTACGCCCGTATAATCCACTTTAACGTGCTTGATTCTGCGAGAAGGCTTATCCAAAAATGAGACAATCTTAATAGAACTGGCATCACGTGTTTCAAACAACTTAACTAGACGATCTAAAGTGTATCCGGTATCTATAATATCCTCGATGATCACTACATGACGTCCTTTCAAAGACGTATCTAGATCTTTGATGATCCTAACATCACCAGTAGTAGTAGTGTTTTCACCGCCGTAACTAGAAACATCCATGAAATCATACTCCATAGGAATATCAACGTGTCTGATCAAGTCCATCATGAACATGGCAGCGCCACGCAAAATACAGACAAACAGCGGATTCTTGCCTGCATATTCTTCAGCAAGTGCTTTTCCCAGACGTTCGTTAGCCTTAGCAATTTCTTCTTCCGAAACTAATATTTTTTCAATATCCGAATTCATTTCTATACTCCATCCTCAAAGTCGATTTTCAAAAAATAATTACCTTTTTTTAAATAATCGCTTAAATTATAAATTTTTTCAACCCAAACTACCTGATTATCAAATAATAATACGGGAATTTTATCCCTTTGGTACTCAGGGATTTTTTGATTGATAAATCTTTTGCTTATTTTTTGATGTCTACCATTGTCAATCAATAGCTTATCACCGGAACGTCGATTGCGGATGATGATTTTTTTAGGTAACTCAGAAACCGTGATCATGGCTTCTTCAGGTTGGCATTTTGTTAATAAAAATTTCTTATTATCGATCATCAGAGGTTCACCCAGTCGGACTTGATAACAATAATCTACACCCGCAACTTCATCAGACAAAATAAAGTCATCATAGGATCGCAAGAATTGCCAGCCATCTTCCAGGTCGATCGACGAATTGGGATTGTCACCAGTGATCGTGGTAATGATCTGTTCGACTTGCTTGTTGCTCACTGGGATCTCCAGA
This sequence comes from Companilactobacillus sp. y65-5, assembly GCF_057541095.1. NCBI lineage: Bacteria > Bacillati > Bacillota > Bacilli > Lactobacillales > Lactobacillaceae > Companilactobacillus > Companilactobacillus sp. y65-5. The sequence continues at coordinate 70,312 of NZ_BAAJOA010000002.1, forward strand.
TTACGGGTAAAAAAACTTCCCCAGAACAGGGTCTGTTGATTAGCATCAAGCGCTTTTAATGGATCCAACTTACCCTCGATCGAGTGAGTTTTGATCTTGACCTGCATGTTTACTTCGATCTGTGCAAACTGTGCAACAGCCAAGTCGATCAACGCTGATAATTGTTGGTCGAATAATCTGAAATGAGCTAGCATCTGGCCGTTTTCTTTTTGAAGTTCAGGAAAGATATTATTTCTTAATCGATTGCGCATAGTTATGTTCTCAAAGTTAGTCTCATCTTGAACATGATCAATATCATGGACTTTGGCATATTCACGTAATTCTAACTTAGAAAAATCCAACAGCGGGCGCACCAATTGCCCATTAGCAAAACTACGACGTTGCTTTAAACTATTGACCTCATAGACGTTACCGGAGCGAATCATCTTCATCAAAATATTTTCTGACAGATCATTAGCATGATGTGCCGTCAACAATGTGTCATAGTCGTCTTGTGCCATTATTTTGGCAAAATAATTATACCGGAATGTCCGACCAGCGGCTTCCATCCCTACTTCATCATCCGGCTTATCAGTCCACTTAGCCGTGTAAAACTTAAATGACCGATTCTGACAATATCGTCTCAAAAATTCTACTTCATCGGCGCTCTCAGGGCGTAGATCATGATCAACGTTGACCACCGCGAATGCATCGCGATCCATTATCTTGGCAACCACATCCAATAGAACCATTGAATCTATCCCACCAGAAACGGCGATCAGCACGCGCTTAGTTGCAAATCTTTTCAAAGTTTTTCTGACAGTCCCAAGTAATTTTTTATCCAATTCCAATTTTTTGTCTCTCGTTCTCCTGATTTAAAAATAAAAAAGCTGAGACAAACGTCACAGCTCTTATTTACAAACGTGTTTGACACGTTGCTTTATTCTGATGTGTTGATTAACTTCTACGGCCACCACGGCCACCACGTTTACCTTCAGTATTTTTACGAATGGTACTCATTCGTTCTTCGCTTTCTTTCATGAAACCTGACATCATGTCGTCGAAACTTTCGACTGGCTTATGTTGAGGTTTTTTTTCATGATGTTGATACTTTGGCTTTTTAGGTTGATCTGTAGCTTGTTTGATAGAAAGTGCTATCTTATGATCTTTTTCGTTAAGAACTAAAACCTTTACAGTATCGCCAACTTTTAATACATCGTGAATGTCTTTTACATATCCATTAGCAATTTCACTAATGTGAACCATTCCACTTTGTCCTTCACCTAAGTCAACGAATGCTCCAAAATTTGTAATTCCAGTAACTTTTCCCTCTGTTTTAGATCCTACTTCAATTGTCATCTAGATATTATAGTTCCTTCCCCTATTTTTGAATCGCATTTACACTATCTGGCAAATTATATACTAATTCACCAGGTTTAGAATACATGTACTTTTCCCGTATATATTTTTCTAGGTAATTCTTATCATGAAGCTGATTGATTTCTATTTTCAAGTCGCTCTGAGTCGATTTTTGCTTATTGAGCTTTTTTTGACTAGTTTCGATCTGTTGTGTCGTTGACTGATAAGTCATATGAGCACTGATTATTTGAGATCCTAAGGCAATTAAGACAACAGCAAAGAGAACACCTATAGCAACTAGTCGTCTTTTATGAACTTTTTTTTCAAAGTCGCCACGACCAGGTTGTGTAGAAGTTTTTTGTTGTTTCGGTTTGAGAACTGAAACCTTGGAATTTGCTAAATTACGTACTTCCATGCTACTACTCCCCTAAAAATTATTACTATGAGTATAACAATTTTAGTGAATCTTTTGAACCGGTTTTCACTTTTTTTAATCTAATTGCAATCTTTTAATTAATTTCTTCATACATATCGGCTGAATCTGTCTTCTTAGTAGTTTCTTTAATGTCTAAAACTCTAATTTTCATGGTTTTTTCACCGAAATGTAATTCTAATGTGTCACCGACTGAAACTTCTGTCGAAGACTTAGCAACACGGTCGTTGATCAGTGCTCGACCGTTGTCGGCGAACTCTTTAGCGACAGTTCTTCTTTTAATAATTCTGCTTACTTTCAAAAACTTGTCCAATCTCATGGTTAACCCTCTATTTTCATAAATTTTGTAATATATTTACCCATCGGTAAAATTTCCCATTCACTCTTACTTAAAACATTCAATCTCTTAGATAATCCTAGATAGATCAGTACTCCTATCGGAATCAACACGATACTTATCAATATACTATGTGGACGACTCAAAAACCAATAATGAGTGGCAATCTTAGCTAAGACTTTGACTACAACACCCATTATCAAACCTACCGACAGGACTTTTATTAAGAAATCCTTGCTCAGTAAGAAAACGCCGTTATCATAGATCAAATACATCCCGATCAAAATAATACATTCGCTCAAGATCGTTGCCATGGCGGCACCGATAATGTTGAAGTGAGGAATCAAGATAACATTCAACGCTACTTTTCCGGCTAATGAAGCAATGAAAAGTACCAGCTTGACCAAGTTCTTTTCATCATCACCGCTGGTGATCGCCACCATCAAATTGATAAACGAAACAATCACGATCGACAGCATGTAGATCGCTAACGCTAATGAACCGTCAGGATTAGTGAACAACATAGTGTTGACTTCTGGCATCAAAGCTATCAGGCCGGAAGTTTCAGCGACCGCTAACCAGAGACAGACCCGCATCATTTTTTGGATGATCTTCTGATTGACCTTCGTCTGATTAGTTTCACGCAATTGCGGCATGATCGTGGACACGAACGACAATGAAATAACAATTCCCAGCTGTATCAACGGTTGTGCCCGATCGAAAACGCCTTTCAATATCTCAGCCTTTTCGATCGGCATGCCACCGTGCATCAACAATCGCAAAATCGTAAATGAATCGATAAATTGATAAAAAATCGTGATTCCGGTAAAGACGACTATCAAGAGTATTTCTAAGGACAGACCCCGTTCGATCTTGACCTTAACCGCTTGGTCGTCTTGAAAAAAAGTTTCTCGTTGTTTTATGAACGTCACCATCAAAATGACAACTGCGAACAAACCACCGATGAACGCTCCGCTGTTGGCAATCGTCCCCATTTGATAAATATCAAAAAAACCATGTCCAAACAAAATGGCTGAACCGATGATGATGATGATCCGAATGAATTGTTCCAACACTTGCGAGATCGCACTCGGTGTCATTTCAAAATCACTTTGGAAGTAACCTCTGAAACTGGCCTCAAATGGTACTAATAAAAAAGTCAGTGAAACTGCTCTGATCTCGTGAAATAAGTTTGGATCCCCCATAAAAATGGCTAAATACCTAGCCGAACCCCAAAGAAAAATAGTTAATGCCAAGCACCCTGCCAATAGCCAGACAAAAGTAAGTTTTAACAATTTACTTTTGGCAGCTGGACTACTCTGCTGTGCGAAGGTTTTTGAAATAACTACTGGCAATCCCGATAAAGCTAAAACCGAGAAAATACCATAAATCGGATAAACTTGTTGATAAATAAAATATCCCCGGTCACCAACAATATTTTGTAATGGGATTCGATAAATCGCACTCAATAATTCAGAAAAAAGTGAGGCGATAGTCAAAACCCACGTACCTTTGATGGCTCTTGATACTTCTCTTCTCATAATAGTTATTAGTTTTTAATTTTTTCTTTCTTTAGTTTGTCGAATTCCTTTGCCATTTCCACAGCGAATTTTTGCAGTTGTGGGAACCATTCATCTTTTTTAACACTGCTTGAATCTAACGAAATACTGAATTCGTTGTTATTGTGAACCGTGGCTTTCATAGTCGTATTACTCAAGAACTTGAAGACTAAGTCACCTGTCAAATAATCATTGGCTTTGTCGGAGAACTTCAAGACGATCATGCCACTCTTCATGACGACATTTTTGACTAACGACTCATCTAATGACGTCTTCAAAAGACTGACATCTAGTAAATTAGAAACCTCTTGCGGGTATTCACCGAAGCGGTCCAATAATTCTGATCTGACTTCTTGATAGTTTTCGTCTGAGTCGATCTGACGTATCCGCTTGTATAATTCGACCTTTTGACGTTCGTCGCTGATATAAGTCGAAGGTATATATGCATCTAGCTCCAAATTAAGTTCCGCATTAGTCTTCTCAGCCTTAGTATGACCCCGTTTCTTCGCCACAGCATCATTCAACATCTGCGTATATAGATCAAAACCGACCGAATCAATGAAGCCGTGTTGTTGCTTACCTAATAAATTACCAGCGCCTCGAATCGACAGATCACGCATGGCAATCTTGAAGCCTGAGCCTAATTCAGTAAAGTTCTTGATGGCTTCTAGTCGTTGTTCACCAACTTCAGTTAAAACTTTATTAGGTCGATACATCAAGTAGGCGTAAGCAACACGATTGGAACGGCCGACACGTCCACGAATTTGATACAGCTGTGACAAGCCGTATCTGTCAGCATTCTCAACGATCAGAGTATTGGTATTCGGCATATCAACACCAGTTTCAATGATGGTCGTCGTTACTAAGACGTCATATTCACCAGCTAGATAGTCGGCAATGACACCTTCCATCTGTGTCTCCGTCATCCGGCCGTGGGCAGTGGCGACCCTAGCATCAGGAACTAGTGCTTGTAGTTGCCCGGCCACTTGTTCCATATCATCAACACGATTGTGTAGATAAAAGACTTGTCCACCACGTTCCATCTCACGTTTGATAGCTCCAGCGATCACGTCAAAATTTTGTTCCATCACGTAAGTCTGTACTGGATAACGATTGCTTGGCGCTGTTTCGATCAACGACAAGTCACGCACTCCTAACATCGACATGTTCAAAGTTCTGGGGATAGGCGTCGCTGTCAAAGTCAGTACGTCCACATTCGCCTTGAGTTCTTTGATTTTTTCTTTGTGCTTTACACCGAAGCGTTGCTCCTCGTCGATTATCAACAAGCCGATATCAGAGAATTTAACGTCCTTTGACAGCAGGCGATGTGTACCGACTACGATGTCCGCTTGACCATCGGCTAATTCTTGGATGATCTCCTTACTACGTTTTCGCGATTGAAACCTTGATAATACTTCGATATTGACTGGGAATCCTTCGAAGCGATCTTTCATGGTTTCGTAGTGTTGTTGCGCCAACAATGTAGTTGGAGCTAGAAAGACCACTTGTTTACCGGCTTCGATTGCTTTAAAAGCTGCACGTAGTGCCACTTCTGTTTTACCAAATCCAACATCCCCAACTAACAGTCGATCCATCGGATGGGGTTTTTCCATGTCGCGCTTGATCTCGTCGATCGAACGCAATTGGTCTGGTGTCTCTGGATATGGGAAGGCATTGTCAAAGTCGTGTTGCATGTCATCGTCTTTGGGAAAGGCGAAGCCCTTTTCAGCTTCACGTTTGGCATACAGATCGATCAAATCGTCCGCGATGTCCTCAATACTCGATTGAACTTTACGCTTAGTTTTTTGCCACTCATTACCACCTAATTTATTTACCCGCGGTGATTTACCTTCAGCCGAGACATATTTTTGTACCATATCTAGCTGTGATACTGGGATGAACAGACGTCCGTCATCACGATACTCGATCGTAATATAATCTTGATGCTTGCCGTCAACTTCCATCGTCTGCATACCGATGAACTTACCAATACCGTGGTTGACATGAACTACATAGTCACCGGGTTTGAGTTCGTTATAACTCTTCAAACGTTCAGCATTAGCCAAAGTTTGATGACGACGTCGTTTAGGTTGTTTATTGAACAATTCCTTCTCAGTGATGATGGCGACTTTTTCCTCAGGTATTTCAAACCCTAATCCCAGTCTGGAATTCATGATCTGGGTCTGGTCTTCGATCACCTTATCTGCCGTCGTCAAAGTAGCCTTGATACCAAAATCGATCAAAGTATTATTTATTGCCGAGATTCGTTTTTGATTACTGATCAACAACAAAATCGTATAGCCTTGTTTTTGCCAACGCTCCACTTCTGACTTCAGCAGTGGCATCTGGCTGAAGAATTGCTGCATGCTTCTCACCGGCACGTTGTGTAGTTGATTGAGGCGAATATGTCCCATTCCTTGTTGGAAGGCGGACATATAAACTTGTGGATTTTCGTTTTTCTTCATCAACTCAATGAAGTTCTGGCGGATGACTTGTTCTGGCAAGGCTTTGCCGTACTCTAATTGACTAGCTAACCATGATTGGTTGTCAGCACGGTTATCATTTGATTGTTCGACCAGTCGACTGTATTCGTCGAACATGACGACATCATCCGAAGTTAAATAATCCAGTAAGCTACTAGGCTCATCCAGTAAATAATCGATGATACTACCGATGTTTCCGGGACGAATCCCCTCAGATAATTCTTCGATCATTTGAGAAAAAGTCACATCCAGATTACTTTTGACATCTTTATCGTCAGCAGCTGAAGTCAATTGCTTATCGTAACTCTTTTGTAGCTTTTGAATACCTGCTTGAACTTGATCTTCCGTAATAACTCTGTCATTAGCGGGTAAAATCTCGATCTCATCCAAATCTTCCATACTACGCTGTGTTTCGGTATCAAAAAATTTGATACGGTCGACTTCGTTACCGAAAAACTCAATTCGCACGGGATCATCCACGTTTAGTGGATAGATATCTACAATATCACCACGGATCGCAAAATCCCCCGGTTTAGCAACTAACTTGTCCTTTTTATAACCCATCTGTACAAAGGTCGCATTCAGGTTCTCCAAATCATGTTCTTCACCCTTAGCTATTCTCAGTTGAGCCGCCTTAAATAACTCACTGGATGACAAGGCATACTCCAATCCAGCTACGGAAGTGACGACGATTCCTGACTCATCGCTCACTAAAAAACTCAACGCATCTAAGCGTTGACTCAATTCGTCCGGAGAACTAGTGGCGATTTCTGTCGAGATGGCTTCTTCCACCGGGAAAATATACGTATGTTCAGTGTCTAATAAGTTTAAATCGTCATACAATCTATTAGCGTGAAAATTAGTATTTTCTACTATTAATATTTTTTTGTTTTTTTGTTTTAGCGTTTGTAACGCAAATAGGGAAATCGTTGAACCGACCAAACCTGTCAACATGTTCTTTGTTTTTGGTTTGACTTGTTCAATAAATTCCCCAAGGTTTAATTTATTTGAAATAAAGTCTATTAAATTCAAAGTTCGTCCCTCCGGATTTCGTTTCAAAATCCAACTTAGGTAAGAGCTGCGAAGTCCAGATTTTTGCATTCACTATGTATCGCAAGACCTCTCCCACTCTTAATTATATTTGTTCATCAATTGGTCAAATGTATCTCCAGCTATCCAATCCTTGACTGCATCAGCAGCATTATCGATCCCCGTCAGAGCAACTGGTGCCTGATCCTTAGTGAAAGGTGTCAAAACCCAATTCACAACCGTTTGTCTATCTGGATGTTGGATGCCTATCTTAATACGCTTGAACTCTTTTGTGCCCATAGATGAGATTATACTCTTAATTCCATTATGACCACCAGCAGAACCCTTGGCGCGTAATCTGATTTTTCCTATCGGCATATCCAAGTCATCTTGAATGACCAGAATTTCTTCTGGTCTTATTTGGTAGTAGCCGGTCAAAAATTTCACAGCTCGACCGGATTCATTCATGAATGTCAGTGGCTTAACTAAAAAGACTGTTTCGCCATCTACTTTGAATTTGCAGTATTCAGCTTCAAAATCTTTTTTAGTTTGAGTTTGTCCATACTCTTCCATTAACTTATCGATCGTCATGAAGCCCATATTATGTTTCGTACGATCGTATTTTTTGCCTGGATTTCCTAATCCAACAATCAATTTCATATCAATACCTCATTTCGAATTTTAATTATATCACGCAAAAAGTGGGATTTTTTCAATTTTTTCACAATCACCCTGTTTATTTACCCTCATTATTTGTATAATTGAACTCGAAACATATTTATTTTCGAAGGGATGATTATAAAACATGACAACTCCAACAAACGAAAAGAACCACCAAAAAGTACTTCTAGTTGGTGACGGTGCCGTAGGTTCAACATTTGCCTATGCAATGACACTTCAAGGTATTGCACAAGAATTAGTTATTTGTGATATCGCCAAAGATAAGATTAAGGGTGACGCATTGGATCTTGCAGACGCAACTCCATTCTCATTCCCTAAGAACATTCACGCAGGTGAATATTCAGATGCTAAGGATGCTGATATCGTTGTTATCACAGCCGGCGCACCACAAAAACCAGGCGAAACAAGACTAGACCTTGTTAACAAGAACTTGAACATCTTGAAGACAATTGTTGACCCAATCGTTGAATCAGGTTTCAACGGTATCTTCGTAGTTGCTGCTAACCCAGTTGATATCTTGACATACGCTACTTGGAAACTTTCAGGCTTCCCTAAGGAACGCGTAATTGGTTCAGGTACATCACTAGATACATCTAGATTACAAAAATTCGTTGGTGAAGAATTAGGCGTTGACCCTCGTTCAGTTAACGGATACATCATGGGTGAACACGGTGATTCAGAATTCGCTGCATGGTCACACCTTACAGTTGGTGGCGTTACAATGGCTGAATGGATGGAACAACATCCAGAAATCACTCAAGAAACTCTTGACGCTATCTCAAAGAAGACTGTTAATGCTGCTTACGACATCATCAATACTAAGGGTGCTACATTCTACGGTATTGGTACTGCACTTGCAAGAATCTGCAAGGCATTGCTAAGTGACGAAAACACTGTTCTTGCATTATCAAATATGATGACTGGTCAATATGGCGTTTCAGACATTTATATCGGTTCACCTGCTATTATCAACCGTAAAGGTCTAAAACAAATCATTGAAGTTCCATTGAATGATAAAGAAGAAGAACAAATGAAACAATCAGCTGCAGAACTTACAAAGATTCTTAAAGACGGTTTTGAAGCTACAGGTATCAAGGGTCGTCAATAATCCCTTATTTCCAAATCTAAAACTAGGACAATCGTCCTAGTTTTTTTTTATTTATAGAGACTCCAAACATTGGTTTTTCTACATGTTTTGGGGACCTCTCTTTTTTTTTTCATTTTTATACTGTATCATTGATACATTAGAGAAGATTGGATGTGATATATATGTTAGTTAAATCATTGGTTCTACAAAAAGAAAAACTCACAACCGTCAAAGAAACTGTCACTCTTGAGGAAGCATTAAAAGTTCTTGAAGATTCAGGTTACCGTTGTATCCCAATTCTTGATGAAAGTGGTCAAATATTTAGGGGAAATGTTTATAAGATGCACATTTATCGCCACAAGTCACGCGGTGGTGATATGAATCTACCTGTAACTACTTTGATGAAGAACGCTACCAAGACCATCAGCGTTGACTCACCATTTTTCAAAGTATTCTTCAACATTAAGGATCTGCCCTACATCGCCGTTTTGGATGAGTCAAACTTGTTCTATGGGATTTTGACTCACGCAAGACTACTGAGCATGTTGTCAGATTCCTGGAATCTTGAGATCAGCAGTTATGTTTTGACCGTCAGTTCATCAGGTGACCGCGGTGACCTTGAGAGGATGTCTAAGATCATATCCAAATACGTCTCTATAGCCGCATGTGTTACTCTAGATGCCAAGTCCAATGAAGTTGTCCGCCGTACCTTGTTCACCCTACCTTCAGGTACCGACGTTGATACTCTCAAAGAAATCATCAAACGTTTAGAGAAGAAGAGTTTTATCGTATCAGAAATTGATGATTTAAAATCCGGCAAGATTTTAAATCGTGATACCTTGTAAAATAAGCCACAAAAATAGGAGTTGATTTTAATATCAGCCCCTATTTTTGTACTATTTTTTTACGTATCTTCTAGGTAGTCGTTCACTCAAACAGCAGATAACTTCATAATTGATCGTTCCCGCGTACTGAGCTACATCGGTAGCAGTGATTTCATCATCGCCATCTTTGCCGATCAAAGTCACCTTACTGCCGACTGGCATTTTATATGGCAACTTGACCATGAATTGATCCATACATACCCGACCTACGATCGGACAGCGTACGCCATTGATCAAAATTTCAAAGCCTTGCATTCGTCTCAACCAACCGTCAGCGTATCCTAGTGGCACGGTTCCGATCCATTCAGAATCTTCACTCGTATACGTAGCACCATATCCGACGCTCTCACCAGCAGGGATCCGTTTGACAAAAACTAACTCTGAATACAGGCTCAGTGCTGGCTTCAATTCATACGGCAATTCTGTAATGTCTGTCTGTGATGGATTCAAACCATACAAGGCGATCCCATCACGAATCAGATTTGTAGCTAAATCTTGATGCCACAGAGCAGTAGCTGAGTTAGCACTGTGAACGTACTTGAACTTAGTTGGTAAATCACTGCTCATACTCTTGAAACGACTGACTTGCTTGTTAAAGTATTCTTCATCCGGGCTGTCTGCGGTCGCAAAATGAGTGAACAAACCTTCTGCTACGAAGTTATGCGGATGATCATTCAAATAATTACATGCGGTGACTAAATCGGCCTTTTCAGTGAAACCGATCCGACCCATACCACTGTCGATTCCTAAATGGACCTTCAAACCGGTAATGTCTTCTTCGATAGCTTGCTCTAACCAATCTAAACTAGCCACAGTTAACGAAATATCCGCATCTGAGGCGGCCTGAGCGCTATTGACACTAGTTATACCCAAAACTAATATTGGAGCTGTAACGCCACTATTACGAACTTCTAAGCCTTCATCCAAAGTGGCAACACAGATTCCGCTGGCACCAAACTCGATTTCAGCCTTGGCAACTTCAACTAGGCCATGGCCGTAAGCATTCGCTTTAACTACTGCAAACACTTTTGTACCCTCCGGTACAGCATTTAGTTCATTTTGTAGATTTTCTTTTAAACTATTTAAATTTACCTCGACATATGCGGGGCGATGAGTTGATGGTAACATTTGGTTCCTCCCGAAATTTACAAATAACTATTTCGAATCAGCGACATCTTCAATGATAACTTCCGTTATCACCAATTCATCCGTATCTGAAATAGAAATTTGAATGTTTCCCTCAAAAATATCTGTTTTTATGTATGGTTGACCAGATTCATGGTTCAAAATGCTCAAGTCATGAAATCCAATCTTACCTAATCCGGTGCCCATTGCTTTGGTAAATGATTCCTTGGCTGAAAACCGTCCGGTCAAATATGTCATTTGAGCTTTTTCGGTTTTCCTAGATAAGAATACTGCCATTTCCTCACTTGTCAAAATTTTGTCTGCGAATCGAGGATGTCGATTATAGATTTTACGAACTCGATCAATTTCCGCAATGTCTACTCCTAGTCCTTTGATCATAATATCTCTCCATATTTTTTTTGAAAAAAAAGACAAAGCAAATTTAATCACCTTGTCCCTCAACGCTTATATTATAAAACAAATGTTTTATTTTCCAAAAGATTAAACATCAGACTAATGATTAAAGATTAGTTCTGATCTTAAAACCTTTCTTTGATTGACTCTTAGTTTTAGAACTACTTCTGTTCTCACGACGTTTTTCACCTGGTTTACCACTATGGTGGTCATCACGTCTTCTTGAGTGACGGTTACCACTGCCACCACCATTGTGACGGTCATGACTGTAACGTCCGCGCTTACCATGACCTGAACGACTACGACTTACCTTACGTGAAGGTAATGGTCTTTCAGGAGCAATCTTAACAGGAACACTTTCAGCATCCTTGATAGTTGTAGTCAAGTAAACCTTAACTAGTTCTTCTGGTGTGTATTCTTCTAACAATTGGCTAACAGCATCATCGAAACGATCCAAGTTCTTATCTGCAGCAAGTGTGTCCTTAACTTCTTGACGAACTGACTCTAATTGACCTTTAAGAACTTCTGTATCAGATGGTGGAGAAAGTGGCTTCATACGTTTCTTAGTCAAGTTCTCGATCGTACGTAGGTAACCCATTTCGTTAGGTGTAACAAAAGTTACAGAAACACCAGAGCGTCCGGCACGACCTGTACGTCCAATACGGTGAACATAGCTGTCTGGATCTTGAGGAATATCGTAGTTGTAAACATGTGATACGCCAGAAATATCTAGTCCACGGGCAGCAACGTCAGTTGCTACAAGAAATTCAAGCTTACCAGCTTTGAACTTACGCAATACACTAGTACGTTTGTCCTGTGACAAATCGCCATGTAGTCCTTCAGCGTTGTAACCACGGGCTTGTAAACCACGTGTCAATTCGTCAACACGACGCTTAGTTCTACCAAAGATCAAGGCCAATTCAGGACCTTGAACGTCGAAGATTCTAGTCATCAAGTCGAATTTCTCGAAGTCACGAGCTTTGACGAAGTATTGGTCGATCTTGTCAGCTGTTAATTCTTTTGACTTGATCTTAACGACCTTAGGATCTGTCATAAACTTATCTGCAATACGCATGATAGGCTTAGGCATTGTTGCTGAGAATAAAAGAGTTTGGTGTTCGTTAGGAACATTTGAAAGGATGCTTTCGATGTCTTCAACGAATCCCATGTCTAACATTTCATCGGCTTCATCCAAGACAACTGTCTTGACGTTACCTAGTTTAAGAGTGTGTCTGTTGATATGATCTAACATACGACCTGGAGTACCAACAACAATATTAGGATGGTCCTTTAAGGCACGAATCTGTCTTCTAATATCTGAACCACCGTAAACTGATTGAACTCTGACTTTTTTGTCACGACCCAATCTGTATAGTTCTTCTTGAGTTTGGATGGCTAATTCTCTAGTAGGTGAGATGATCAACGCTTGAATGTCTGAAGATGACATGTCGATCGCATCCAAGATAGGAAGTCCAAAGGCAGCTGTCTTACCTGTACCAGTTTGGGCTTGTCCAATTACATCGTCACCAGATAATACTAGTGGGATAGTTTGAGCTTGGATGGGAGTAGTTTCTTCAAAACCAGCCTCATCTACAGCTTTTAGTAACTTTGAATCTAAATCTAATTCATTAAATTTCACAAAAATCCTCCAGTTGTAACGTATCAAGCCCACACTTAGTGACCGTAATACGTCCATAAATCATTCTCAAATAACACACTCTTATACTAATTTACTTAATACGTTCTCCAGATGAATGCCATGACTAGCCTTTAATAAGACAGTGTCACTTGAGTTTATTTCTTTTTCTAAATCGTTCGTTAAATCTGCTAATTGATCCTTACTATACCAAGTCAAATCTTCAGCATCGTATTTCTGATCCAGCTTAGCTTTCAGAGCCTTCATTTCATCCCCTACAAGATAGACTTTTGAAAAGTCGCTTGTATCGATGTGGTCTGCAAGTGATTCGTGCAGATGTTTTGATGAACTACCGAGTTCCAACATATCTCCTAGAACAACCATCTTTCGTCCAGAGGTTGAAATCTTCTTGAAACTTTCGAGAACTTCAATTGCAGCAGTCGGGTTTGAGTTATATACATCACTTAAAATATCTGCGCCATTTTTTGCTTTTAACCATTCTGTTCTATTTTCAGTAACATACAGGTCCGCCAAAGCTTTTGCCATAGTCTCTGGCTTAACATGAAGGGCTTGACCAACTAAAATTGCAGCCAAGGCATTCTTAACATTATATTCGCCCATCATCGGAATATCAAACACTAAGTCTGGCCAAAGGTTCGTTTTGAAGGAAATGGACGACTTCCCAGCCTTTATTGACGTATAGTAAAGCGTATTCACATCTTTTTTTCCAAAAGTTAATTTTCTTTGTTCGATCTTTTGGGCACGTTCAGTTAATAATGGCTCATCTCCATCATAAATAAAACGCCCATCTTCTTGTAGATGATCTACGATCTCCATCTTAGCGTCAGCGATCTTATCACGTGTACCGAAGAATTCGATATGAGCCTCGCCGATCATCGTGATGACAGAGACATCCGGATTAGCCAGACTACTCAAGTATTCGATCTGTCCGGGACGATCCATGCCCATCTCGACGACCAAAACTTCTGTATTGATAGGCATGTTCAAAATCGTAAATGGAACACCGATTTCATTATTAAAATTCTTAGGCGTTTTCGCGACATTATTGTCAACGGATAAAATTGCAGCAATCATATCCTTGGTAGTCGTTTTACCGTTGCTTCCCGTGACGGCAACCACCTTAGGATTGACCTTGGCTAAGTAATACTTGGCTAGAGTGTCGAACGCTTTTGAGACATTTTTTACTACTACAAACGGAATATCTTTATCAGGGACTTCATGATCGCTTTGCCAAACAGTGGCACTGATGCCGTTAGAAATTGCACTGTCGATAAATTCATGTCCATCACGGTCACCCTTCATTGGGAAGAACAGATCGCCTTGCTTGGCCTCACGACTATCAAAACAAACCCCAGTAATATCTACATCTGGCACAGTGTCAGTATGGATTTTTAAAGCAGCATAAACTTCTTTTAGTTTCATTTTCATGAATACTTTTCCCCAATTCTGAAAAATTATTTTAATTCATACTAAATAAAAAGAGTATAGTATTATATTTAGAAAGGAATTGATACACTATGACATCTAAATCAACAAAAGTATCTGATGAAAATAGTTATTGGAAGCGTAATCTAACCGTTCTCTGGTTCAGTACTTTCATGACAGGTATTGGATTTAGTATGATAACTCCCTTTTTGCCATTATACATTAACCAATTAGGGAATTTCACAAAAAATCAACTTGTCGTTTGGAACGGTATTGCATTTTCTTCAACTTTTTTAGTCATGGCAATTGTTTCACCCATCTGGGGTAAGATTGCTGACCGTAGAGGTCGTAAGCTCATGCTCATCCGTGCAGCGCTTGGTATGGCTATTGTCATTTCCCTTCAAGGCTTCGCTACTGCCGCCTGGCAGATCGTCGTGCTCCGTTTACTTCAAGGTGTTTTTTCTGGCTTCGTCAGTAATGCTAACACTTTGATCGCATCGACTGCACCGCGAGCTGAAAGTGGTAAGGCGCTAGGAACACTGAATACTGGAGTCATCTCCGGCACCTTGCTAGGACCGCTAGTAGGTGGTGTGATCGCACAATACCTCGGTTATCGAATCCCATTTATGGTCACTGGATCATTACTATTCATCGCATTCATCTTGGTGACGATCTTCATCAAGGAAGACTTCACTCCGATTCCAAAAGGTGAAGAGGAATCCACAAAGGAAATATTCCAGAATTTAAAAAATCCTAATTTGATCTTGGCAATGTTCGTCACCACGATGATCATCCAAACATCAAATAACTCTATCAACCCCATCATTAGTCTGTACGTAAAGCAGTTAATGAATGGCTCTGATAAGGTCACTTTGGTTGCTGGTTTTGTAGCAGCTGTGCCTGGTATCGCAAATATAATTGCTGCACCGCGTTTCGGTGCCTTAGGCGATAGGATCGGTACCAGTAAAATCCTGATCGGTGGTCTGATCTTCGCGGTCTTAGTCTACATCCCGCAGGCCTTCGTGAGCAACGTCTGGCAGTTAGCCACATTGAGATTCTTCGTTGGTATATCAGACGCCTGCCTAGTTCCACAAGTTCAGACATTATTAGCCAAGTATACCGACCCCAAGTATACTGGAAGAATCTTCGGATATAATCAGTCATTCCAGTCAGTCGGAAATGTCTGTGGACCACTACTCGGTTCATTCATCTCCAGCACACTGAGCTACTCAGCGGTATTCATCAGTACTAGTATTCTAGCCGCCGTAAATTTAGGCTGGGTATCGACACATTTCAGATCCAAAAAAGGAAAAAAATAAAAGCCTCCTATCAAAGGATGGCTTTTTATTTTTGTGATAAACCATATTTCTTGTTGAAACGGTCGATACGTCCATCTGCTTGAGCAAACTTTTGTTTACCAGTATAGAAAGGATGTGAATCTGATGAGATTTCAACACGAATTAATGGGTATTCTGTACCTTCATAATCAGTTGTTTCACTTGATTGAACTGTTGAGCCAGCTAAGAACTTCTTACCTGTTGATGAGTCCATGAATACAACTTGGTGGTACTCTGGATGAATTCCTTGTTTCATTCTATGTCGCTCCTTTGCCCTAAATCTTTTGCAGAAATAGAGATTAATTTACTAACGGTATTAAATATTATCATGAACTACTACTTTATTCAATACAATTTTATTTTAGAATTAATTTTGCAGTAAGACTTTTTGATCAGATACCTCATCTATTAAGTCTTGATCGTGGTCGATCAGTAGCATTGTGGGATGTTGTTTCTTGATAGCATCGATTATTTGCTGGCGCGTGATGACGTCTAAGAAGTTCAACGGCTCATCCCATAAGTATACATTAGCCTCTTCCGTCAAACTGATGGCTAGTGCGACTTTACGCTTTTGGCCTTGACTCATATTCTCAACTGGCTGGTCGAATAATTCTCGCTCAAAACCTAATTTTCGTAAATTAGAAAAGATTGACTCCGCATCTATTTTTTTGACTAATGCCAATTGTCTGATTTGACCAACTAATTCGTCTTCTTGAGCCAAATAAGAGATTTTTAGATTACTACCGATATGTAATTCACCGGATTGTTCAAACGGCTGTTGGATACCTAATATTTGCCTGAAGATCGTCGTCTTACCGACACCATTCTGACCGACTAAAGAAACAACTTGATTCGTCTGCAATTTAAAACTTACTTCTGGAGTTACGATATTTTGATGACGCAATTGTAATTTTTCAACTACGATTGGATGTTTCGGATGACTTACTTCCACGTAATTTAGTTTGATGGGGTCGTCGATCTCAATATTCTTCAACAGATCTTGTTTGAGCTCGATCTGTTTATCGACCCGGCTGGCAATATTCTTGGCCTTCTTCATCATTTTAGCGGACTTGTGACCAATGAATCCTTTATCAAGATTCACTTGCTGTAAGCCCGTTTTATTCTTCCCTTTTTCCGTCTGACGGGACCAATTTTCTCGTCTGACCGCCGTTTCATGCAAGCGACTGATGTCTTTTCTGAGCTGTCGCTTCTCGGCAAATTCCGATTGATCTTGTAGCTCTTTTTCGCGATTCCAAGTATCGAAGTTACCCTTGTAGACATCGACATTTTGACGATTGATCGAGATGACGTGGTCAATGACTTGATTGAGGAAGGTTCGATCATGACTGATCACGATGAATCCTTTTTTACTTTTTAGATAATCTGCCACGATCTTACGGCCCACGATATCCAAGTGATTCGTTGGTTCGTCGATCAGCTGGAAGCCGTAGTCATCAATAAATAGGATGGCTAACAAGACTTTAGTCTGCTCACCGGGGCTAAGTGTAGCGAAATTTTGTTGTAAAATATCAGCCTTGACTTGTAGCTTATCCAATTCCACTTCGATCTTCCACATGTCATATTCTTCAAGTCCCGTCAATTCCTGCACGATCTCACTCGTCGGACGATCTTTATCAGTGACTGTTTGGGGATAATAATAAAAATTCAAGTTTGAAACGATCTGACCAGAATATGGCAATTTACCTAACAGTATATTCATCAGTGTCGTTTTCCCACGACCGTTACGACCGATCAACCCCAATTTCCAATTCTCGTCGATTTTTAAATTCAGTGAATCGAATAAATTATCGATCATTTGATCATATTTAAAGCTAAGATTTTCTATTTGAATGGTTCCCATTGATTAAACACCTCATTGCTGGTGCTTTGACCTCAACAAAAAAAGCCTAGGACTCTGTCCCAGACTTAATTCGTAGACGTACATAAAATCAAAATATGGTCTTAACTGAACGACATCATCACTGATACCGTTCAGTTAAGCTCAATCAGATAGTTTATTCCATCATCTTTAAGGGACAGCTATAGAGATATTAAGTTAAAGTCAAATTACACACGTATTTTGTATAATTTAAAATTTCAACTTAATTTCTCAACGGCTGCACTCCCTTTCTTGTTATAAACTAATGAACAATTTATCAACAAAACAAAAGTTTGTCAATATTTTATTCTACTAAATCATCTTCACCGATCAATTTTACGTCTGCACCTAAGCAGTGTAACTTCCACACGACTTGGTCATATCCACGTAAAATATTTTCAGCATTATTGATCGTTGTTTGCCCTTCTGCCAGTAATCCAGCGATCATCAAGCAAGCTCCCGCTCTTATCTCTTCCGCCGAGACAGTGGCTCCCTTTAGCTCAGCACCGCCACGAACAAAAATCAAGTCATTCTCGCTCGTGATATTTGCGCCCATTTTATTCAATTCCGCAATGTGTTTGATACGCTTTGGATAAATCGTATCAATAACCATAGCTTCACCATCAGCCTTCATCAATAATGGTGTGATTGGTTGTTGTAGATCAGTCGCAAAGCCTGGATATGGCATCGTCTTGATGTTGACGGATTTTAGTTTTGGAGAATTCTTAACGTAGATACTGTCTTCGCCGATCTCCAAATTAACACCCATCTCATCCAATTTAGCTAGGAAAGCATCCAAGTGTTCGCTGATAATATTTTTCACCAAAATACCGCCGCCATTGGCAGCAGCTAAACTCAGATATGTACCTGCTTCAATCCGATCAGGAATGATAGTATGCGCATTGTTTGAACACAAACAGTCGACTCCCTCAATACGAATGGTCTCTGTCCCGACACCACGAATAACAGCGCCCATGTTATTAAGGAATGTTGCTAAATCAATGATTTCTGGTTCTTTAGCAGCATTTTCAATGATGGTCGTACCTTTAGCTTTTACGGCAGCCAAAATCACATTAATAGTCGCTCCAACTGAAACCATGTCTAAAAAGATCTTGGCTCCCTTTAGACCACCGTTTGGAGTAGTAATAATGATTTGACCATGTCTATTTTCAACATGTGCACCTAGTGCCTCGAATCCCTTGATATGTTGGTCGATGGGACGTGGTCCAATGTCATCGCCACCTGGGAATCCAACGATTGCTTTGCCAAAACGGCCTAACATGGCTCCCATAAAGTAATATGAAGCACGCAAACTACTTACTTTACCACTAGGTAGTTCGGCAAACTGGATCTTTGTCGGATCAATCTTTAATACATCATCCTTCATCTCTGAAGTAACGTTCATATCTTTCAAAATAGAACGTAAATTTTTTACATCTCTAATTTGTGGAACTGAGTCTAAAACTACCGGTGTATCAGACAAAATAGACGCAGGAATCAGCGCTACGGTACTATTCTTGGCGCCACCGATCGTAACTTCACCTGATAATTTTTTTCCACCATTGATTACAAGTTTTTGCATAAGCTTTTCCCTAACTAATTTTTAACTACTTCAGGAAATTACATATTTTCTTCGTCTAGTCCTGAAGCCGCACCAATAAATGCTTTGAATAGACCTTCTGGTTTTGTTGGTCTTGATAAGAACTCTGGGTGATATTGAACTGCAATGTGGAACTTATTGCTTGGTACTTCAACGATTTCAACCAAATGGTTATCTGGAGATACACCTGAGAATACTAATCCTGCATCTTCGAATTGTTTACGATATTCGTTGTTAAACTCATATCTGTGTCTATGTCTCTCTTGGATAACTAATTGATTATCGTATGCAGCAGCTGTCTTAGAACCGTCTTTTAGCTTGCATGGATATGCACCTAAACGTAGTGTACCACCACGATCCTCAACATCCTTCTTATCTGCCATTATATCAATAATTTTGTTTTCAGCGTCTGGATCCACTTCACCAGTCGTAGCATCTTTGATACCGACAACATTTCTAGCAAATTCAATACTTGCCATTTGCATACCTAAACAAATACCGAAGTATGGTACGTCATGTTCACGAGCATACTTGATGGTTGTGATCATGCCTTCAAGACCACGGCTACCGAATCCACCGGGAACTAGGATACCGTCGGCATCGCCAAGCAACTCGGCAGCATTTTCTTCAGTAATCTCATCAGCAGAGATTTTTTTCAACTCGATATCAGTATTATATACATAGCCGGCTGAATTAAGTGCTTCTGAAACAGAAATATAAGCATCTTGTAATTTAGTATACTTACCAACCAAAGTGATTTTTGTTGTGTGCTTCAAGTTATGAACACGATCAACCAACTTGTTCCAGTCTGTCATATCGGCTTCTGGAGTATTTACGTTCAAGTAACGACAAACGATGTCATCGAAGCTTTGAGCTTGTAGATTCAATGGAATGTCATAAAGTGAACTAGCATCACGTGATTCGATAACTGCTTCTGAGTCAACGTCACAGAATGATGCGATCTTGTCTTTCATATTTTGTGGCATAGGTTTTTCGGTACGAACGACCAAGATGTTTGGTTGAATACCAATACCACGTAATTCCTTCACACTGTGTTGTGTTGGTTTTGTTTTCATTTCTCCGGCAGCCTTCAAGTAAGGTACCAATGAAGTATGGATGTAAACAACATTTTCAGAACCGACTTCAGACTTCATTTGACGAAGTGCTTCAAGATATGGAAGTGATTCGATATCACCAACTGTACCACCGACTTCTGTAATAATAACGTCAGAATCAGTTGTCGTAGCAGCGCGCATTATTTTTTGCTTAATCATATCTGTAATATGTGGAATAACTTGTACTGTAGCTCCGTTATAATCACCGCGACGTTCGCGACGGATAACTTCGGAGTAAATCTTACCTGTTGTAACGTTTGAATACTTGTTCAAATCGTTATCGATGAATCTTTCGTAGTGTCCTAAGTCAAGGTCAGTTTCTGTACCATCATTAGTAACGTAAACCTCACCGTGTTGATATGGACTCATAGTTCCTGGATCCACATTAATATAAGGATCAAATTTTTGCATTGTTACTTTGAGCCCGCGGTTCTTCAATAATCTACCAAGGGATGCCGCAACAATACCCTTACCAAGAGATGAAACAACTCCACCTGTAATAAAAATATACTTAGTCATAAGCTTTCCTCCACATATTCTTTCTAGGGATTTCCTATCAACCAAAAATAAAAAAGTCCCCTATTCATACTGAACAGGGAACTTGTAATTAGACAATCTAATAGAGCCCAAACAATATAATACTGTTATCTATCCAAATCGTCAAACTTTAAATTCACAAATTTAAATATCGTCGTCTTCGTCATCGTCTGAGTCTTCATCATCTTCGTCTTCAAGATCGATGTCAGCGTCATCTTCATCATCAGCATCAAACTCTGATAGTTGACCTTCGATACCATCGTCCAAGCCAGTATCTTGTTCATCGTCACTGTCATCATCGACTGATAGGTCAGAATTAGTAAACTTAGATAGGTCAGGACCATTGCTTGATGAGCCATCGCTCTCATCATCGTCATCCATCTCTGTTACGTCTAAGTCTGCATCCTCTTCATAGTCAACAACGTCATCGTCTTCAGCGTCATCACTCATAAAGGCATTAACCTTTTGAGCTGCCTTATGTGTATTCTCAGTACCATTGTCTTCTGGATGGTTAACTTCTTCATCAACAGAATCGAATGGATACCATTTACGCAATCCCCAAACATTTTCACCAAGTGAAAGAAAACTTCCGTCATTATTTAAATCTGTATAAAATTGAGGTAGAGAATCCTTAACATCTTCATCAGATCTGCCTAAATAGTCCTGAATCTTATTAACAATGTTAGAAAAGTTCATTGCCTCTTTATTGTTTGTATCAAGAATTTCATAAGCAACCTCAATTAGAGAAAGCTCATCTTTGTTTTGGTTCTTGAATTTTTCAAATTCCAAACGGGTACACGTCCTTTCGCAGCGTCTTATTTATAATGATAGATTGTCAAGCTCTAAAAATCAATTGAAATTTATAGTTACCTACTACATTATTATCATAAATCAAGTCATAATCAATATTTATCTTTCCAGATAACGGTTCATTGGCGATTTCTACGAGTGAATCCTTCGTAAAAGTCTGCAATGGCATAACTCCATATTCTGTTTCGAGATGTCCACTATTATGATTCTTATCGGTAAAATATAATAATGATGCTAAATTATTCGACTTTGCCACACGTCTGACGTGGATTTCTCCACCATCTGTGACCTTAACTAAGATAGATGCTTTATCATTATTTTCTAGACTTTCATTAAATCTCAAATACATTGAGTTGCCGATCCTAGTGAACTTACCGGGTTCAGCAATCTTCGTATGTGTTAACTCCCCCGATTGGAGAGTTTCCATATTTAGTTCTACATTTACGTTCACACTGTTATTTTCCAAAATACGACGCCTCTACATGATAAAATTAGAATAACAATTAATATTAAAGAAGTGATTAATTAAAATGAATAACTCATCAAACAATACAATCCTATTATACAATCAAGAAATTACTAAAGACGAAGAAATGCTCGTGCCATTTGCGGACACTGGGGCAATTCTTAAATTCGTCTCTGCAAATTCCATTCCAGTAGCTCACTTCTGGACTACACCACCCACTGTCATCCTAGGTCTACAAGACCAACGACTCAAGAATATTGCTGGTGGCATGCATCGACTGGAAGAAAAAGGCTACATTTATTACGTCAGAAACTCTGGTGGTCTCGGAGTAGTAACGGATGCTGGAATTCTCAACTTTACTTTATTTTTACCAAATAAAAACAATATCACAATTGACCAAGCATATGAACAGATGCATCGAATTATGCAAAAAACTTTTTCTGACAAGATCCAGACAGGCGAGATTGCTCGTTCTTACTGTCCGGGTACTTATGACTTGAGTATTGATGGTAAAAAAATTGCTGGGATATCACAACGTCGTGTTGGTAATGCCGTCGCAATTATGGCCTATATCAGTGTAACAGGTGATCAGAAAAAACGCTCGCAATTAATGAAAGATTTTTATGAAATCAGTAACTATCCCAAGCACGAACACATCGACTATCCTGACATCGATGTTCACTGTATGACGAACTTGGATGAGATACTCGCTACGCCGCTGACTGTTGAGACTGCTAAACAAAAGATACTGCAGGAATTAGCACTTGATTACAATATCGATCGTGAAAATATCAATATCATCAGAGAATCATTACCTTATAAAGATGCTTACAATCAGACGATAGATGATCTGATCTACAAAAATAAAAAACTACTGGGGGAAATATAATGACTTATCATTTAGAAATGTTACCTCGTGAAAAAGTCTTCCGTGATCCGATCCACAACTATATCCACGTTCAACATCGTGTCATTCTCAACTTGATCAACACCAAAGAGTTCCAACGTTTGCGCCGTGTAAAACAATTAGGAACTGCCTCTTTCACGTTTCAAGGTGCTGAACAATCGCGTTTTACTCACTGCATGGGCGTGTATGAGATCACAAGACAGATTTGCGATAACTTCCAACGCAATTATCCAACCAAAGAAGCTGACGATGGCTTGTGGGATGATGACGAAAGAATTGTCGCCCTCTGTGCTGCTCTACTACATGATGTCGGTCATGGTCCTTACTCGCACACCTTTGAGCACATCTTCAATACCGACCATGAGGCTTGGACGCAGGAGATCATCACATCCCCTGAAACAGAGGTCAACCAAGTGCTACGCGCCGTCGCCGATGATTTCCCTGAAAAAGTTGCTAGTGTCATCGCACATACTTATCAGAATCCACAAGTCGTCCAGATGATCTCCAGTCAGATCGACGCTGATCGAATGGACTATCTACTACGTGACGCCTATTTCACCGGTACCAAGTACGGTATGTTTGATTTGACCAGAATCTTGCGGGTCATGCGTCCATATAAGGACGGAATTGCTTTTGATTACGACGGGATGCACGCGGTCGAAGATTACGTACTGTCGAGATTCCAAATGTATCAACAAGTTTATTTCCACCCCGTCTCTCGCGGTATGGAAGTCGTCTTGACCAAGTTGCTTCAACGCGCTAAGGACTTGTATGAGCACAACCACATGAATGACTTCGAGATGCCAAGCCTCTTGATACCATTCTTTGAAAACAACGTCAGTATCAACGACTATCTGTTGCTAGACGACGGCGTGTTGAACACTTACTTCACTCTATGGCAAGGTTACCCCGATGAAATCCTGAAAGATCTCGCTTATCGCTTCTTGAACCGTAAGCCGTTCAAGTCAGCCGAATACACTCAAGAAACTGAGAAGAAGTTGCCCGAATTAGCTGACATTGTTGAGAGCGCTGGTTTCGACAAAAAATACTATACTGCTATCAATACGAGCTATGACCTACCATACGATATTTATAGCCCTAGTAGCAGTAAGAGTAAAACACAGATCGAAATCATGAA
Organism: Companilactobacillus sp. y65-5; assembly: GCF_057541095.1. Classification (NCBI taxonomy): domain Bacteria; kingdom Bacillati; phylum Bacillota; class Bacilli; order Lactobacillales; family Lactobacillaceae; genus Companilactobacillus; species Companilactobacillus sp. y65-5. Next base: position 94,553 of record NZ_BAAJOA010000002.1, read on the forward strand.
CAATGACGGTTCATTGATCGAATTGTCAACTATCAGTAACTTGGTCAAGGCTTTGACTGGTAAAAGTTCTGGTGATGAAAGATTCTACTTCCCTAAGTCAATGTTGGTCGAACATCCCAACGACATCTTTAGTGAAGCTTACTTAGAATTCCAAAGCCATCTTCATAACGGTTCTGTTATTTAAACGTTCTCAAAAAAATCATTATTTCACATTTAAGTTATTTTCCAGTTCTAAGGTTAAACGCTTTCAGTTTTTTCTTTAATTTAATAGAATGTAACCATAATGAACTTTTTTAGGAGGAACCCCAATGAAAGAATTCTCAGAAAAAACCAGATTAGATAACTTACAAGCCATGCAAAACGAAGAGCTTGACTTATTGGTTATCGGTGGTGGTATTACTGGCTCCGGCATTGCACTCGATGCTCAAACACGTGGTATCAAAACTGGTCTAGTTGAAATGCGCGACTTCGCTTCTGGAACATCTAGTCGTTCGACTAAGTTGGTGCACGGTGGCTTACGTTACTTGAAGCAAGCTGCTATCAATGAAGTTCACGAAGTTGGTAGTGAACGTGCAATTGTTTATAATAACGCTCCTCAAATCACAACACCCCTGAAGATGATGTTACCATTCTACGACGGCGGAACATTCGGACCATTCTCCACTGCTATTGGATTAGACGTATACGACCGCTTAGCACAGGTTAAATCTTCTGAGCGTAAGTACATGCTTGATCCACAAAAGACTACTGATCGTGAACCTTATATTAAGAGTGAGAATCTCAAAGGTTCTGGAGTTTACGTTGAATATCGAACTGACGATGCGCGCTTAACCTTAGAAGTAATCAAAAAAGCTAACGAACTAGGTGCTTTGATTGCCAATTACGCTAAAGTAACTGGGTTACTCTACGATGATACTCAAAAAGTATCTGGCGTGACTTTCTTGGATACGGTCACTGGTGAAACTGGTGAGATCCATGCTAAAAAGGTCATCAACTCATGTGGTCCTTGGGTCGATGAGATCAGAGATATGGATGGTTCCAATGAGGGAAAACATCTTCACTTGACTAAGGGTGTCCATCTAGTTATCGATCAAGAGAAGTTCCCTATCACTAATTCGATTTACTTCGACACACCTTTCCACGATGGCAGAATGATGTTTGCGATCCCTCGTGAAGGTAAGACTTATATTGGAACTACCGACACTACTTGGATGGACGATCCTAAAGAACCAGATATCACCATTAAGGATGTTACTTACATCTTGGCAGCAGCTAATCAAATGTTCGACTTGCCAAATCAACTAACTCCAGATGACGTAGAAGCTGGTTGGTCCGGTGTTCGTCCACTGATCCAAGAAGAAGGTAAGTCGCCTTCAGAGATCTCTCGTAAAGACGAAATCTTCAAGTCTGATTCCGGATTGCTATCGATCGCCGGTGGTAAATTGACTGGGTATCGTAAGATGGCCGAAAAGATCGTTAATGAAGTCGCCTGTGAATTGTCTAGCGAGACTGATTATGAGTATCAATCACAACAGACTGAGGATCTTACCCTATCTGGTGGTGACGTCGGCGGTGATGATGGCTGGAAGACTTATTTTGACGAAATGTCAGAACAAGGTATCAGCAGTTATGACTTAGACCGTGATGATGCCGAAAAACTAGTTCAAAGATACGGGTCAAACGTGACTGATGTCTATGAATTATTGCCTAATGAAATGATGCAAGATAACTTACCACGTGTCGACTGGGCAATGTTGCAATATGGATTAAAGGCCGAGATGGTAGAACATCCAATCGATTACTTATTACGTCGTAGCAGCCAAATGTTGTTTGACATTGAACACATGAAAGAAATCGAAGATGCTGTGATTGATTATATGAGTGAATACTTCGATTGGGATGATGAGACTAAGCAAAGTATGACTGATGAAGTTAACGAAAAACTTAAATTAACCGATCTTAGCGACGTCAAAGACGCCTATCACGAACATATCAGCAGAGAAATTTAACTAAAAGAGGAACGAAAAAAAATTAATTTTTTCGTTCCTCTTTTATTATTTTACTGTTACAATCACTTACAAAAGTGAAAAAATATAGTAAAGTATTCCTTATACTGAAAGCTGTAAAGGAGAGCCACATAAATGTTTAAAGAATTTCAAGAGTTTATCTCTCGTGGTAGTGTCGTCGACTTAGCCGTTGGTGTTATCGTTGGTGCTGCCTTTAATAGTTTGGTATCATCGTTAACCACTTATATCATCAACCCATTACTTGGTATCTTAATTGGTCAAATCAACTTGTCAGAAATGAAGTTCGAATTATTTGGAGCCAGCTTCTTGATCGGTGACTTTATAAATGCTCTGATCAACTTCCTGATCGTCATGTTCGTGGTCTTTACAATTGTTAAAGTAATGAACAAAATGCGTCGCGACGGTTCTAAGAGTAAGTTTGACGAAAGCGTCGAGGAATTAGATCCACAACTAGAATACTTACAACAAATCCGTGATTTATTGAGATATCAACAGTTACGTGATCAAGAAAAAAATCGCAGAAGATAATCAATCTCTGGTATTGGCAGTTGCCAATACCAGTTTTTTTATTTAGTTTATTGAATCACATCAACGAATTCAGTTTTGATAAATTCATTCGTGGCAACACGATAGTGTTTTTCACCATTGAGGTAAACAATTCTGTCAGTTACCCACAGTGTTGAAGGTGCTAGCGCACGGTTCGTTCTTGTACCCATATGGTTGTGAAGTGGTTTGATATCACCATCGTGAGTTTTTACTATTGCCTTTAGACCAGTATATTCGTAAACCTCGCTGGCTTTGACCCACTCGTTTGTGGAGACACGATAGTGCACTTCGCCATTGATGATCATTTCTTTGTCAGAATACCAGTCACTGCTTGGAGATAGGGCACGATTTGAGATGTGCTTGCCATCTTTTGTGTATATGTTGACGATTTTTTTGTTTGGTAGTGTGGTTACGGTTCTTTGGACTGATTTTGGAGTTGATGGAGTTGTTGGGGTTGTTGGTTTGTGAGGTTTTTTATTTGAACTTGATGGCTTATGGGGTTTTTTAACTGGATTAGTTGGTGCTGGTGTTGGATTAGGTCCTCCCGGATTCAAACCATTATTCTCACCATTACCTGTTGAGTTACCATCAGGTTCATTTTTCTCATAATAAACACTATCGTCAGTTGCTATATGCCCACGTAAATCCACATAAAAAGTAATCTCTTTGATATCAGTAGTGTAACCCGGCTCAGTAGGAACGTCCATAATTACTATCGTTCCAGGATATAGCTCAACATCCAGAGTTATTTCTTTTCCATCAACATAGCCTATTTCAACAGTTTCTTTAATTAGATTAGCCCCCTTATACGTGACAAAGTCATTGTTGATTATATTACCATCTTGATCACACTCTACGGTAATAGTTTTTTTATCCGCCGTCAGACCTTTGTAATCAATATCAGGAACTGTCAATACTTTTTTTTCACCTCTTTTAAGATGGAATCCCTTAGTATATTGTTCCCTTTCAAAATTAGAGTTGATTTTTACTGTTGCTGCAACAACACTATCTGAATTGTCAATTTTAACAAATGTTTCATCCTCACGTGAATTATCATCAATATACTTATCAATTAATTCATCAGTCGCATAATATTCCCCTTTGGGATTTTCAATTGTTCCAGTTCCTACTGCTTGCCAAAGTTTATTATTATGCGTGTCATAAAAATCTGATGATTGAACTGAATCTAGAGTGTCATTCAACCTAACCAATTTACCTAACTTTAAGACTTTAATATCCTTTCCCACTAGATTTAATTCATGCTGATTAGAAGTATTAATCATATTAAAACCTGAAATATCTAAATATTTGAGACTTTCCATGTCATCAAAAATTCTATATATTGAATAAACATTGGAAACATCAAAATTTGATAAATCTAATGTTTCTATACTATTCATCCCATTAAACAGGCCATCCAAATCTTCTACTTTTGAAGTATCAAAATTTTGAAGGTCAATTTTTTTCAGAGATTCCATACCTTTAAACATAAAACTCATATAGGTTAGATTAGAAGTTCTAAAGTTTGAGACATCTAATTGTGACAATTTCTTTACTCCTGAAAACATATCTCTCATGGAATATACTCGTTGTGTGTCAAAATTTGAAATATTCAAGTTTGTTAGGCTCTCTAATCCTTTAAACATTCCATTCATACGATACACATTGGCAGTATTAAATTTATTCAAATCTAAGCTCTTCAAAGAAATCATATCACTGAACATTCCATCCATTGAGGTAACAGAGCTTGTATCAAAATTATTTAGATTTAACTGTTCCACTGACTGCAAACCACTGAACATATCAGACATGTTAGTTGATTTCTGTGTTTCAAATCCACTCAGATCTAAGTCAGTCAACTTCTTCATTCCTTGAAACATACCAGACATACTTTGTACATTGCCAGTATCCAATTTATTCAAATCTAAACTAGTCAAATTTCTTAAATTTTGAAACATATAAGCCATCTTAGTAACTTTATTAGTACGAATATTTCCCAATTTCAACTCAGTTAAAGAAACATCTCCAGCAAACATGGATCCCATATCAGTAACGTTAGAAGTATCTAAGCCTGAAATATCTAACTTCACTAATTTCGAATTTCCTGCAAATAGTCCAGACATATCGGTGATATTACTAGTATTCAATTTATCTAATCCATTAATTTCTTCCAGTTGAACTAGCTTAGAAAAAATATCAATTTTATTGTTATTACTCTTAATTGTCCCTTCGATAGTAATTTTATGAATTTTCCCATTGTTACTTCTGATTACGTTGGTTAACTTACTATTATCAAATACCCCTCCTTCTAAAAATAAAATCCCTTCAGTTTTATCTAAACGCCATTTACATTCTCCCGCTTGTCCTCTAATAATATTCTCATTATCTGTATTAGGAGAATTCAAATTACGATCTTCATCTGAATCACTAGATTTCAAATCACTTTCATCAAGATTCTGGTCAGAATCAGTCCCGACTTTTTCACTTTCAACATTATCTTCAGAATTTACATTACTAGTATTTTTATCATTTTCATCTTGCGTTTCACTGTTAGGCTCTTGAACTTGTTCTTGCTTTTCGTCCGCATGAACATCATAAACTAGTGTACTACCACCCACAATAACTGCTCCAGCAAATGCCAAAGTAGAGACCGTCACCCAACTACGGCCGGCTTTGACTAACTTTTTACGTAAAATAGAATTTGGCTCTTTCTTTAATTGATTAAATCTCATAACATAAACTCCCCTTAATAATTTATTGAATAGTCATTAACTACTCAAACTAAATTACGTTGGAAAAAAGCTTTATTTTCTAAATCAGTTTTAAAATTTAAATAATATAAGTTCATCAAAAATGGAATCACCCATTCCGACTGTATAAAAAAACACCGCATATTTCAAAACACGGTAAGCAAAGTTACCTGATTGAAAAATACGATGTCAAATTTTTTTATATTTAGAAACATTAAATAATTTATTAAATTAAATCAATAAACTCAGCTTTGATGAATTCATTTGTGGCAACACGATAGTGTTTTTCACCATTGAGGTAAACAATTCTGTCAGCTACCCACAGAGTTGAAGGTGCTAACGCACGATTGACGTTTTTTCCCAATTGATTATGAAGGGGTTTGATCTCACCGTTGTGAGTTTTTACTATCGCTTTAACACCGGTATATTCGTAAACATCACTGGCTTTGACCCACTCGTTTGTGGAAACACGATAGTGCACTTCGCCATTGATGATCATTTCTTTGTCAGAATACCAGTCACTGCTTGGGGATAGGGCACGATTTGAAATGCTTTTACCTTCTGCTGTACACAGTTTAACTATTCCTTTATTTGGTAATGTAGATATCATTCTTTTGACTGCTTTTGGTTTTGAAATTGGCTTTGATGGCTTTGTTTTGTCGTTTGAATCTGTTGGTTTACCTTTAGATGGTTTAGAAGGATTTTTACCGTGTGAGCTACTGCCACCTGGTTTACCTGGCTGTTTGCCTGGTTTCTCTGGTGTAGCTGGTTTCTCTGGCGTAGCTGGTTTCTCTGGCGTAGCCGGTTTCTCTGGCGTAGCTGGTTTCTCTGGCGTAGCTGGTTTCTCTGGCGTAGCCGGTTTCTCTGGCGTAGCCGGTTTCTCTGGCGTAGCCGGTTTCTCTGGCGTAGCTGGTTTCTCTGGCGTAGCTGGTTTCTCTGGCGTAGCTGGTTTCTCTGGCGTAACTGGTTTCTCTGGCGTAACTGGTTTCTCTGGCGTAACTGGTTTCTCTGATGTGCCAGTTTCCGTCGCTGCATAAACATTATTAGTAACAGTACCACCAATAACCACCGCTCCAGCAAATGCCAAAGTAGAGACCGTCACCCAGCTACGGCCAGCTTTGACGAGTTTCTTGCGTAAAATAGAATTTGGATCTTTCTTCAACTGATTAAATCTCATAACACGAATTCTCCTCAATAATTGTATTTGAGTAGTAAATACCTACTCTAAATAAATTACGTTGAAAACAAAAAATAGCCCTAAGGCTATTAATTTTTTTACTGTATCAATATCAGAACATCCCTAAAATCTTCCACCAACCGAGGCCAACGATCATAAAAATCAAAAATTCTACAAACGATACGATGAAGCCCACGCGCCACCACTCTCTCTGAGTGACATAACCTGTCGCAAAGTATATCGAGGCTGTACCAGTCCCATAGTGAGTCGTGCTAGGAGAGATACACGTCAAAGCGGCGAACATCATGATGACCATCGTCGGATTGGCGCCCAAACTGACCAACACGGTCGCAAACGGAATGTACAGTGCCTGCATGTGAACTAGAACACTGGTAAAGAAATAGTGAATGTATAAATATACCAATGCCAAAATAATAAAGGCCAGTGTCAAGCTCATGCCTTTGACACCATTAGCCATGATATTCTTGAACCACGAAATCACACCCGTCTGTGCTAAGTAAGGTGTGATTGCCATCAATGGTGGTAGCCACAAGAAGATATTCCAGACTTTCTTCTCAGATAAAATATCATCCAATCCGACAATGCCGGTCACGATCAAAATTGCTAAGCCTAACAGAGCAATACTGGTATTGTCTAACTTAGTGAACTGTGTCGTAGCCCACAATAGGATCATCAGGACAAAGACCGCTATCATAATAATTTCTTTAACTGACAGACGTCCCATCTGATCCAGCTCTTTTTTGGCGAAGGTCTGCGCATTGGGAATCCTCTTCAATTCCGGTCTGTGTATCAAATAAATTACCAACGGTACGACAACCAACGCTAAGATACTAGGCACTGACATGTACTTGAACCAATCCCACCATGAGATGGAGACGTGAAAAACACTCTTACCCATGCTGAGTGCTAGCGGATTAGTTGCCATCGCCGTAAGGAACAATGAACCGGCAATTAAATTTTGATGAAAACTCGTCAGTAATAAATACGAGCCGATCTTATTCTGCGTCCCATCGTCCGGTTCGGAGCCCAATGACTTGGATAGTGACATCGTGATCGGATAGAGCACTCCCGCTCCACGTGCATTAGTATTAGGTACGAACGGTGCCATGATGACATCACAGATCGTTAAGACGTACGACAACGCCAGCGAACTGTGACCAAAACGATAAATCAAATAATATGCAATCCTAAATCCTAATCTAGTCGTTCTAAAACCAATTGCCACAAAAAAAGCAAACATGATCAACCAGACGGCACTATTACCAAACCCAGCATAGACTAACTCGGCCGGCATCGCCTGTGAGATAGTCAAAATCGCCATCATTACGATCGATAAAATCGCTAATGGTGCGACATTCAGGAGACATCCTAAAATAAATCCGATAAATATAGCAAAGGTATGCCAACCGGCAGCCTTGATCCCCATTGGTATCGGTAAAAACCAAATCAACAACACTGCTACAACGATGATAATCGCACGCATTGTCTGTTTATTACGTACTTGCATTGTTTCTCCCCTTAATAGATTTCTTTTATTGTATCAAAACAGAGGATAACAATTATACAAAATTGCACATATCAAAATATAATTAAATTATATATCAGAAGAACATGTACGCTCTGCCGCTAGCGATGATAAAAACCAAGCCGACCGTAGCGGCTATCCCCACAACCATCCCAACCGTCATTAAATCTGACTTGTATGTTTTAATATTGCGCATATAGCGATCATTCTTCAAACAGAACATCAAAATAACTACAACCATTGTAAAAGTCCAAAACATTGGAATCATCGTTAACACCACCCATAACTGTATTTTTTTTATTTTAAAAAATACTATTCTCAAATGTATTAGTCAACGTATTAACTTATCCTGTACGATTTGAACAAAAAAAGAGATTGGAAGACTCCAATCTCTAATAGATTCATTAATAATTATTTTTTATTGCGTTTGAAACGTGTGTCAAACAATGGACTGACTGGTTCATTGTCATGGATACGACGAATAGCATCACCGATAAGTGGTCCCACAGAAACTTTAACCATACGATCGATAACTTTTTCTTCTGGAAGATTGATTGAATCAGTAACGATCAACTTCTTGATTGGTGAAGCTTCGATTCTCTCAATAGCTGGACCTGATAGGATCGGATGTGTACAACAAGCATAAACTTCAGTTGCTCCAGCATCGATCAAGGCTTGTGATGCAAGCGTGATCGTACCAGCAGTGTCGATCATATCATCAATGATGATCGCACGTTTGCCCTTAACATTACCGATGATGTTCATAACTTCAGCAACGTTAGCACGAGGTCTACGTTTATCAATAATAGCAATTGGTGTCTTCAAAAATTCAGCCAATTTTCTAGCACGTATCACACCACCGTGATCAGGTGAAACAACCACAGCGTCTTTTTCTAGGTGATTAGTTAAGAAATAATCAGCCAACAGAGGTGCACCCATCAAATGATCAACAGGAATATCAAAGAATCCTTGAATTTGAGCAGCATGCAAGTCAAGTGCAAGTACACGGTCAACACCGGCACGTTGTAACATATTAGCTACTAACTTAGCCGTGATAGGTTCACGTGAACGTGATTTTCTATCTTGTCTAGCGTAACCATAGTAAGGAATAACCACATTAACTACATGTGCTGAAGCTCTTCTCAAAGCATCAACCATGATAAGCAATTCCATCAAATTGTCGTTAACAGGAGCTGAAGTAGATTGAACTAAGAATACTTCAGCACCACGGATACTTTCTTCAATATTGATTTGGATCTCACCGTCACTAAAACGTGTAACTGATGATTTTCCCAGCGGAATCCCAACTTCTTTAGCAATTTTTTCTGCCAAAGGTTTGTTCGAATTCAACGCAAAAATTTTCATTGGTCGTTCGTTATTTTGATATGACATTAATTTCCACCTTTATTTCCAATCTTCACTTTTTGATAATGGTAATCTATTCCAAAAATCTTCTTTGTTAGTTTGTCTTTGTCTAGCAATTGCCATAGCATGCTTAGGAATATCATTGGTGATCGTTGAACCTGCAGCGATGAATGAGTGATCTTCCATTTCAACTGGCGAAATAATATTAGAGTTACTTCCAATAAATGAATGGTCACCAATAGTACTGTGCCACTTCTTAACACCATCATAGTTGACGAACACCACACCACAACCGACATTGATATCTGTACCTAAAGTAGCATCACCAACATAAGTTAAATGACCAACCTTAGTGCGGTCGCCGATTTTGGCATTTTTGATTTCACAAAAATTACCGACATGCACGTCTTTGCCGATTTCAGCTTTAGGACGCAAATGCGAATTTGGACCAATATTACTACCTTCGTGCATGATAGCACTCTCGATAGTTGAACTGATAATCTGGACGTTATCTTCAATTGTAGCATCTTCTAGTCTAGAACCTGAGCCAACCAAACAATTAGACCCAATCGTAGTCTTACCAAATATCTTAGTATTAGGTTCAACTACTGTGTCATTGCCAATTTTAACATCTACGTCAATGTATGTGTTATCGGGATCGATAATAGTTACACCGTCACGCATATGCGCTTCATTGATACGTGTTTGCATGAGTTTTTCTGCGTGAGACAATGCCACGCGGTCATTAACACCCATTGATTCAGATAAATCTGACATTTGATATGCTGCAATCTTCTTGCCCTGATTTTTTAGCATGGAAATTAAATCTGGTAAATAATACTCACCTTGAGCATTATCATTTTTAACATCGTGCAAATTGCTGAACAATAATTCATTATCAAAGCAAAATACACCCGTGTTGATTTCTTGAATCTTCTTCTCATCTTCTGAAGCATCTTTTTGCTCGACGATCTTAACAACACTGCCATTTTCATCGCGCACCATACGTCCATATCCAAACGGATTGTCAGCATGTGCCGTTAAAATAGTAACAGCAGCCTGTTGTTCTTCGTGATAAGCAAATAGTTTTTCAAAAGTTTCAGCAGTAAACAGTGGACAATCACCATTGATGATCAATGTTGTTCCTTCTTTACCAGCTAAAACATCTTCAGTCTGTAAAACAGCATGGGCTGTACCTAGTTGTTCCTTTTGCAAGGCATACTTAGTACGATCCCCTAATAGTTCACGGACCTTTTCTGCACCGCTCCCGATAACTGTTTCAACTATAGTAGGATCAAGCTTCTCCACTTGAGTTAAAACATGATCGACCATAGCTCGACCAGCTACCGGATGCAATACTTTGTACAATTTTGACTTCATTCTTGTGCCCTTGCCAGCGGCAAGTATTATTACATAACGATTCGACATTGGAAACTCCCTTTCAGTCACTCAAATATCCTAGTATATAATAGCATTATTCACATGACCTACTCAATTATGTTTTTATTCAAAATAGCTAAAATCTGTTTTTGCCAAATAATCTCCATTTTCGATCTTAAGAATTCGGTTGACTGTATCGATTTCTTGAACTTTAAAAACCGAAGTAACCTTGTTATCTCGGAATTCTGATTTAACATTGATATTTTCAGCGAAGACAGTTGCCCCAGCAAAAATAGCATTGAATTCTGAAATAAGGCTGCGCATACCGTTGATAGTTCCGCCACCTTTCATGAAGTCATCGACTACTAAGACACGTGAACCTTCTGGCAAGCTACGTTTTGATAATTCCATTTTTTCGATCCTGTCAGATGAGCCTGAAGCGTAATTAACGCTGATCGTGGAACCTTCAGTGATCTTGGAATCACGGCGGACAATCACAAACGGAATATTCAAGAAACTAGCCACACTTTGTGCAATGGGAATTCCCTTAGTTGCGACGGTCATGACAACGTCGATCGAACTTTGTGAATATTGTGTGGCGATCATGCGACCGATAGTTCTCAAAACTTCAGGGTCAGCTAATAAATCAGTTAGATATAAATATCCACCGGGCAAAATCCTATCAGGTTGTTCAAGTCTCTTAGTTGTATTGTCAACAAAATCTGTAGCTTCTCGCTTAGAAATACCGGGTGTAAAAATGACCCCACCACCAGCACCGGGTAGTGTCTCTAGGGCACCAATGCCACGAATCATAAATGTTCGTCTTAATATTCCTAAATCCTCAGATATCGATGACTTGGCAGATTCGTATCTGTCTGCAAAAAACGCTAAAGATATAAGTGTATGTGGTCTCTCGAGCAAGTAACGAGTCATATCGATTAATCGTTCGCTTCTTCGTGTTTTCATATTTATCTCTCCTAAAAAGCCTGTTTCAATTAAAATTATAAAGTAAATGACATAACAATCAATTCATTTTCCACTATCTCGTTAAGATTTTCAAGTTTTTTCGCTTAAATAGTCCTTAAAACACACAAAAATAGGATTGCCTCTCGGCAACCCTATTATTCGTGATAGATTTATTCAGCATCTGCAACTTTTTCGTCAGAGCTTAATTCTGTTTCTTCACTATCAAATGTAATATCAATAGATTTTGTGAGTAAATCGGCATAACTATATGAAACTCTTTCAAAAGAGTTTTCATTTTGATCCAAATCAACTACAAAAACTGAATGGAATGTTTCTGCTAAAGTTCCGCGACGGCGGATAACTTTTTTGCGACCTGCTTGCGCTACAACTGTTAAGTTTTCACCTAAATGAGCATCAAGACGATTCTTGATTGTTTTCAATGAAGTTGGCATTATATAAATCACTCCTTAGGAGTGCAATTCTACCATGTTTTCATTGAAATTACAAGGAGATTATCATTTTATAAACTAATTATTTTTTAGTTCTTTGTTTAAGTTCGCTAGACATGTGTTTATATTGATCGATTGATACTTGTTCGCCACGTGCGTTTTCAGCAATTTCACAATCTTTGAAAACTTCTTTAATCATCGTCCGATTTTCATCTGTTCGACCTAACCAGTTCAAAAGATTGTTCATCAAGCTCTTACGTTTTTGAGCGAATGCTGATCGGATAAGTTTATTGAAGAAAACTGGATCTTCGATATTTATCTTATCCTTTGGTAATCGTTCCAAGACGGCCACGGCTGAATCTACTTTTGGTTTCGGAATAAATGAATTGCGACCAACGATACTAGAAATCCTAGCATCCATCTGTGTCTGAACAGCAATCGTCAGTGAACCATATTCACGATGTCCGGGATCAGCTGTAATTCTTTCAGCGACTTCCTTTTGCATCATCAAGACTAGTGCTTGAAATGGATAGTCACTATTGATCAAGTTCAACATGATCGGCGTCGTAATATAGTACGGCAAGTTGGCTACTACTTTGATAGTCTTGCCTTCCAAATGATGTTCCTTCACGAACTCATCGAGGTTGACTTTTAAGATGTCCTCATTGAAAACCTCGATATTGTCGTAATCTCCCAACGTATCTGCTAAGACAGGGATCAGCGTGGAGTCGATCTCAAATGCGAAAACCTTCTCAGCCACTTGAGCTAATTTTTCAGTCAGGGCACCGATACCGGGTCCGATCTCAATAGCTATCTCATCAGCTTGAAAGTCACTAGCAGCAACAATATCATCCAAAACTTTTTCGTTCGTTAAAAAATTTTGTCCCAAACTCTTTTTTGCACGTAATTTATACTTGCGTAGTATATCGTTCGTCCGAATCGGGTCAGCAATACTTAATCTATTTAGTGTCATGTAAACTTCCTTTATCAAATTTTTTAACTGCGGTCATTAAGTCTTGTGGTGATACTTGTAACATATTCAGCCGATTCAAGAATTGCTTGGCGTTGGTATAACCGATCTTCAATTCTGAACCCACAAACTCACGACGTTTTTGAGAATCAACATCCCCAATCAAACCCAGATCGATCATGTCGTCAGTACTATAATCATCAGTCAGATTAGCAGTTGTATAAACCGCCGCTAGAGCTTGCTTGATGTCTTCATCTCTTGCGTGCTCGATACCGAGACTACCGTCACTCTTCTTCGGAACGGCTTTGTTCCTCGGCAAGAAAGCTTGCTTAGCGTCAGGAACTACTTGAGAAATTATCGTGCGTAACCTATTACCATTGAAGTCAGGATCAGTGAAGATGATAACTCCACGTTTTTGTTGCGCCACTTTGATTCTCTTGATAGTTTCATCATTCAAGGCGGAACCGCGAGTTTCGATCGTATCGACATTGCCTAAGCAGTCTTTCAATCGATTCGTATCTGATTTACCCTCAACTACGATTATTTCTTTTATTTTCATTATTTGATGTTATAAACCCGATGAGAGTTTTCAAAAGTCTTTTGAGCGACTACATCTGGGTCCATGTCCTTATATTTTGCGATTGCATCTAAGACAAAGCGCGTATATCCCGGTTCGTTTTGGTGACCGCGATATGGAGCTGGAGCCAGATAAGGTGCATCGGTTTCAACTAATAGTCGGTCTAGCGGTGTGTTCTTAGCTGATTCGTGAACTTCAGGTGCATTCTTGAATGAGACTACACCACTGTATGAGATCATCAAACCTAAGTCCAAGAACTTATTCAACCAAGCAATGTCACCATTGAAACTGTGCATGATAATACCTGACTTCGACATATCGTGTTTTTTCAAAATCTCATACATATCTTCAAACGCATCACGACAGTGGATCGAAACTGGCATGTCATACTCTTGGGCAACGTCTAGTTGCTTTAATAGTGTCGCCTTTTGAACCTCAGGCTCAGGATTTTCATCCCAATGATAATCGAGACCGATCTCACCGATCGCAACGACTTCTGGCAATTTGATCTGATTAACCAGTTGTTCTTCGTTGTATTCTTTAGCAAATTCCGGGTGCCAACCAATAACTGCATGTAGTGGTCGATAATTTTGAGCTAGTCTGATTGCTTCGATATTGTATTCTTCGTTTTGACCAACGATCGCCATCTCCACGACATCATACTCAGCTGCACGATCGATATATTCTTGAGTTTTACCGGCAAATGCAGGGTCATTCAAATGTGTATGTGTATCAAAGATTTTCATTATCCTAGGATTGCTCCATTTTTGTGTGAATTATCAACTAGAACCAACTTAACGTCATCACCCATTTCAGTGGATAGCAACATACCGTTACTCCATTCACCACGGATCTTTCTAGGCTTCAAGTTGACACATGCAACAACTTTCTTGCCGATCAATTCTTTGAAGTTAGGATAGAATTCATACATGCTCGAAAGAATCTGACGTTCGATCCCAGTTCCGTCATCCAATGTGAATTGTAACAACTTGTCAGCGTTTGGTGCCCGCTTAACATCTAAGATTTCAGTTACGATCATCTTGACCTTAGCAAAGTCATCAAAGCTGATTTCCTTAGGATAGTCATCTTCATCTTCTTGAGCCTTAGCTTTGGCTTGAGCGGATTTACTCAACTTGCCACCACCATTTTTGGCTTGTTCTTCTGCCATCTTACCCTTGATGTACTCAACTTCTTCTTTTGCGTCCAATCTTGGGAAAATTGGTTCTGGATCACTAGTGACTGTTTTGCCTACAACCGTGTCACCAAAGTTCAAGTCTTTATCATTGTCATAATCTAATCCCAATTGTGCGAAGATTTTGATTGGTGACTGTGTCATTACAGGACTGATCAACAAGGCGATCAATCTTAATGATTCAGCTAAATGACCGAGAACTGATTGTAACTCAGCTTTTTTACTGTCGTCTTTGGCAAGGATCCAAGGTTGTGTCTCATCGATGTACTTGTTAGCACGACTGATGAATGACCAAACACTAGCTAGTGCTTCTGGGAACTCGAACTTGTCCATGTGATCACGATAATCTGTCAAAGTATCAGCGTAAGTCTTCTCGAGATCTTTATCCAAATCTGTCAAGGCAGCAACTGAAACGATCTTACCGTCATCATACTTATTGATCATTGAGATAGTTCTATTCAATAAGTTACCGAGGTCGTTTGCTAAATCATAGTTGATCTTGTCAATGTAGTCTTCAGGCGTGAAGACACCATCATTACCAAATGGCATAGCACGCATCAAGTAATAACGTAATGAGTCTAGTCCGTAACGATTTACTAGCATTTCAGGGTAAACAACATTACCCTTAGACTTCGACATCTTACCATCCTTCATCAACAACCAACCATGACCGAAGACTTGCTTAGGTAGGTCGATTCCCAATGCCATAAGAATGATTGGCCAATAAATAGTATGGAAACGAACGATTTCCTTACCAACGAATTGAACATTTGCAGGCCAGTATCTCTTGAACAATGAATCGTCGTCACTCATATAACCTAGTGCCGTGATATAGTTCAACAATGCGTCGATCCAAACATAGACAACGTGCTTTGGATCACTAGGAATCGGAACGCCCCAGTTGAAACTAGTTCTAGATACGGCTAGATCTTCCAAGCCCGGTTTGATGAAGTTATTGATCATCTCATTCTTACGAATCTCAGGTTCGATGAATGTAGGATTATCTTCGTAATACTTCAATAGTCGATCGGCATACTTGCCCATCTTGAAGAAGTATGAAGGTTCCTTAACTAATGTGACTTCGTGTCCTGATGGAGCCTTACCACCAGTGACATTGCCATCCTTATCACGGAAGACTTCAGCCAATTGTGATTCTGTGAAATATTCCTCATCATCAACTGAATACCAGCCAGTGTACTCGCCTAAGTAAATATCACCTTGAGCGATCAACTTTTCAAAAATCTTTTGAACTGCTTTGACATGGTAATCATCTGTCGTACGAATGAACTTATCGTTAGAAATTTCTAGTGTTTTCCACAATTTCTTGATATCGGCAGCCATCATATCAACGTACTCTTGTGGCTCCATTTTTTTAGCTTCGGCTTTTTGTTCGATCTTCAAACCGTGCTCGTCTGTACCTGTGAGGAAGAATACATCGTAACCCTCATTACGCTTGTAACGAGCCAGTGTATCTGCTGCAATGGTCGTGTATGAATTACCAATCGTTAATTTACCTGATGGGTAGTAGATTGGCGTAGTTATGTAAAAAGTCTTATTATCTTTAGTCATTTATATTTTCAAGCCTCCGCAAATAAATAGTTATGCAATAGTTGTTACAAGTATATCATTTTAAATTTGAGAAAAAACATTAACTGCGTCATCAGAAATAGCCAATACTGACGAATCTAGGTCCAAACTTTCTTTGTTGATAACTACCAGCTTCGTGCTCGTTTGAGCATATCTCAGCAACCCTGCAAATGGATATACTTTGAAACTAGTTCCAACAACAACTAATAAGTCGGCACGTTCAACATCTTCGATAGCATGTTCAACGTTATCTGGATTAATATTTTCACCGTACAATACTGTCGTACCGGGACGAATGATTCCATTGTCCTCATGATGGCGATAATCTTTAAGATAATATTTGTAATCAAATTCTTTACCACAAGTTAAACAATGAATATTATCATACAAATTGCCATGAAATTCCACGACATTCTTAGCTCCAGCCTTAGTATGTAATTTATCAACATTCTGCGTCACGATGGCTCCCTTTTGATTGCTGATCTCAGCCATTCGCTTGTGGATAATATTAGGTTCCGCATCTGGGAAATACATGTTGTGGACAGTGAAATCATGAAAAATATCCGGATGTTTTAGTAGATTCTCATGGCTCAACATGTATTCAGGTGGAAAATCATACTTTTCACGCTTGTATAAGCCATTTTTCGAACGGTAATCAGGAATTCCTGACGGCGTTGAGACACCAGCACCAGTCAAAAAAGTAACGAACTTAGCTTTTTGAAGTAAGTCTTTAAATTCTGAAATTTTGTCTGACATAAAAATCCTCCTGTATTTTTCAAAACTATCTAGTGATGTAAGTTATCCCGCTTTGAGCAAAAGCCTTCTCCACTGTTTGTTGATAGTATGCTTTGTAAAATTCTGGATTGACTTTCTTAGGATCAACATTCAAGGTCCCTACACTCTGACCATCGTTGATACCGATCAAGATATAAGCGTCCTTTTGAGTAACACGATTGGTATAAGGTGAATGCTTGACTTGATAAACTTGATTCAAGCTCAAACGTAGTTGACGATCTGATACGACTGGCGTCACATTCAAGAACTCGTGATAGTGCATGCTCTCGTAACCATTGGAAATAATCAAATTATTGTATTCTTCCAAGGCATGTATCAAAGTGCGTCTGAATTGCAGTGGAACGGTCAAATCATTTTTTTCGACCTGTTCGACTAAACTCTCGGCTATCTTGTACGAGGTTGGGAATTCCATCTTCCAGTCAGCATCTTTAGCATGTTCGCTGAAGACGATTCCGTCAAAAATGATTAAAGTGCGATAAAATCTCATATTAGCCAAATCCAACTGTACGTTAGGATTCAAGGCGTGATCCACTCCACGAATGTATTCAGCTTTGATCTCATCAGTCAAAGTACCATCCTCAGTTTGCTTCTTAACTATCTCAGCGTGTTCGATCGTCTCAAATAATGAATTGGCTGTCGACAAGATCCTACCATCTTCGTCTTCTTTGCCAGATGTTACCGCACATGAAATAATTGGTTCACCAGAATTTTCTAATTCAATATGATATAGTTCATGCATCAAAACAAAATCTTTATATTTTTCGTTTGTAATGATAACTTCTATCTTTCCGTCGTTGTTCTTATGGCTAGCTTGGTCTAGCGTTAAATACTCATGGTCAGAGTATTCACTGTAAACAGCCACCGGTCTGCCAACCAATTGTTCAATCTTTCTAATCTGATTTACAATAACATCAGATAGATTTTTTTTATCTATTTGTTCCATTTGTAATTACCTCATTATAAATATTTTTAAGGAGATGGGTTTGTTATGGAAATAAAGGTTCACTTAATAAATGGATTGCTTCCTGATAAATACGGGAAGTTTGCTCCCACAGATGATATTAAAAATGGGAAACCGATCATCAGTTTCCCAATTAAGCTATCAAATGTTCCGGCAGGTACAAAATCACTTGCTTTAACATTTACCGATCCTGATTCCATTCCTGTTTGTGGATTTGAATGGATTCATTGGATAGCAGCTAATCTTTCACCCGACCAATTAGAGATACCTGAGAACTTCAGCCAGTCAGCCAATAGTCCTGTCGTTCAAGGTAAAAACAGCTCCGCCAGTCCCTTACTAGGCGACAATGATGACGAGCTCAAGGTCGGCTACAATGGACCATACCCACCTGATGCTACGCATGATTACGTACTAAAAGTATACGCCCTAAATGATGTATTGGACATCAAAGAAGGTTACTGGATGAATGAACTCCTTCATAAAATGGAAGGTAAAATTCTAGATTCAGCTCAAATAACCTTACCAAGTCGCGCTTAATTTTTTTCTTGAAGATTCATCTTGTGGAAATAATTAAAGACATAGCCCTCTCTAACACCAAAATTCGAAAAACGAATTTCGTGTGAGGGGGTTTTTTTGATTATCTCAGAAATGATCAAGATTCCTCCAAGAATGACTTCGTATCTGCCATCACTCAATTCCTTGATCTGGCTTCGTTCTTCATTCGAAGCGTGCACCAATCGATTGAATAACTTATCGATCTGATCGATCGTTACGATTGAATTGTGGAGAGTCTTCTTACGCTTACCTTCACGATTCAAAATACTAGTGACCGCACGCAACGTCCCACCTAGACCGACGAAAGTGGCACTGGCATTCATCCACTGCAAACTGTCCAAATGTTCACCGATTTCTTTTTTGGCGGCATCTAGTTCTTTGGACGTTATCGGGTCACTCTTCAAATAAAGATCCGAAACTGATATTGCACCGATCGGTATACTCAATCCGTGCTTCAATCGACCTTTTTTGGCCAGACTGATCTCACTACTGCCACCGCCGACATCAACAATCAAGGCATCTTTAACCCGCATCGTATTGCGTACTGCGACATAGTCATAAAAGGCTTCTTCTTGTTCATCAATGATATGCAGTTGTAATCCGGTCTCTTTTAAGACCGCAAAAATTAATTGTTCTTGATTTTTTGCCATCCGCACAGCCGCCGTGGCAATCAAACTAATTTGATCGACTTCATATCTTCTGATTCGATCCTGAAACTTCTTTAGAACATCAATTGTTTCTTCAATTTGTTCATTCGTTAATAATCGACTTTGTGCAATCGACTTTCCTAATCTGACTGGCTCACGCCAACGATCCAAGGTTTTAAAACGATTTCGTTTTGAAGATCTATACACTGATGTTCTGATGGAGTTAGATCCTATTTCTATTACTGCTAACTTCACATTGCATCACATCCCATTGTGTCAATTATATAAAAAAATAGACCTACATAATAGGTCTAATTTCACAAAGACTAAAATTTAATTACAAATCATCTATTTCGACGACTCATCCGCGTCCCAGTATTCTGACTTTGCGATTCATTATTTTGATACTGTCCACTTTGTTGATTAGGTGCGTACGAATTTTGCTGAGGATTACTCTGATTATTAGTTTGATTATAATTCCCATACGGTTGATTTGCTTGATACTGTTGGTTCTGTGGACTTTGTTGATTGTATTGAGATTGGTTATATTGAGAGCGGTCAGTCTGAATGTATGGATTCTGCTTACCATTCTGACCTTTGTACCCCTCGCTAGATGGACGGTGCATGAATAAGAAGACCACGCTAATGATCAATACGATAATAGCTGGAAAAGCCATCAATGCTGTCAAGATGAACAGCCCGTTACCGACAATTCCTAAGACTGGACCTACTATCGAGATCCCGACCTGCTTACTCTGTATCAGAGCTACGATATTTAGAACTAGACCAATCGCTGCCATAGCATAAAAGAATGCACCTGTACCACTAGTGATATTCGTCCCCGTGAAACCATCGCTTACTGCGGCCCCAAAAATAACCGGCCAAGATACTGCAAAGACGATGCAGTTTATAATCCCCATGATAGCAGCGCCAATATTGATTTTTAAATTATTCATAATCATCTCACCCCTGATTGATTGATTAAATCCCTTATAAAATCCTTAATTCAATATTAAGCTCAACTAGGCATATCTGCAATGTATTTATACTTTGTACGTCATAAAAGCATAACAAAATTAAGGTATCAAATCAGACTTGAGTTGCTTTTGCTCATTATAGAATTGTTTGTAAGCTAAATAACACGAAATAAATGAACCAATACTTGTCGAAGCTAACAGCATGAATGTGACCATGATCTGGTACTTGATAGCCTTGACTGGATCCACTCCAGCAATAATAAGACCGGACATCATTCCGGGTAATGCTACCAATCCCAACGTCTTGATCGAGTCGATCGTCGGCTGCATCCCACTCTTGATGCTCTCACGAATGATATCTTCAGAAGCTAATTTGACATCCGCACCTAATGCTAGTTTTTCTAGGATCTGTTGATGACGATCAGTGAAAGACTGCTTCATATTGCGGTAACATAACCCGATTGCCACCATGATATTACTTGCGATCATTCCCGTGAACGGTACGATCTGTTCGGGAATAAATTGAATCGAGCCTGTCAAAACTAACGTACCTAAAGTAATAACCGTACCAACTGAGATCGCCAACAGTGAGAACTGAAAGGCCTTTGGTATACCATTTCCACGTTTACCTGCATTCCATGAGGCATTGATCACGATCACGACGAAGAACGCTATCGTTAACCAAGCGTCATTAGCCTTGATTACGAATTTTAAAACATATCCCACGATCGTTAATTGTACGATTGCTCTAACTACACCGATGATAATATCCCTATCGATCTGAAGTTTCTGCCAATAACCGATCACCAATGCAACTACAACCAAAATAAAACCTAGAGACAATGTAGAATTAGAAACTGTTAAATTAGACATTTGGAATCACCTCACCATTCTTGATCGTAATCTTATCAGTCGCCTGTGCTATTTCTGAATCATCGTGAGTGACGCGTAAAATCGTCAAGTTATCATCTCGATTGAAGCGATTCAAAATATCATGCACTATTTGCTTGTTTTCCGCATCCAATCCAGTGGTGACTTCATCAGTGATCAGAACTTCTGGCGTGAAAATCAAATTTCGTAATAAGGCGATCCGTTGTTTTTCACCACCGGAAACATCGTTGACACTCTTATCGATATAAGTTTCATCCAGGTTGACGTAATTCAAAAAGCTGATGACTTGATCACGGTCGAACTCCTTACCACGGACTAAATAAGGGAACTCCAGATTGTCCTTGATAGTTTTGCCAAACAATGTAGGTTGTTGGAACGCATACGACACGCGGCGGCGATAATCGGTCGGTTCGTATGAACTGATTTTTTTGCTCCTAAACAATGCTTCACCGGAAGTTGCACTGATCATTGATGCTAAAATACGCATCAAAGTGCTTTTTCCACTACCGGACGGTCCCACCACCGTGATATATTTCCCCTGTTCAATGTTCAAATCAATATTCTTCAAAATCTTATTATCGTCTACTTGATAAGAAAGATTGTTCAATTCAAAAATATTACTCAAATATTTCACCCCATATCATTTTTTTGAAAACACTAACATAAATTAATATTAACAAGAATTATCTTTCATTTGACCACAAATTGCCAATAGTTGACTCAGGAAGCCTCCGAACGTTAAAAAAATTATGATATTTTTTTAAGGATTGAATCCCTTGATATAAAAGGATTTATATTGCTTTAAATTAAAATAAAACTAATTTATTTTAATTTTAGTGTTGACAAGCTTAATAAAAGGGTCTAAATTAGCAACCAATCAATAACAAACGAAAAAGACGTTTATCAGGAACTTGAGTATTTATGGTATCTCAGAAAGTTGTCGGTTGATGCGAGACAACACATTACCTGAATGGTCATTATCACCTGACAGTCGTGCCTCAAAGCGATTAACCGTAGTAGAGGTCACTGGTTGCACCCATTATCGTGCCAGCAAATTATTTAGTTTGCTTGAGGCACTCGCAGTGATGCGTGTGTAAATAAAGGTGGTAACACGTCCGAAACGTCCTTTGATGAACTTAGTTCATCTTAGGGCGTTTTTTGTTTTTATTAATTAAAAAAACATTAAAAGAGGTGAGTCTCTATGGAAGAAAATATTAGTGAATCTCAGATTAAGGGTCAGATTAAGAATTCAAATACAAATAAAATAAATGGAGGCTCCACCTATGACACAAAATACAACTGAAACTTTACCCAACACTCGACTAACAGAAAAAGAAGCTGAATTGACTCAAGCTCTATATAACTCCTGGAGAACACAAAACCCACTTACAGAAGCTGATTGGTCAGGCTACGCCACTGATGACGAGACTGCCTATCGTGTTCAAGATGAATTGACGAGATTGAAAAACGAAGCGGTTGGCGGGTATAAGGTTTCTCTTACCAGCAAACAGACTCAAGACATGTTTGATTCAGACGAGCCTCTATATGGTGCTCAACTAGCTAGCCACTTCCTACACGCTCCAACAACCGTAAATCTTAGTGATCTAATGGAACCACTCGTTGAAGTAGAGCTGTGCTTCCGCGCCAAAGAAGACCTGAGTCCTGACGACACATTGGAAGATCTACTCAATAAGACGGCCGTCGCTCCAGCTCTGGAAGTTCCTGATTCTCGCTTCAAAGATTGGTTCCCTAGCCTATCAAAATACATGGTAATGTCGGACGCAGCAGTCGGTGGTCTAGTAGTCTACGGAGATGAATTCGATACTAAACTATTCAAGACGGTCGATGCACTAGAAAATGTTAACTGCACGCTTCTCCACGACGGCGAGGAACTCAAATCTGGTAAATCAACTGAAGTACTAGGTAATCCCCTCAAGTCTCTCAAGTGGCTAGTAGATAAATTAGCTACTCAAAATAAGACGCTCTTGAAAGACCAACGCGTATCGTCAGGTACCTTCGTACTACCACCATCATTAACAAAGGGGGCATGGCAAGCTAAATTCGACAATGGTCTAGGTAATGTCGACCTAGACGTCAAATAATCTCTTGCTCCAAATACCATTACACAATCCTTCGAAAATATATATAACTAACAATTTAATAAAATCCTTAAAATTCTAAATACATAAAAAGTCAATCTCAACAACGATGAGATTGACTTTTTTCAATTCTAAAAATATTTTACTTAGTTATTTCTTCAACGATCTTAGCCGTAGCTTGGGCCTTGAATTCCTTTTGAGCTTGTTGTGCCACTTGTTTTTGTTGAGCAGCACTCATTGAAGGATTGACTGTCATTGCTTTAGTTACTGCGGCTTTGACATAGGCCTCCCCTTCAGTCTTCATTTGAGTTTGAACTTTCTTACTCTTCAGTTCTTTACTCAATTTTTGAGCTTGAGTGGTCGATAGGACTAACCAATCATCACCAATGTGGAATGTATTAGACTGTTTGATGAATTCTTTGTCGTTACCAGAAATGCTGAATAAGAATGAGTAAAAACCATTCTTGTATTCCCAACGAGTTGTCTTTTGTGTCAAGACGTTTGAGTCAGCACCCTTTTTAACACTATTAGTGACATTTAGTTTTGCCTTAGTGTGAGTTGGATTCTTAGTTTTAGCAGTTTCAGGCGTCCGATAAATATACACGTCTTCCTTACTATCGGTTCCTAGTTCTTTGTACAACAAAACATTAGTACCCTTTTGAACGGTTTGGATTTGCACTGTCTTCTCACTAGTTACCTTGCGCATACCCAAATGACCATATTCATTTGATACTAGCAAGACGATACTACCGATAAACAATACAATGAAGATTCCGGCTAAACTATAACCGACTCTTTTGTTTTGGATGAATACTGCGAAGTAATATGAAAGAACAGCACAGATAATAATTGATACGATAACCATTATTTGTCACCTGCCGTTTCAACATTCATTTTTTTCAAATCAACATCTTTTGACTTAGTATCATTTCTGACCATAAAGGTGATGGCGAGTGCGATGACACAGAAGAGAATGGCAACGCCAAAAGCGGCGTGGTATCCACTCAAAGTTGCATTCAAGTAATTATCTTGATACTTGAGTGGTGCTTGAGCTAACAAGCTCTTACCTGGTTTCAAGTTATTCGTAACGTTGGTTAGAACACTGACTAGTATCGCCGTACCCATTGAACTGAATACTTGACGGACAGTGTTATTAACGGCCGTTCCGTGACTCATCAGATTTAATGGCAAAGCATTCATACCATCAGTCGTAACTGGCATCAAGACCATAGCGATACCAAACATACGAACCATGTACAAGACTACGATGTCTAAAACTGGAGTTGATTTAGTCAAGAATAAGAACGGAATCGTTCCGGCTGTTAATAAGAACATACCCATTCGTGCTAAGTCTTTAGGTCCGAATCTATCAAAAGCTCGACCAGTGATAGGACTCATAATACCGATCAAAATAGCACCTGGTAGCAATGTCAATCCTGAATGGAAAGCACTCATACCTTTAACGATCTGGAGATACAATGGTAGGATCATTTCGACACCGACCATCGCCATATTAGTTACAGATGATAATGCGGCCGCCACGGCAAACTTCTTCTCAGTGAAAACACGTAGTTCCAAGAATGGTGTTTTCATTTTTAGTTGGCGATAACCAAACAAGATCACGATGATGACTCCACCAATGATAGAGCTCAATACGATTGGTGAACCCCAGCCATCGTCACCAACAGATGAGAATCCGTACAAGACGGCACCGAAACCGGCTGTGGATAAGATTAGTGATAAAACATCCAGTTTAGAACGCTTCGTCTGAATAACTGGTCTCATATAAATAAAGGCTAGAATAAGAACGATCACAACGATAGGGATAATCATGCCGAAGAGATCACGCCATGAGAAGTTATCGATGATCCATCCGGACAATGTAGGTCCAATGGCAGGCGCAAGTCCGATAACCAATCCACCTAATCCCATGGCAGTACCACGCTGATTAGCTGGGAATATCGAAAGCATAATAACTTGCATAAGTGGCATTGTGATACCGACACCAACGGCTTGAATCAGACGTCCAGCAAGGATAGTACCGAAGTTTGGAGCGGTGAAACACAAGATTGTTCCGATCAAGAACGTTGACATTGCAATAATGTACAAGATTTTGTTACTAAAATTATTGCTCAGCCAAGCTGTAACAGGGATCATGATACCATTGACCATCAAGAATCCAGTCGTCAACCACTGAACGGCCGATGTCGTAACATTGAATTCTTTCATCAAGGTAGGGAATGCTGTCGTTAAAATCGTACCATTTAAGACTGTACAAAACGTTCCTACCAACAGAACCATAACTAGTAAATTCCGATTAAACGGTTTACCATTTACGTCCAAATGTGTATTACTATTTTGCATAATAGTAATTTCCTTCTTCCATATATATTATTTATTACTATCAGGTATTTTTACTTTATCGAGATTTGCATAAACTTTTGCCATGATTGCGCGCAATTGTTTTTGTTCCTCTGCTGTGATGCCCGAATATATCGTTTCGTTCGCATCTTTAAAAGTACGTTTAATTCCTCTACTGAGTTCTCTACCCGCCTCAGTAATTTGAATAATTTTCTTACGGCGGTTAGTTTCATCTACTTTTCGAAGGACTAATCCTTGATTCTCCAACTTCTTCAGAGATCGGGCAATGCTTGCTCCATCAAATAAGGTGATTTCACCGATTTTTTCTTGATTATAATCAGGATGCTTGAGGATCGACATCAAGATTATACTGTCGGCTAAATTCAAATCCCTTCCCTTCAAAAACATCGTCAAGATTCGTTTGCGTTGCATCATGAATCTTACTGCAAAACCTATCAAATCGTATTCGTCCATTTTTCTCCTCATAAAATCAAAAATTTATTTCTAAATAGCAACAAAAAATATGCTATACCCAACTGTTGATAAAATCAAGAGTTAAGTATAGCTTATTTTTATGAAACTGTTTCCAATAAAAAAAGTGCGAAGAATGTTGAATTCTCCACACTTGTTAGTATATTTTATTTCAAATCATCAAAGTAATTGACACCAATGGCAGCTCTAACTTCTGATAAAGTCTGGTTAGCGACTTCATTAGCCTTGTCACTACCGTCTTTCAAGATCTGGTAGACACTTGGGATATCTTTTTCGTATTCAGCACGACGAGCGCGGATCGGTTCGAGGATTCCTTGTAGGACATCATTCAAATAACGTTTGACCTTAACGTCACCTAGACCACCGGCTTGATATTGTTCTTTTAATTCAGCGACTTTGGCCTTGTCATCAGCGAATGCATCTAAGTAAGTAAAGACTGTATTGCCTTCGATCTTACCAGGGTCTTCAACATGAATGTGGTCTGGGTCAGTATACATTGACATGATCTTCTTAGTTACCACATCTGCTGGATCTGATAGATAGATGCAGTTACCGAGTGACTTGCTCATCTTAGCATTGCCATCAGTTCCGGGTAGACGTCCCTGTCCCTTAGGTGGGAAGACACCATCTGGCTCAACTAGCACATCCGTATTGTAGGTGTTGTTGAAAGTACGAACGATTTCTCGTGTTTGTTCAAGCATTGGTTCTTGGTCATCACCGACTGGAACTGTATCCGCCTTGAACGCAGTGATGTCAGCAGCTTGGCTGACAGGATAAGTCAAGAATCCAGCTGGGATACTTTGACCAAACGCTTTTTGTTTGATTTCTGACTTAACGGTTGGATTTCGTTCTAGTCGTGAAACATTAACGATATCCAAATAGTACATCGTCAATTCATTCAATGCTGAAATTTGTGATTGTACTAAAATATTCGTTTTAGCTGGATCTATTCCAACAGACAAGTAGTCTAACGCTACTTCGATCAAACTATTACGGATCTTATCAGGATTTTTAGCATTGTCTGTCAAAGCTTGCATGTCAGCAATCATGATAAACATGTTATACTTACCTTCGTTTTGTAATTTGACACGGTTCTTCAATGAACCTAAGTAGTGTCCAATGTGCAGCTTACCAGTTGGACGATCACCTGTTAGAATTGTATTAGTTTTCATAGTATTTCTCCTTTTTATCTACATCAAAGCAATAAAAAAAGCGCCTAAAGATATTAAATATCAATAGGACGCTTGCACGTGGTGCCACCTGTTTTGTAGAATTACTCTACCACTCATTAGTTGTAAGGTGACTACCCATGATCCAATTCCCAATCCAAGAGCGATGACCCTTTCAGCTATGAGGTCATTCTCTGATTCAACTTACTTGAATTAGTACTAAAAAATGCTTATGCTTTAATGTACCCAATTGCTATAAGCATAATTAAAAACATCCAAATTGTCAACGAGAGGTAATTTATGACCGTGAATGAAACCAAAGAACAAGAACAAACACGAGTTGATCAAATAGCTCAAAAGATCGATGACAAAATCAATCTGGCGACTGAAAATCTCGCCAAGGCTCATACTGAGACTCACAATATTTATCGTAACTATGGTGAGAATACCAAAGTTAATACTTTTGAAGTCGATGACCAAATGGAAACTAACGCTTCTGTTCAGCAACAAAAACAATTAGTTGCCTTAGCCGTTGAAAACGAAAATATCCTAGAATCCAATAAACTAAAGCTGGAAAACCTTCAAGGTTCTCCTTATTTTGGTCGGATCGATATCGTTGAAGATGGCGAGAAAGATACTTTGTACATTGGAACTTCAACCTTACAAGATGACGATGGTGAGTTCTTGATCTACGATTGGCGCGCTCCAATATCTGGAATCTACTATAACGGTGTCCTCGGTCAAGTCAGCTATCCTACCCCTAACGGTACAGCTGAGGTCGACTTAAAGAAAAAACGTCAATTTCAAATCATTAATAATAAAATAAAAAATATGTTCGATACTAATGAAACCGTTGGCGACGAGATCCTTCAATCCGTCCTGAGTGAGTACAGTGACGAGTACATGAAAAATATCGTGGCAACGATTCAACATGAGCAGAATACGATTATTCGGGACACACACTCAGATGTTTTATTAGTCCAAGGTGTCGCTGGTAGTGGAAAAACCTCCGCAATCTTGCAACGTGTGGCCTACTTGCTATACCACAGTCGCTCAACTCTGGATGCAGATAAGATCGTCTTGTTCTCACCCAATCGACTCTTCAGCAATTATATTTCTGAAGTCCTACCTAGTCTAGGTGAGCGTAACATGCGCCAAGTGACACTCAATGAATTCATCTCACTACGTCTGACCGGTATCCAAGTCGAAACCTTATTCGATCGCTACGAAAAAGATGAACGCAACTTACCGCAGACGACAGTAAATATCCGACTGTTCAAGGAAAGTGCTGCCTTCCTCGAATCGCTGGAACAAACTGAAAAAGAAAATAAACATCGTACTTTGTATTTCGAAGATATAATCTTTGAAGGCAAGCCATTCTTCACTAAAGAAGAAATCTCTGAGATTTATGACCGTCAAAATCCTGCCTTCAGCATCCCTGACCGTTTTCTCAAAACGAAGAACATCCTGATCAAACGCCTCAAAAAAAGAATCCACAATGATCGTGACGAAGACTGGGTCCAAGCAGAAATAGATAATTTGTCAGATGAAGACTTCCAACAAATCATCACCGATAATAATATTGAGGAATCAACCAATCAACGTTCGATCATTGCTGAAGAATTCCTCAGAGAGCGTTACGCTCCGATATACAATGCTCTGATCAACAATTACTTCTTCGACCCTTACAAGGAATACGTCTTCTTGCTGTCCAATATGAAACAAACAATCGTCTCCGAAAACGTCTGGCAGACGATGATCGAATCGATCGACCACGCTGTTGAAGCCCACAGATTAGGATTAAGCGATGCAGTTGCCATCTTGTACTTGCGTGATTTTATTACCGACAATGGTATCAATCACAATATTCAACACATCTTCATCGATGAAATCCAAGATTACACTATGGCCCAACTAAAATACATCTCCCATTCATTTCCTAATGCCAAAATGACCTTGTTAGGTGACCGTGCTCAAGATGTCCTGACTAGCTCGTACCGCGATAAGGACGTGATCACTGCTATTTGTGAATTATATCAAGGTAAAAAAGTCACGACTATCACACTCAATCAGAGCTATCGGTCTACGGCTGAGATCACTGACTTCGCCAAATCACTCTTGCCTAACGCTGATGAAGTCAAATCCTTCTCTAGAAAAGGAGAAACTCCTACGGTCAAGGTCTTTGAGGATGAGAGTGAGTACTATCAAGGACTGAAAGCGACAGCTCGTGAACTGACTGACAAATATGAAACTGTGGCGATCTTGACGAGAAACCAAGCGCAGGCAGAGCAAGTTTATACACACTTCAGTGATGAGTCGATCGTCACCTTGGTGGACGCTGGATTCCGTTCAGTCCCCAAGGGTATCCTCGTCATGCCGATATACTTGGCAAAAGGTCTAGAATTCGATGCTGTGATCGGACATAACATTTCTGCACTCAATTATCCTGACGCCCGCAGTCGCGATACGCTCTATACGATCTGTACCCGCGCAATGCACAGCCTGACGCTTTGCATCGAAAAAGCCCCCTCACCATTACTAGAACACGTCTCAAACTACGAAACTTCCTCTGCGATCAAGTAAGTCTCATACAGTAAGATACTAGCTAACGAGGCACAAGTTGCCAATCCAAAAACTAACTGTAACTTACTGCGACGAGTGTAACCGAGGTATATCAAAATAACTCCCATCACAAAAATCACGACTAATGGCATCAAGACGTCGTCGACAAAGAGTGCGTCCAGCATCAATAAAAATAATAATGTCATCAGCATGCGTGACTTAGAAATATTGACTATTAAGATGGCCTCAAAAATTTGAAATAAGAACAATACAATAGATATAGTCGATAATCCCATTCCATCACCCTCTCACCAAAATGGTAACGAAGCAATGTAAAAAAATAATAAAATTACTGTAAAATTTATGTAAATAAAAAAATAAATATGCATATAACTTCATTTTTGAAGTCAAAGGATCTATACTCCAGTATTCCAATGAAACTGGAGGCAATATTTCATGCCAATAGAAGATAGAACCTTTAGAGGGCAACAACTAATGGTCATTCGTTGCATATTAGAACCGATCCTAACGCCAAAATCAGTCGCAAGTATCATTGATTTTCAAGTTGAGGTGGATTCTCACTTACCAAAAGAAATCAGTTCACAATATATCAAAAAAATTTTTCAAAACTAAAAAAGATTCTGAGATTTTTCTCAGAATCTTTTTTAGTATATTTTTAGATCAATATCGTTCCAACGATCGAACTTATGATAGCCACTAACATCGCCATCTTCTCATCTTGAGTATAGAGGTAAGTCAGAGCATAGCACCAACCCAATGCCATCATCATAAAGAATTGTAGCAATGAACCGGGCAAACTCAATGCTCCAGCGATAGCACCACTGAAGATGATGCCGATAATTGCATTAGAAGCAGTGCTCTTTCTGAAGAAATAATTGAAGAAAAATCCTGTTTGGACTAACTGTTGCTGCACCGTGATGATCAATACATTCGCAACTATATTAAAGATAAACACTTTTTGATCGGAGCTGACCACGTCATCATTTTTGAACTGTGGTAGCTTACCGGTGACTTGCAAATAGCTGATCATGATTCTCATCGCGCAAACCAAGATGATCATCAATGTTACTAAACCGATATTTGAAACTAATGAACTCATGAATCCGCTGGGATTGTCATAGAATGAACGTCTCTCACGTAAGTAGCGTCTGATCATTAAGAATAAAAATGCTAATCCAACTACAAAAAATATTACAGCCAGGATAACATTTAATCCTTTATCAGTAGCGACAATGTTCTTTAAACTCAATGTGATTATAGAAAATATAATCCAAATTATATATCTGACTAAATCTGTTCCCGGAGATTCTCCTACTCGCATAATTAATATCTTCCAATCAATAATTTTACTTTGCTATTATATCATATACGAATACTTCAATTTTGTGCGCTTTTCCTCTATTATTAGTTAGGTATACGGAGGAATTTTCATAATGAATAGAAACAAACGGATTTTTTACTTAGATTTTATTCGTGTTATCGCAATTTTTTTGGTCATCTTCATCCACGTCTCCGCCATTGATACGACGCTACATGTCGGTAGTACTCAATGGCAAATAACCAAGATCTTGAATTACTTCGCACACATCAGCGTTCCCGTCTTCTTCATGATCTCTGGCTCGCTCTTGTTGAATAGCAAAAAGACCAAGTCTATCAGCTACACTTGGAAAAAAAGAATGCCACGGGTCGTTATTCCTTTTGTGCTCTGGTCGATAATTTCACCGATCGTCGTTGGTATCTATGCACATTCACTCTCAGCACACAATGTATTATCGGCTGTAAAAATGATGCTCTATCAACCTACATCCCCAACCCTATGGTTCATGTACCCCTTGATTGGAATCTACATTCTATCACCCGTCATTCGCGTATTCGTGGAAAATGCGAACAGACAGATGCTCTGGTATGTAACACTCATTTGGCTGGTGACTAATTCCCTGCTGCCATCAATGGCAAACGTCATGCCCAAAAACTGGGTAAACGCTCTGACCATTTACCCGGTAGCGCAATTTTATCTCGTTGGTGGATTTACTGGCTACTTCATCTTGGGATACTTGCTGACAAAGATCAATATTCACGATATCAGCAATCTCTGGCTCTGGATCGTAGCCTTGATCGCCGGTTTTGCGGGGAATTATGTTTCAGAAGTTTTTCCAAAAATATTCGACGCTTATAATGGATATTATGTTACTTCTATTTTTATACCTATCATGTCGATTGCTGCCTTTATCCTGCTACAAAAATGGGGCGAACGGATTCACTCCAATAGCGCGATCAAAACTTTTGAATTCCTTTCACCACTGGTATTCGGAATTTATTTGATTCACAATTTACTGATCCTTTATATGGAGCCATGGTTCACTTCTATCTTGCCATTTGCGGGGCTCGGAGCAACTTTTATTCGTTACATTGCTGTTGCAGCTGCATCAACTTTGATTATCTGGATCATCAGCTTGATACCAGGTATCAATTACTTATTAACTGGAAATAAATCCCGCAAGAGATAATTGGCTATTTCAAAACTTCATTATACTAAAAAAGCTGAAGCGCCTTGGTCTGATATATTTGACCAAAACGCTTCAGCTTTTTTTATAGTAACTCTACATGTTTCAAAATAAACTTACCTGATTCCAAGCCATGATAGATCTCGTCAATTGGTTTAAGGCCGGTGGCAGATATTTCGTAGCTACTTAGTCTTCTTTACGTTTTTTGATTCCTAGGAATGACAATAATGCTAACCCTAAGGCACTTAACCACGCTGAACTCTTAGCACCTGTTTGAGGGAAAGTTTTCTTGTTTGAAGTAGCATTGTTTACATCTTTTGTCGGTAATTCTGTACCTGGTAACGTAACTGGTTTGTCAGGTATTCCATCACCGTTAGTATCGATACCTGGTGTATCTGGTATTCCGTCTCCATCGGTATCGACGCCTGGTGTATCTGGTATTCCGTCTCCATCAGTATCGACGCCTGGTGTATCTGGTATTCCATCACCATCAGTATCAATTTCATTGCCATTATCATTGTCATCAGTGTCAGTCTCATTGCCGTCGCCATTATCATTGTCATCAGTGTCAGTCTCGTTACCGTCACCGTTGTCCTCATTGCCCGGCTCATCTGGAGGTGTAGGTAATTCCCAACCGTCAGTATCGCCAGGATCTGGGAAGTCGATAATTGGTAAACCGGGAACTTCGCCTGGGATCGGAACAGCGATTTCGTACTCATAGTCAGTATCCTTGTCATTGTTATCTTGAAGGTCCCATCTATGAGTCTCAGCATTAACATTTACTTTGTCAGCCACAATGTTGCCATCGAGATTTTGGTTAACAGTAACTGTTGCTTCCGGTGCTAATAAGCTACCTTGGAAGACACCATTTATCTTGATCTCGCCTTTGTACAAGTTATCAGATGCTGTACTATCGTAGAAATTCCACAACAAATGATTGTCACCGAAGTATTCTGTCTCTTGGCTATTACGATCAGAGCCATCACTATAAATTATCTTGATCGGTGATGTCATATAGTATGGATTTTTACCGTGAGTATCAACGTTGATAACAACATTGGTCCCATCACCATCTTTGGAAATACCCTTGATCGTCAATGGTTGTGCTTGTTGTAAAACTTCTGGCGACAAGTAAATCACGATTTGATTGTCATCATTAGGTTGATAATCGCTCAAGTCGATGACACGATTATTCATATCATCGAACATGCTATTATTGATTTCAGCTACATAATCGTCTGACCCCACTACCTTGCTAGGGTCCAGTTGCGTCAATGATGTAGACTTGTTATCCAATTCATTGAACAACTTGGAGAAGTCGATATAGAAATTGCCGTTATGATCTTGATACGTTTCGCTTGCTAACAGGTGATCGATATTTGTTCCATCAACCGTTGGTCTATTTGTATCAGTTACGTCAACATCGACATTTTGTCCAAAAACCACTTTGTTAGTACGGGTATCTCCACCAGAAACAAATGAACTACTTGCGATATTTAAAATGTTTTGAATATATGAGACATCATAGTCGACTAGTTCCTCTTTAATATTCGTACCGAAATTTACGCCACCGTTCAGTGTCCCCACTGCCACGTTACCGTTAGTATGAGCATTTAGATGAGCTTCATTGGCAAAAATATGAAAATAAGCCGCGTATCCTAACTCATTATTTTCGGGATGTAGATCGTAGCCAGTATTGTTACTACTACTGTAATTAGCAATATCATTAGCGAAAGTGCCACCATCTTTTACATCCGGATTATTGGTAGCTCTTGTAATAGGTCGCGAAGTTGAAGCATTAGTAACCGCCGCTTGACTAACAGGATTCGTGTTATTTTCCGCAGTGGTATTTTGATTATTATTAGAACTTGGGACGGCTTGAGCCGTTTGATTATTCTGCTCGTACATTTTTTGATACGTTCCAGAATAATTTTGTGTTGCGGACGTAACAGCTTGAGCGCTATTACTCGATTGTGCAACTTGACTAGTACCATCAGTCTGTGTCGTGTCAGCTGAATCGGCTAACACATTATTAGAAACTACGAGAAATGAAAGTACAGCTGCGCTAGTTGCCACGCATGACAAAGCCCATTTGGTGCCCTTTTTACTATTCATATAAATCCCCCTCGAGCGCACTAATATGTCGTTTATCTTCGAGCATATTAATGCTAAATATAAAAATATCGTTAACAATTTCATTATCACTCTAATGCTTTTTTCCGTCAATTTGATATACAAAAAACACCACAACTGGTAGTTGTAGTGTCCTGATCAAACTATGATTTTTTAAATAAATACGGCACATGTGCCATTTGTGGTACCTCATCCCATTTAACGGGATAGCCCGCACCATGTGCACAAAAGACCGAATCCGGTGTATTGTCAAGATCTGCTACTGGATCATAATCAGATTTAGAAATCACCTCATTGGCGTTATGACAAGGTCGATAACCATCGATCACGCAGTCCAATGATCCTTCACCGTGAGTATAGGCATTGACCTCTTGAGCATAACTTCTCATCTCTGATACCGGTGCTGTTCCCGTGAGTATCGTCATATTTGACTCGGTTATCGGTTCGTCAAAGTTTCCCTTCATCCGTTGAATATCACTCATCGCCCGACCAATTTTGTCTGAAGATACTTCCAATCTGAATCTATACCAAGGTTCCAGTAACTGACAGCCATTCTCTTTCAATTCCATCAGTCCCTGTCTAACGGCACGCCAAGTCGCCTCACGGAAGTCCCCACCGACCGAGTGAACATTACTAGCACGACCGCTAACTAGACTGATGTGCACATCGGTCAGTGGTGCTCCTATCATCACTCCCAGTTGTTCTTTAGAACCCAGATTCGTCAGCACTTGATGTTGCCAGTTTTTTTCTAAGACTTCTAAACTGCACTGTGAATCAAAAACCACACCACTGTTTGGTGCCGCCGGCTCTATTAATAAATGAACTTCTGAATAATGCCGAAGCGGCTCAAAATGTCCGACTCCTTCGACTGTCTTGGTGATAGTCTCTTTATAGAGAATCTGTCCTTCGTCAAAGCCGATATCCAAGTGAAATCGTTCTTTTAGTAATTGTTGGAGAATTTCTAACTGTATTTCTCCCATGATCTGCACGTGGATTTCTTGCAAGTGTGCCGACCAAGCAACATGGAGCATCGGATCTTCCTCCTCTAATCGTTGCAGAGCTACTAGACACGCGTGAATATCATTGCCCTTGGGATCAAGCGCATAGTTGAGGACGGGTCTGATCTCAGGCAATCGTGCATCATCCTGCACGCCTAATCCTTGTCCCGGATATGTGGAAGTCAAGCCAGTTAACGCACAGACGCCACCAGCCGTGACCTTTTGAGTGAGCGTGAACTTGTCGCCATTATATATTCGCAATTGGTTTGCTTTTTGTTCATCAACAATCACTTCCTTAGAAGATAGGCTCCCACTTGTGACTCGTACCCAAGTCAATCGTTCGCCCTTTTCGTCATACGAGATTTTAAAAACCGTTGCTCCGAATCTCGATGAATAATTTCTTTCAGTTGACCAGCGTTCCATACCACCGAGAAAATTATCCACGCTTTCTAATTTCAAAGCCGATCCGAAATAACAAGGGAAAATTTTTCGTTGACTAATCAGTGAACGAACAGTATCATCTGTTATTTTTCCCGAATTCAAAAAACCTTCGAGGACCTCATCGTCCTGCATGGCAATGTTTTCATAAGATTTGTCAGAAATTTCTACGCCAAATTCTGTACAACCGCTTGTAAAAGTCTCTTGTAATTGAGCCAGGACCAGCTCCTTATTCGCTCCCACCACATCCATCTTATTGACAAAGATGAACGCTGGTACATTATAGTGTTCCAGTAGTCGCCATAGCGTACGCGTATAACCCTGGATACCGTCCGTTGCGGATACTACCAAAATAGCGTAGTCGAGGACGCTAAGAATCTGTTCAACACTTGCAGCAAAATCCATATGTCCTGGAGTATCTATCATCGTTAATTGTAAATCTTGATAATTCAAGTTTGCTTGATGTGAAAATATCGTGATACCACGTTTTTTTTCTAATTTATCCGAATCTAGGAAGGCATCGCCGTTATCTACTCGACCGAGCCTTCTCAATTCACCTGCTTGATACAGCATGGCTTCGGACAAAGTCGTCTTGCCAGCATCAACGTGGGCGACAATTCCTGCTACGATTTTTTTCATTGCTTGCTCCTTAATAAAGAAAAGTACTACTACAATTATACTTGCCAATAAATAATTCATGTTAATAATATTGTCTGGCAAATCAAAAGAGCCATGATCGTGTATATGATCATGACTCTTAGTTATTGTTTAAGCCGTCTATCGGACTTCTAAAGCCTGTCAAACCAATGCTTGTAAATATAAAGTGTGCAAAAGTGAAAGGTAGATACAAAAAAGCATTGATGGGAAGGAACTTACAACACATCTAGCATTAGTAGTGGTTATACTAGATGTACTTGATAGAGTAGTTTCAATCTTATCAACACTTTTGAACAATATGTAAGGGCTTGCCCCTTACTTTGTGTACGAATATTTTAACACACCTTTCACAAAACTCATATGAGAAAACATAAGTACAGGCTTGTTATAGTATTACTAATACTAGCTATCATAGTAATGATTGCATCTATCATTATTAGATTAATAAACATATTAAATATGTTAGAGCTTTTTTTAGTGCATTAACTTATGTATATTCTCAGTGAGTTATAATTCAATCTAACTCTTCCAAGCTTTGATACATCAGCATTATTTCACTAAAAAATAGCAGAAATTATTGTCTTTACACGTAAAACAGTGTATTATAATAAGTATAGAGAGGAGGTGAAAAAGTGAAAGGTAGACACAAAAAAAGCATTGATAATAAAAAAGTAGCCGAATTTCTAACAATCATAGCCGTGATTTTAGAAATAATTGATAAGCTACTTTCAATATATCAATACTTTTAAACAAGTTGTAAGGGGCTTGCCTCTTACTTTGTGTACGATAAGTCTAACATACCTTTCACAAAAACTGAAATGAAAAAAAACAAATATACAATTATAATATCGTTACTAATAATCTTTATAGCAGTGACAATCATATCTATCATTATTAGATTAATAGGTATCTTTAATTAAGGGGTGAACACTTTGGCTGGAAAATTGACTGACGCACGAATTAGAGCAAACAGAAAATGGGACGAAGAAAACAAGGAACGAAAAAAATATATTAGCAAGCGATCGGTAGCTAGGAACTTTGTAAAAAAAGCGGCCACGCTTGACGATATTGCTGAACTAAGAGAGTTACTAACAATACGTGAAAAAGAGCTTAACGATGATCAATAATCTAGTATCACAATGCCCCCACTTTCTAATATGTGTGGGCTTTTTTAGTGCATTAACTTACGTATATTTTCAGTGAGCTATAAGCAAGGCTAACTCTTCAAAGCCTTGATACATCAGCATTATTTCACTAAAAAAGTAGTAGAAACCATTGGCTTTACACGCGTTTGCGTGTATTATAATAAGTATAGAAAGGAGATAAGGACATGAGTTCTATGGTACAAAAAAAGAACCAACTCAAAAAAGAAAGACGCGAAACTATTGAATTTTACATTTCAGTGATAAGCTCAATAATTTCAATAATCGTTTTTATAAGAAGTTGGTTCTAACATACAGGGGCGTGAGCCTTTGTTTGTGTACTCATTATACCATGTTCAAATACCAATGAAAAAAAATAGAAGAAAGATAACTATAACCTTATTTTCCATATCCATTGTATTAATAATTTTAACCTTAATTAAGGAGTATCTTCTATGACTGAAAAATTATCAGCTTCACGAATCAAAGCAAACAAAAAATGGGACGAAAAAAATAAAGAAAGAAAACTTTATATTAACAGACGATCAACGGCCAGAAACTTCATTAAGAAATATGCTACCGCAGACGATATTGTCGAACTCAAAGAATTAATAAAGCAACGTGAGAAAGATTCTTCCAATGCTCTATAAGTAGCAACACGCTTCAAATATTCTTAAACACGTGCTATAATTATGTTGCAAAAAAGTGAGTGAATTTGACACCAAAGCCCCCAACAGGTTGTGACTGTTGAGGGCTTTTTTAGTACATTGATTTATTTTTATTCTCAGTTAATAAAGCAACGAATATAATTCGATATCATGCTTTAAAACGTTGATACATCAGCATTATTTCACTAAAAGAGGTAATGAAAAGGTTGACTTTTCATACTATCGGTAGTGTCATAATAGTTATAAGGAGGTGGAAAGATGTTAGGAGATATAAAAAAAGCTGTAGACATATTACTAGGAATATCCAGCACGATATTGAATATAGTAACAATCTACAGCTTGACCAAACTTGGTAATCACAAAAATGATACCCAGAAATAAGTTAGTAAGGGGCTTGCCCCTTGCTTTCTTATACCCTAATTCTAACATCTTAAAAAAAAATGAACAGCAAAATAGTAAAGTACCTAATATATATATTACTAATCATAATGGCTTACTTCTTTATTGATGACTCAATAAAGACTTTAACATTAGCACTTCTATCGCTAGTATGTGTATTCTCAGCCATTAAGGATTTGAGAGGTGATAAACGTGGTTGAAAACAAACAAACGGAAGCTAATAAACGCTGGCAAGAAAAAACAGAAATCGCACTCGGTATCTAAGAAATCGATCAGCGGCTAGGAACTTTGTAAAGAAAGACGCCACACTTGACGACATCAACGAATTAGAAGGGTTGATAGCAGCGAGAAAAGAAGAGCTTCATGATGTTCAATAAGTAGCAATACGATTCAATTTTTCGACAATACATATTATGCTTGTTTCGCAAAAAAGTGAGTATCATTTAACAAATCCCCAATGAATTGGAACCGTTGGGGATTTTTGTTATCTCTTGCTTGCATGAAATGAAATTTACTAACACTTACAAAAAGTTTAGGAAACCTAAAGACCATATCAGCATCCTTAGCCTTGCTATCCTTGAGGGCTAATTTAATAGCATTATCCTTTTGGACGTTTGCTAATTCGGTTTGGTACTTGCTTGATGCCGTCTTGTTGTCTTCTTGCAATTGTTTGATCTGCTCTTGAAGTTCTTTGTTATTTCCTGAATTGTCGTTAAGTTCTTTAAGTTGCTTATCACGCTCAGTAATTTGTTCTTTATAGCTATCTCGTTCTTGTTCCGCGGTCGCAATCTTTGAGTTAGCCGTTTGAACGTCCTTCCCGTGTTCAGCAATTACCTTATCAGCAATCTCATCCGTTAAACCTAAACTCTTTAGAAATTCTCTTTTCATGCTAGTGTTCTCCTTACGAATTTTTTTACGGTGCAACGACACCGACAGAAATTTTTTGCATAAAAAATAAGCCTTTTAATGTCTTGCTTAGGACAAAATAAAAAGCCACATTTCTGTGACTAGATTAATACCAACCCATTGCATCAGTTTCAGGATATTTATTATCTTTAATATATCCCCAGAGTAGACGAACAGCAGTATTTCTATAACTCTTATAATTTTCAGTGTCCTTTGTTACAAAAGAGTATTCATTAGTATGTTTATTTACCTCAACATCCCCATAATTCATATGATTACCCTCAATATAATATCTGTATCTAACGACATCATCAGTATTTAATAATAATTGCACAGTAATCATATGAACCTACCCTCCTATTTCTTCCTAATACTTATAATTTCATCATCCCTTAAGGTTAATGTGTCTACCGGGAATTGTTTGGTTTTAATAATATCAATACTGGACACCCCATCATCAGAATCACCAGCAACTTCAACAGACTCAACAAAGCCATCAAAAATTTGATTATCATCGGTTTTAACCACTACATTAAATCCAAAAAAGTCAGTTATGTCAGATTTCATTTTCCTCTCCTCTATCCTTTAGTATAGGAACTATATGAGTTCTACTCTTAGAATGATGTATTTTTATCCAATTTGTTTCTCTGTTGCTTCTAATATCTATTCCAATAACATGGTCTACTTCAACAGTTTCTTTATTACCGTATTCACCATTTTTATTAAAGTTCAAAGTACCCTTTCCAGAATACTTATCTAGTAATAGCTGGGGATCTTCACTATCAAATATATAACTCTTACCTTTTATTTTGGTAGATTCCATATGAGGTGATTGCTTATCATCGTTGATTTTTGTTCCCCATTCACCAATCTGTATTTTAGAATAAGTATGATACTGACTATTCTTTAACCTATCTACATTATAGTCAAATCCAATCGTTGTTGCTATCTTTTCACGACTATAATCACGATTCAAGAAATCATGTTCAGAAATCAAGCCGCGTTGTTTCTTCCTGTGGGCACTTAACTTAGTCTGATAGTGTCCTATATCAACATCGTTACCCATTTTCTTAGCATTGGCCAAGAGCTTCTTATCTTTACGATTTTTTTTACGGTACAACGACACCGATAGAGTTGTTTGCATAAAAAATAAGCAGTTTAATGTCTTACTTAGGACAAATAAATTAAGGCTTCCCTTGTCTTTCACGTTTCTCTATCAGTTTTAAGCAATCTTCCGTAAACTTATCCCAACGGGCTTGCTGTTTCTTAGTGGGATGTCCTTTTTCAATTGTACGCATATCACTTAGTTGCCCGTACCAGCGTTTATCGGAATAGAGTTTATTTTTTCTTTCTTCGTTCAAGTTCTTCCACCTCCAAGATTGGCATATTTTGGTCAGTCATGTACGCATCAACTATTCAGAAAGGTGTACTTCTCTTGAATAATATTTCTTGCTCTGCGTCATTATAACCTCTAAGATCAGCACCACTATTACTCTTATTGATAATTATACGAAAGTTGTCTTGATTATCATAAATATTCTTACTGGTAGAAAAACAAGCAGGTTCAGAGATAACATCCCCGACCTGCTTATTTTTGATATACATTATCAGTTGATCCTTAGTAAATTGATACGATCTATACAGTGGCTTATCAGACTTATACTTCGGTAACCGGCCGATTGCCGAATCTAAATTTTTTGCCCATTCTTTTTGTTCTTCAGAAATTATTCCTTCACGCAATGAAGCATTAAGCATATAAGAATCTGGTGAAATATATCTAATCAATGCTCCCTTTTGCTTAGGACAAAATGAACAAACTATTTCTTATTCTTTTTTTGTTCATTCAAGAATTTTTCTCTCGCCAGTACCCCTCTAATAAACTCCTCGTCTTCCTTTTCACTTTCTTTAGTTGATTTAGTGGGGGGACCAACATTTATCATATCAGATACATTCCCTCTAAGGCGCATTTTAAAAAGTCTGAACTTCTCTTCATCCTCTTCGCTTCTTTGAGACATATTCATTAACCTCCAAAATAGGTAATCCATTCTTATCAATATATCTATCTAATACCTGAAACTGTGTATTACGTTTAAATAATACCTCATTTTCCACAGTATTTAAATTCCCAAGTTGACGGCCATTTTTACTATCTCTAACAATCATTCTTATACTTTCATTTTCGTTAAAAGCCACATCCCCGGTTGATATATATATTCCTTATTATTGAATATTTTACCTAAATTCTTATCTTTTGCGAATTTTGTAATGTCAGAATCACTATCAAAATAAAGAGATCTATAAAGGGGTTTATTACTTGTATATCTTAGCAATTTTTCTAGTGCACTATCCAGATACTTAACTGTCTCTCTTTGAGAATCAGTCATTTTATAGCCATTTCTTAAACTATTGTTAATTCCAATAAAATCAGTTCCAACATAATTAGTAACTGCTCTTTTTTCATCAATTGTTAACTCTGCAATCTTCTTTAGAGTATCAGGTATAACCACTTTTTCCCAGTTATAATCACGATTCAAGAATCATGTTCAGAAATCAATCCTCGTAGTTTCTTCCTGTGGGCACTTAACTCAGTCTGATAGTGTCCGATATCAACCTCGTTACCCATTTTCTTAGCATTGGCTAATAACTTCTTATCCTTACGGATTTTTTACGGTGCAACGACACCGACAGAATTTTTTTGCATAAAAAATAAGCCTTTTAATGTCTTGCTTAGGACAAAATAAAAAGCCACATTTCTGTGACTAGGTTAATACCAACCCTTTGCTCCTGTTTCAGGAAATTGATTCTTATCAATATATTTCCAAACTAAACGTATCGCTGTATTTCTATATCCCTCATAGGGCTCAGTATCTTTAGTCACAAAGGAGTATTCTTTGGTATGTTTATTTACCTCAACATCCCCATAATCCATATGATTACCCTCAATATAATATCTATATCTAACGACATCATCA
The DNA here is from genome assembly GCF_057541095.1 of Companilactobacillus sp. y65-5. Lineage (NCBI taxonomy): Bacteria > Bacillati > Bacillota > Bacilli > Lactobacillales > Lactobacillaceae > Companilactobacillus > Companilactobacillus sp. y65-5. The sequence goes on from NZ_BAAJOA010000002.1 coordinate 137,432, forward strand.
GTATTTAATAATAATTGCACGGTAATCATATGAACTTACCCCCTTAGTTTCTTTTGAAAATTATATAGTTTATTAGTTTGCCTATGTGCTTGAACATAAGTAAGATTTAATTTTTCCATTAATTTACTTTCAATATTCTCATGATTCAACATTATTATATCAGATTCTTTTAGCTTTTGTTTGTTGAATACTCTTTGAAAGGCTTGAGCCATATCTATATCGGGGGCAAAATAATCTATATCATTTTCACCAGTCATCATATGTTTGTTAATAGACACATGGTCATAAATTCGATGCGCATCCTCCTCGGATAAATTACCAACTTCTGAAATTCTATCAACTAACCGTTTTGGATCTCTTTGAGAAAATTCCAAATACAAATCTTTGGCTTTTTTCACTTTCACTAATGGCATTAAAATTATTGATATGCTCAGATCGTTTTTTTATTGCACCAGAGTATTTATATTCATCGTCTTGGGTACGATTAGGTAATGTATAAATTTTTTCCCTGCTATAATCACGATTCAAGAAATAATGCTCAGAAATCAAGCCGCGTAGTTTCTTCCTGTGGGCACCTAACATAGTCTGATAGCGTCCTATATCAACCTCGTTACCTATTTTCTTAGCATTGGCTAATAACTTCTTATCCTTACGAATTTTTTTACAGTGCAACGACACCGACAGAATTTTTTTGCATAAAAAATAAGCCTTTTAGTGTCTTACTTAGGACAAAATAAAAAAATTATTCCTTATTCTTCTTTTGCTCATTCAAGAATTTTGCTCTCGCGAATAATCCTTTAACGAACTCGTCATCTCTCTTTTTAGCTTCTCCAGTGGGTTCAGGAGCTTTTCCTATATTCTCCCAACTAGATGTATTTCCCCTAAGGCGCATTTTAAAAAGTCTTAACTTTTCTTCATCCTCTTCGCTTCTTTGAGACATATTCATTAATCTCCAAAATAGGTAATTCATTCTTATCAATATATCTATCTAATACCTGAAACTGTGTACTACGTTTAAATAATACATCATTTTCTACAGTATTTACATTACCCAGTTGACGGCCATTTTTACTATCTCTAATAATTAACCTAACATTTTCTTTTTCATTAAAGCCAACATCCCCCGTTGATGTATAATCCTTATTATTGAATGTTTTTCCTAAATTCTTATCTTTTGCAATTTTGTATCACTATCAAAATAAAGGGGTTTATTACTTGTATATCTTGGCAATTTTTCTAGTGCACTATCCGGATACTTAACTTCCTATCCTTACGAATAGAGCGCTCTAAGTATCTTTGTTGCTGTTGAGCTTTGTAATTCTCAATATCCTGCTTTTAATCGGGATACTTTAATGAGTTTGTTGAAACTCATTCATAACTCATTCCAGCAATTAATCCCTTAGTACCTGCTGGTTCACCATATCTATGATTTGTATAAATAATAAAAAAGGATATAAACGTCACTACATCAACGTTTATATCCCTTTTTATTATTTTGAACGTATCCTATGTAAGCCGTCTATCGGATTATCCGATGCCTTTATATCAACGTTCATAGCCATTTGGTGCAAATCTGGTGCAAACGGTGTTCATTTATGTAAAGATGTGATAATTTCGTAACATCGATATTAATTATGTTTTGTTTACCATTTACGTGTATTATAACACGTCGAATCACTTTTCTTCTATTGTATGTCCGATCAGATTATCATGAAGCTAAAAATAGAAGTGATCACTATGAAGAATAAAATTGAAGTTGAATATTCTGATGGAAGTAGCAGGATTTTTACAAGTATTGGTTATAAGAGAAATGATTCTTCGCATTTTAAAACTACTCATGGAACGCTGGAATATGATATTAAGATACCTACCGGATCAATGGCACGTTGGTTGTACTTCTATGTAATCAGCAGCGATGAAATTAATAGCGTTCAAATAGCAGCATTACCAAATGAGTATACTGGCCGATCAGCATTTGTTGATTTCTTCGATGGTAAATATATTGTTCATGCTAAAAAAGACTTCGAACTTAATGGAAAATACTTTTGTTACATTAGTGGCAATAACATCATATTTGTTAAAATGACAAAAATAACCTCTGGAATTAATACCCTGTTAGGCAAGTAAAAAAAGACACAAAAAAACCCCTTCCCCAGTCAAAACCCTATTTCTAGGTAAAATACCGAGTGAGAAAGGAGAAATAAATAATGGGAATACAACAACTTAAACACTATTGCAGTAGTGTTTAAAGGACGACCACTATTATCAATAAATAACAATTTCAGTGTTTATACTATCATGGTTCTTTATTTTTTGTCAAGATTACTCTATTATTAATAATGGTGTTAATACGCAACAATTTTTAAATTAGCGCCAGCAAGCGGGCCAACTATCTTTAACGAAATAGTATTTTCGCCAGAAAGGATGACCCTCATCAAGAAAAATAACAATTTCAACGATAGAATCAAGATCATCACACCTTTTATTAAGGCTGTAGCGGTTTTTATAAAAGTTGTCCATGATTGTTTCTATTAACAAGAGGAAAGACTCATTGCAGTGGGTCTTTTTTTCATCTCTAATCTTATACTAACACAAAATACGCCTCTAACCAGAAATGAGTTAGAGGCGTATTTATAGTTTACTATTATCAATGTATAGATTTACTACAATTTTTTAGCAGCAATTCAGTATATTTAAATATCGTTACCCGTTGAATCCTGAACCTTGAGTGTATTCGGCAGGAATATATATGTTCGTAGCTACCTTATAACACAAACCAAGGTTTGGAACATTAGTTAACTTATCAGCTATCTTCCATGTTGATCCACCTTTAAACGTTAGATTTGAATCAGGAATGGAATTCCCTTTTGAATCATAGGCATTGATCCCGTAATTTGAAGAATAGTTCACTACGACGATACCTTTAAATGTCGTACTCGATTGTGGAACGTACGTATCAACGCCGATTCTATAATATGGCTTGCCATTGATAGCGATAATCTTGTTAGATTGCCAGTCACTACCAGAAATAACATCAGTTCCAATATTAGCAGAACCATCTGAATGATAAGTTGTATACGCTTTGTAAGAATTACCTTTAACTGAAATCACATTAGAAATTGTAGAGCTTGGATCAGTCTGTGGAGCTAGCTCTCCAGTATAGAAGTTATCGTAGAGTTGTGACACATCAAAATTCCCGTAACTGGCTTGGAAATTGTACGTACTTCCCCATTGCCATGCGTGATTATTTGAATACCATTGCTTGCCACTTGCGTTGTATGGATAACTTGCAATCCAGCCTTGACCGCTAGCAATATCCATTTTAGTGCCTAACCAGCTCGACATAGTGTAGATATCTGAACGATAACCAAACTTTTTAATTTCATCCATGAATGCCCGGTTATTAGCATTATTAGTTGAACGTGACAATCCATTTTGTTGTTGCGCTTCCACGTCAGTTACTAGGACGGCGCCTATTGGCAAGCCTGCGGACTTGGCCACTTTGCCAGCGTAATCTGCCTCCGCTATTGCTCCAGCTTGAGTTGTGTAACGTGCAAAATGGTAGCCGTTAATATACAGCCCTGCCGCTTGTGCGGTTGTAATGTTGTTAGATGCTGTGTAATCGGCGTAGTAAGTACCTTCTGAAATCTTTGTAACTACTGACTTCACACCGTAATTATTGCGCATATCAACAAAATTAGCTGTAGTCATATAGCCATTGTGGTTAGATACATCCACCATATCGGTATTAGCTGCATCAACTTTACCACCGAAAAAAAATAAGCCTGCAATCAGCAGACTTACGATATAGACTAATCTTTTTTTCATTCTGATGTACCTCCATCATTTAAAAATCCCTGGATACCATCGAACATTCCTGATGTCCAACCACCTACAAGCAACCCAGCAATAATAGCTTTTCCAATTTCCTTATCATGAAAAACTAATGCTGTAACGATTGCCAAAATCAGACCTAGAAGCATTGAAACAAATGGCATCCACTTAGTTTCAATCACCTTGGTATTCTTAACTGAATTTGTCAGAACATAACACAAGATAGCAATAATCATTAACTGTGCCACATCAATCAATTGCAATCCTTCAATAATTTTCATCTATTTTTCCTCTTCTAGTTCATTAAATTTGTCGAACTTACTATTTAATACCCCAACCTGTTTATTTAGTGCATCGATGGTATTATTCTGCTTTGAAACCTGATCTTGTAACTTAATAACCTGTACCTTTAAATCATCACGTTCCTGCGTAATCTGATCTAAACGATCAAATAACTCTTTAGTATGATCCGCATAAACATTTTCATTTGAACCTTGATTCTTTAAACGTTGCAACCAAACTCCAAAGACACCAGTTATGACTGCACCACCAATAGCTGATATCAAAATTCTGATTGTTTCTTGTTCCATTTATCCTGGATCACTCAAAAATGCTTCTAAAAGAATTCGAATGTTAATAAATAGAATAAAAAGAGTTGTGAACTTTGGTAACAAAACCGGTGCAGTCAAATCATGTATTGAGAAAATTATTAAGTAGAATGTCCACACAAATAATAAAAGGAATACGATTAAGTCTTTGTTGGACTTACGTAATTCGTCAAAACACGAGAACATCACATACAGACCGATAATTATTAGCGCTATGGCAAATGGTGGATCATCTACATTAGCAATGAATCCTGGTGCATTAGGCGGTCTATCAATGAAGTTGCCAGTCAAAATAAAAATGATTCCAAGAGTGAATGTTTCTGCTCCTGTGATAAACCAAAAGTGATTCTGTTTTAAATATTTCAATTCGCATCACTCCAAAATAAAAAGGCTAGCATCTGCTAACCTTCTTTCTTATATTCTTCTCCGGTAATATCCTTAAAATCCTCAGTTGAAATGATTGATGGTACGTAGTCTACGATATCCTCTTTTTTTAAGAAGCCCCAGCCGAATTCCATTTTAAGTAAATTGATCATGATTAGTCTCTCCTATTCTGTTGTTGTGTTTGATTTTAGTGTTAATAGTTGCTGTGTTAAATCCAAATTCTGTTTAGTTAGCTCTGTAATACCACTTTGTAGTTCCGTTTGTGCTTGAGTTGATGCTAAGTTCCGTTTAGTTAGTTCAGTGGCCACTTTCTTTAAATCAGTGACGTCTGAAGTCAGTTGCAGATTTTGTAACGTTAGTTCTGTTATGCTTTTTTGCTTTTCTTCATCAGGCGTCATGCCGGTTGCAGTGTGTACTAACTTATTATCTGATTCCCGAACTGTCCAGATAGACATTTCTGAAATCGAAAATGCTGGGTCGCTTTCAACGAGTTCCCAACCTTTAATTTTGGCTTGCTTATTGGCGGCTTCTTCATTGGTGTTATTAACACCGACAATACTCCTATCATCGCTTAATTTAACAGCTATTTTCATTAGATTCCTCCTTTAATTTTTATATGAAGTTATTTTGACTACCTGCCAAAACCACGGATAGGGAGCATTACTTATATTAATTTTCATATTACTAGTAATACTTCCTGAACCGATAGTTAAAGTTGGATTAGTTATTTCTTGCAAAGTTTCTTCTTTTGCCCACCAATGAGTCTCCGTAGCATTTTTAGAAAAGTTAGTCTCATGATTTTCCGCAATAGTTATGCTTTTACCGATTTCAGCAACAATCTCTAAAGGCATTTTAATGTCTGAATTATTAATCAGTTGCTCTTTAGGAACTCTAAATACAGTTGAACTCATAACCTTAGTAGCTAGGACTCTATCTTCATATCTCGTCATGTTTGAAGTCGTATAATAAATATAATCTTCCATTGTTATTTCTATACCGTCCATAGTATTTTCGAAGAAGTCTCCTGCTCCAGATAATACTATATTTTCCGTTGATATTCCCGCGAAAAAGTTAACTGAAGGTGGAATTTGCATTACTGCACTTTGTGTGGAAAATGTTGCAATCACATGAATATAAACTTTATATATATAACCTGTTGCACCATCATCCGCAGCATCATTCACAAATCCGGACACAGATTCAACATCAAGCGTCTTATCTGATTTAAAGGTTAATTTAATGCTAGGGCTTTTAGTATTTGTATATTCTAGACCTTCACCAATACCACCAAATGTAACTTCATTAGTTTGATCTACAACAAAATCAGTGGCTTTAATGTACATCGGAACTGGTGCTGTTGTCACAAACATCCCATCACTTTGCTTATTTTTCGGATCATATTTAATAGGGAACTCAACGGTCTCACCAACCACTCCTTTTGTGAGCGTTGTTCGGTTTAATCCCATTAAGAATGTTAGTCCTTCGCCAACCATATTCATTTTTGAACCTACATCGGCATTAAAAGTCACATTAGTAACTTCATCAGGATTAGTAGCTCCTTGATATCTCAGATAACGTTCAGTTATTTCTCCATTTTGCAGCGACCCAGCATAATAGTCCACACCTGAACTTGGATGTGTATCGCTCGGATCAATTACCGTACCTCCAGTTAGTGTGCCAACTTTAGAAATATCGATTGCGTGGTCCTTATCCGGCATTAAGGTTACTAAGTTGTCATCCTTATCTTTCAGTTTCAATGACATTGGCAAATTTCTAACTAGTCTGGCAGTTCTAGTCAAATCATTTTCTTCGGGAATATCCGTTTCTTTTGTGTATACCATCATTTGATTAATCTCAGAAGAAACTTCTGAATCTTCAATCAAATCGTCCATGTTAGCATTTGCGATTGCGTTTGTGATTTTGCTATCAACATAGTCTTTTGATGCCATGCCGGTTTCGTTAATCAAAACTGTGACATTCTCAGTACGACCTACGATAACGTAAATGGTAAACGTAAACTTTAACAGTACTTGGTCTGCAAAATCAGGAATGAATTCTGGTTCTTGGGCGGTAGTTATGGCATATAGAATTTCTTCATCAGAATCATCTTCCCTGGCATAAACACCGACCGCATTGATCGAATATTCTTCAGTCAAACCTTTATTGGTGAATAAAATTTCAGTACCGATAACTGCGTTGCTGTTAGCAACATTTTCGCTTTGATTGGTAATCGTTCCTTGCTGAACTTCCTTTGGTAATTCCACAAGTGATTGTAATTCCGATTCTGATAACTTGCTTAAATCATCCGACGTCGATGCCGCTCTCGTGATTGTGAACTTAACTTTTCCATTGGCCGCACGACTGGCCAAATCTAATCCAGCCGTGGTCAAGATTGATTCATTATATTTAGACATGCACTTTTTTCTCCTTTACGATTAAATTGACGCTAATTTGAGGTTTGATTGTCCCCAATTTCTTGTTGATATTTGTGGTAGTTGATATTGCTAATATTGCTCGGCTGACGGTCCTCAGCGTAGTTTGTACACCCGTTGACCCAAAATATTTGGTAGCATAGTTCAATTTATTATTGAAAGTTGTTTTCGCTGGCGAATTGATACCGGTAGTATTACCAAAATTCAAAACTCCAAAATACTGCTTATTTGTTGAACTGGATTCAGTTTTTAATCTAGGCATAGCGCTAGTGACAATATATTTATCCACAACCGTGCTAAAATATTCCCGTTGTTCAGTATCAGTCTCAGAAGTCGTAATAATATCAAAAGTGAGATTGGCAGGCAGATAAACGTTAAGTAGATACTTCAAACGTTTGATCTGATCTTTGCTAATTTCACTTCTTTTTGCTGTCGTGACAACATTTCTAACAGCGTATTCAACATTGACTGAGGCTGGTATATCTAAGGTTCTAAGTAGTTCTTTGAAGTATCTAAGAGTTATTGGCTTGGGCGGTAGCATTCGCATTAGTACGTTATATTGACGTGTCTCTAAGCTATCATTCGGGTTAGGGTCAATACCTAGCTGATTCTCAAATAATGAGATGCCTTCCAAATCAGTCTGAGTTACAAATTGGTTCATTAACGTTCTGAGAACTAAATCATCGAACTTAGTGAAATCGACTTGTTCGGCTGCTACCAACTTTTGCATCTCATAAACATCACCGTAGTAATCTGGCAGGTAGTCTTGAAGTTTAACCATGGATGGTCACCTCACCCACTACAGGAAGTTGAGAAATATCGTTATTAAATACTAACGCCTTATCTTCACCCCAACCATTCAGCGTTGGAATTGAGGCATTTACTACGCCGTCAACTTTCATGACTGCACTCAGAATTTGCGACCTATAAATGGTCATTGCATAACCTCGTCCAGTCAGTTGATTAATATCGTCCCATGATTGTCTCTTTAGGTAGAAGTAGTCATTAATTGCTCCCTCCACTTTTGGTTTAACAATCTCCAGATTACTTTGAACATCAACTTGAATGGTTAAATCTATATCGATTGACATTAATCTAGGAGCCACTACAGTCACGGTGTGATCTATTGGTGCCAAGCCATAGCCTTCACCTTCTGCATCGATTGGGTCAACTTCATTCTTAACCTGGTCAATGAGCTCTTGACTAGCCGGCATCAAATCATTATCTAGAATGACCAGTTTAACCGTACCTCCACCATTCCACGTTGGATAAACCTGAGCAGAGCCAACAGAATCAAGTTTTGAAAGCATATCTAAGTAATCAGCGATATTACCACCATAAGCTATCCAAGAATCAGCAGATAACAGCCGTTCACGCAAGTGATCATCAGTTTCGTTATCCTTGGCCGGTACTGACACCTCAATGATTTCTGCCCAGGACAATATATCATTGGGTGTGACTGGTAATATTTGACCAAGATAGCCATTGGGACGTGTGCCCACTTCTTCGGCAATTAACATGCCAGTTTGATCATCATTAATAGAAGTAACATTATAAAAAATTGGCGAATCTCCTAGAGAAGCGAATCTGTCACCAACTTCAACGTTATCAATAGGACTGCCCTTCGTGTCCAGAAACTTAGCTTTAACTTGTGCCGATGTGGCCAACTGTCGTGAAGTTCCATGCTCAACAGCACGATAGTCCAAAAATTCATTGTCGGCAGTCTTGATGTATGTCTCCCTGACCAGGTTGGCCATCATTAGTGATTGATTGGCCATGACCATTGCTGCTGGTGCCAGGGCATCATATATAATTGAGCCTTGTCTCTTGTCAATATCATCAGGAACTTTGCTCATCATCTGATTGAGGTAAAACTCAAAGTTCTGCCTTTCAATCTTGCTCGATAAATCTTCAGGAGTCATTGACACTCACCTCACTTTCAATTGGAATATCACCGTAAATCGTTGTACATGATCCATGAACTTTAAGAATCGTCTTATCCAAAACTTCAATATCATCAACAGTAACAGTCAAAATACGACTATCAGCTAATAAGGCTTCTTTAACCATTCGTTCAACCTCAACAGTCGCATAATCAAAGTTTTTACCGAACAATTCAAAAAAGTCATTTCCATATTGATTATCATAAATTGGATAAACAAATCGTTCAGTCTTCAAAATCTTATCGACTGCTTGAACCATTGCATCATGTTCATCAAATTTATTTAAAATCCGTCCATTTTTGACCTGGTATGTTTTTGTAGGATTATCCATCAACATCCCTCCTGTCATTTGAACGTTCAAAAACGAAAAATTGTTGGCCACCATTCATTCGAATCATATTGACTGAATCACCAACTTTTAAAGTCCCATCAATTTCAATTGTTTCATAAACATCCGGTCTATTACCTGATATGTCACCAATGGAATCATTATGGGATAATACCCTAATTCGCTCTTTATGTTTTTTAACATTACGTCCCAAAATCAAAAAAGATTCAGTTAGTGGCATATTATTTGACGATTGAATTTTCAAAGGATTTATTGAAATTACTTTTCCATACATGATATCGGCATAGTCGGATTCTTTACCACCCTTACTATTCATCATGTTGAGGAGCTGTTCTCCAGCCATGGTTCATTCACCTTCATTTCCAAATCACAAGTATATGCTGTTCCAAAATTATGAGTTGCTTTCATGATTGCTGTGTTATTAATCCAAAAACCAGCTTTAGATAAATCACTGATGTTAATATTGACCGAATTTCCAGCAATCAAAGAAACATCTCCCAAACAAGTTAAACTCAATGTATATGTTTCTCTATTTTTTTCTTTCAACAACTCATCAGCACGCTCTTTCATTTGAGCATCATTAGCTTTATCCTTGGCATTCTCAACGGTCTGAAGTTTACCCCAATCTTGAACATTACTAGCACTGCTATCCGTATAACTAAAACTCGTATTATCTGGATCATCACCACTTGATTCTGTATCCGTTGAAACAGCAGTTGATGATGTTTGTTGTGATTCAGCCTGGTTCTTTTTAATTATCCTCACAGAATTAGCAGCATCTTCAATCGATTTTTCAAAAGAAAAGCCAGTCAACAATGACTGGTCACCGACAATGATATTCAAACTGTTATATGGTGCCTTACGCAACTCAACCACATCATAATTAGCAAACAAGTAATACATTTGATTGGTAGCTTTCTGAGTCTTATCAATGCTTGATTTCAACATATCAAAGTAAGTCTTGGAATCTGCAACCTCTGCAGGTAATTTATAATCAGAACCATTCACAACGTTATGAGTAATCTCAGCCATTTTGCAGACTGTTTCGAACCGTTGAGAAATAGTTGAGATTGGCCACACTAATGAATCTTGATTTTTTAAATATCTCATCTTGTCGTATGCTGTGATACTGAATTTATGGTCATCCTTGAAACTAGTTTTAAAAATATAACCATAGAAAACCTTCTGCTCATCCCATTGAAACTCAACCACATCGCCACTTTGAGGATAAAACGAATCATCAAACAATAAATCAAACGTAAATGTGCCTGCAGCAAAGTTTAAATCAGTTACCCATTTAACGTTACTAACCAAATTAGCAACATCCCAAGTATCGCCACTGTGTCTGCGACCAATAGTAAATTTAGTAATCATGCTGATCTCACATCGCTTTCTTTGACCCAGCCACGAGCACCACCATCCAAAGTAGTTACATGATATGGATAAGTTGCACCAGGTACTACTAAAGTTATTTTTCTAGTAGCATTCTGTTCAGTTTGACCAGGACCATTGCCTTGACTGTCCCGATGTAACTGGCCGTTAACAATCACAGTTGAACCCATACCCACCTTTTTAGGTGGACTGGGACGTTCTTCAACAGTCTTTTCTGGCTGTTGTTTAATGCCTATTTTTTTTGCTTCAAACGGTCTGAATTCCTTCAATGATAACGTGTAAATATACTCACCATCATAACCATTTTTCATACCGTACTCAAAACTGGCAATCGTTGATTTCAAAGAAATTTTAGTATTTGAAATAACCAAACGAATTGGTTTCTTCAACTTTCTAGCATTCTCAATCCAATCAATATAATCTTGAGCACTACTTAAAAACTCTAATGCTGTTGCATAATGTGTTTCCTTTGGATCCAACGGCAATAAACTTTCAATACTGATTTCCTGAAGTTTATCCTCACCCAATAAATTGACTTCACCGAGTTTAATAACTGTTTCAGACTTATCATCACTTTCACGCTTAACAGTGACTTCAGCCGGATTGACCGGCAATTCAATTGTTTCATTCAAATCATTGGTTAAATAAAATCCTAAATGATTATCCATATCCATCACCTCCTAACTTAATGAAGCATTATTTCTATTCATTAAATACTCTTCAATTTTTGCTACTAATCTTTCAGCATCATAATCAACATTCCCAGTACTTTGAATCTGAATTGCTCCAGCACCAAAGTTAACAGTTACTTGATTACCTGATGATGAACTACCCTTAGTAAAATCTGAACCGTTAAATCCAGCTCCACCACCGAGGCCAAGATCATCGTTTCCGGTATTATCATCATGATGAATCGTACTGTTAACTCCTAAATTAGTACCACTGAAACCTTGGAACGTTGACATCAATGCAGTTAATAAATCTAACGCGCGCTGAAATCCATTAGCTAACATATCGCCAGGGTTACTCCCATTAAAACCACCCATAGTCATATGACCAATTTGAGGATTCATATTAGAGGCAGCATCAACTACTCCTTGAGCCATATTAGCTGAAGAATTGATAGCTAAACCTGAATCCTTGTTAATACCGTTCGATAAACCTTGAGAAACATATCTACCAATTTGATTAAAGACTCGTGATGGTGAATGTGTTTTAAAAATACTCTTTGCGGCATCAACAACTTTTCCAGCAACATCTTGAACTGCCTTAACAGCACTCTTGGCCATTCCAACAATTCCATCTATCAATCCCTGGATAAGATTTCTACCTACATCTACCAGACTATTTACAAAACCTTGTGCAGCACTCACAGCACTTTGAATACCACTACTTACAGCGCTAACAACTCCTGACATTGCACTAACAATTGCCGATACCATCATGGTTCCGGCCATAATAAAAGCCGTTGCCAATGCGATAACTGCTGAAGCTACCATAGTTAACCCGCTAGCGACAACCATAAGTGCTGCGCCAACGATAAGTAGTCCAACTCCCAAAATAATAGCTGCGACTCCAAGTAACAATGCTCCAACAGCTGCAATCATCATAAGCGGTGCAGCCATCATTAAAGCGACAGCAAATATCATCATTCCAACACCAGCAACAATTGCAACAGCTGCAATCATAATCAAAGCTACTGCCATCAATAACAAACCAACTGCAGCCAGCATTGACATAACCGCAACAATCATTAATCCAGCACCTAGCAATAAAGTACCAACTGCAGCAACCATTGCACCGACACCAATTAATAATAAAGCTGCACCAAATAAAATGGCTCCAATTGCACCTACTACAAAACCTACTCCGAGAACTGCAATGGCAATTCCTAGCGCTAACACACCAACAGCACCAACAATAGCCGCTAATCCAAATACCGCAATAGCACCAGCCAAAGCCAATAATCCAACAGCTGCACTAACACCATATTGAGAAATTAAAGGCAATTGAGTAGCTAATAATGCTATACCGGCAGAAGCAATGAAAATAGCCACACCAATCAATAACAAGGCTGCTGAAAATACTAAAAATCCAGCAGCGGCCACGATAAATTCAGGCCCTAGTAGTTTGACCACAACGGCAAGTATGGCAATTGCTGCAAACATACCAAAGAATACAGCTATTGCTGCACCACCAGATGATGCAATTCTTTGAGTTGCCATAGCCATAAGCAACATTCCACCACCAGCTAGAGCAACACCTGCACCAACCATCATCAAAGCTGCTCCTAATTTCATGTAAGCACCAGCTGATTGAACAATTCCACCAGTCTTAGGAGTTTGAGGTAACTCAGGTGTTTCAGGAACTTTAGGTGTCTTAGGAGTCTTCATTTTTTTAAACATCTTTGAAAAATTTGATATTCCACTACCAATTTTCATAGCTGCCTTCAAAATTATAAATGCAACTGCAAGATTTTTAATTGTTCCCGCAATTTTAGTTATAGTACTTGGCTTCAATTTACTAATTCCATTGATAATGGCTGTAAACACAAGACCTTTTAAACCGCCTTTTAGGATTACAAAAGCACTGCCTAATGCTGTGATAGTACTAGGACTCAGTCTACTAATAACTTTTGCAATGGCAGAAATAGATTTAACAACTCCTGATAAAGAGCTGCCGGCAAATGCCCCTAATTGTGAAAACATATTATTTTTTCCACCAGACATCTTTCCAAATATCTTACTTCCCGCATTACCCAAATCATCAAACATAGTTTTAATATTATCCAAAGCCCCAGTAGATTTAAAACCACCAAACATATCGCCAATACCTTGTTTAATCTTTCCAATAACTATCATTGCTTTGTCGGCGAACGCATCAAAGTTAATATTCCCGATTGAATCAGTTAAATTGCTTACCATCTTAATTCCGACTTTACCAACCCGATCAAATGCACCTTGCATCTTATTAGCAACAGTTTCTTTTAAACCGTCCATAGCTTGACCAACTGTCTTATATTGTGTAGCCATTTTTGAAAAGTACTTATTAGTACCCGTAGAAGAAATAGCATTAAAGAAGTCTTGAGTTGCAATTTTACCATCTTGAACACTTGAAACTAAATCTTTGGTCGACATTCCCATCGTCTTAGCGACTTGAGATACACCAGCAGGTGTTTGCTCCAACATCAACTTAAAGTCTTGCCATTGTACCATTGGTTTTGCAGCCATTTGAGTAGCTTGTTGACTAAGTGTCTTCATAGCTTGTTGCGGGTTATCAGACGCAGCGGCCAATCCACCAAAACCTTTAACCAGCTTTCCAGTACCCTTGATACCGACGGCCGCTAATTGACTATAAGTAGAGGCCATATCGGAAGCAGAGTAAATAGTCTGTTGAGCAAATTTTTGCATGGAACCCTTAGCAACAGCTATTTGCTTAGGTGACTTACCCATCATCTGCATATTACCATCAAATGTCTGCCATGCCTTACTTGACTCGTTCAACTCACCTACCATAGAAGTAATTCCAGCAGTGGCCAGTCCAATACCTTTAGTGATTCCAGCACCGACAACAGTTCCACCAAGAACAGATTTGAACAATCCACCAGCTTGTCCAGCTGATTTAGTTAGTCCGCTAAACGCACCACCACCGTTTAAAACTGATTTAAAACGTTGAAAACCTGATTCCCCTTTACTTAGGCCAGAGCCTAATTTACTTAATGTCGAAGAAAAACCATCGTAAATTTTAATTGTTGAACTTATAGTAGCCATATTAACCTCCTTTCTAGCAAAAAAGGCTAAATCCTAGCGATGTGCTTTGGACTTAGCCTTTCTTTCTGCCTCTTTTTGTTGTTTCTTTTCCTCAGTGATTCTTATTTCAATTCCAGCGATAATTAATGCTCTTTCTCTATTTGAGAACGAAAGCCACGTTTGAGGTGTCCAGTGATATTCGTTCATTGCATAGAAATAGTAATTTAAATCACCTGTATCACTAGAATTAGCTAGTTTTTTACTTCTTCGCGAAGATTATCCACATCCTCTAAATCAAAACCACATAAATCTTGAATTTGGTTGAGTAATTCGGCGTATTCTCCAACTTTTAACATTTTTTTCAAAAGTCCCACTGGATTAGCAATTGAGTTCCAACTCTTCTGTAAATCAGCATTATCAAGTTCGGGAGACACAACACATGTCGCTGCTAACAGATCAACATATTTAGATTGATCCACACTTGACGTAATTTGACGTGTTTGTCTGTCCTTAGTCTTTGTCGTTGCTTGTTTTTGAAGAACTGAGTTTTCATCTTCTGTAATTGATTTAATTACAAATGGTGCTTTAAATCGAGGAAACTTAACCTCCCTTGTTTCCGGTTTTGCATCTACATTTTCCATTAAAAAATCTTTAACATCTGCCAAAATATAATTCCTCCTAAATTTCAAATCCTGTAAATGGTGTTACTAAGTCAACTTCTTCAAACGTAAAGTCTGATTCCCATTCCATTACGCCGTCATCAGCTTCAAAGTCTCCAATAGGAATATCGTCTAAGTTAACTTCGCCTAAGTGAACTGTTTGTTTTCCAGCTCTTGAAGTAGGGTCTTCAATTGACAACGTGATTTCAAAGTATAAATCTTTGCCACCTTGAATGTAAGGTAAAGCATATTTCAACCACGCTGAACTGATTACATACCCACCTAAAGTACCGGTACCTTCGACACTTGTTGTTTTCTTGTGTTTCCATCTACTACCAAGAGTTTGAACATCTTCCTTATTTTTCTCTAACTTCGCTGTAAATTTAGTACCTTCAATCAAAGGAATCACTTTTCTATCTATTGTGATATATAGTTTGGCGTCCTTTGTTGAAATAGTATCTCTACCATTTAAAAAACTACCAATAGTACTTGTTGATTTATCCATACTTAATTGCTCCTCTCTATTCGACAACAATTGTCATATATAATTTTTCCATAGAATCAATTGGTGTTACTGCCAGATTGACTAAGATTGAATCCTTATCGTCACCAGGATCAACCGTTAAATCGGACGAATCAAAATCTGCGATAATACCCGCCTTCATTAGATTAGACATGTATGCAACACGATTAGCCTTAAATAAGTCACGACCAGTTGAATCATTATTGACTTTTCCAATAAACATAGTTTCAAAAATATTTTCAGTATCAGTAGCAATTTGATCAAGCGTTCTGATAATACGATTCTTGCTAAATTCTTTGGGTTTATCATCTGAGTACGTTGTTAACGAATTAATATCTTGTTCAATAACTACTCTTCCACCCCGCTTAGCAGTAAAGACAACCCAACCACTATTCAGTGCTTTAATTGTTAATTCATTATTTAGTGATGGATAGGTGGAGACTGCTCCAGGGTATTCTGAATAGGTTAATGACTTACTTGAGTCGGTTGCTGAAGAAATACCTGCAAAATAACCAGCTGCAGTGGTTGTATCAATTAAAGTTCCATCTTCAAGAATTACTCCATTAGCCACAACTGAAACGCCTTCGTTATCGTAGTCATACCCGCCTTCATACACAGGAACAACTGCACGAACCTTATAACCTTCTTCATCCCTTAAACGTTGAACTGCTGTGGCAATTAATTGATGAATATTGTTCTTAGGTTCAAATCCTGCTGCGGTCACAACATTAAATTGTGCCGTTTCAAGAACATCATTCAATAAATCGGTAATCTCAACTGATTTAGTAGTACCACCAGCCAAATCATAAGTTGTGGAATTGGCCAAAGAATCTAATTTATTAGTAGATGGCTTATCATCAACGCCGGGAACCGTATCAGAAATATTTACCACATCAATGTATTCATTCGATTTCAAACCACTTGCAGTTGTTGTTCTAATGACCTGTTGGTCAACAACTTCTGTACCATAAATCGTTGATACAGTGATTCTTGTAGCATCGTTAGGATCCTTAACCACAGATACATGAATGTCATTACCTTTAGTACCAGGGTACTTTGCTGTAAAAGTCCAAGGTAGAGCATCATTAGCGATTGTTGCTTTATCACCATCATTATTATTTAAAAATAATACGGTTAATGCACCTTTTAGCGTTTCTCTCAATGCTCCAAGTTCAGGAGTATTCAATGGTTCACCAAGCAATGCCTTAAAATCAGAATTAGAGTTCAATTCAATTATTCCTTTTGCTCCCCAGTTAAGAGTTACGTCGCTAACTAAAAGCGTTCTACCTAAGCTAGTATCTGCTTTAGGTTGTGAAGCACCAACCGTATTAATATAAGCGCCAGGACGACGTTTATTCTGTGTTGTCCATGTTCCAGCCATATTTATTTAATTCCTCCTTTAAACTTAATAATTTCTCGATTAGCACTCGCCAACGAATACTTTTTTGAATCATCTAAGACAATCTTCAAAATATCTCTATCCATCGGACTAAAACCTGTGCTATTGATTAAAGACTCTTTGCTATAGCTTTCACTTTCCATTAGCAATTCCTCCTTTAAATTTCATATTCTCCTGTTTAGGGGTGTTATCGACTTCATGAGCACGAATCCATACTTCAAAAGTCATTTGTAAGGTATTGTCATCAGATTGTTTAAAATCTCGATTGCGAATCGTTGCATAGCTTTTTAAAGATGTGAAATTATCTAAAAGAATCTCTTCAACTGACTCCATGTCTTCATTTGGCCTATCAACCTTAGGAAAATAAACAACCTGATAGATATACTTACGATTTTGAATATTAAATAATTCAGGTTTCACACCTGTATCTACTTTTTGTACAAAAAAAGATGGCTCTTCAAAGCCACCTTTACGGTTTTCTCTATTAATTTGAACGTTTGGAAACAACCCAACAAGTTCATTCCCGATAAGTTCAACAATGCTTTCTTTCAATCAAAAAGCCCTCCTAAATCTCTCAAGACAGGTGATAGTAATTGTGGCATTTGAGCATCAACTTCAAACATTGTCTTCATTAGCATATGTTGACCTGGAACCCAACTAGCCTTCAAGCGTTTACCAATGGCCGGAACATATCGACCTGGTGTTTGTCTGTGTCCGTCCTCAACGTACGATGCGTACTCAGTATTATTTTGAAGTTCAATTACGAATACATTGCCTGCATAGGAAGGTCCAACTACAGACCATTGTCTTCTCAAAGTACCTTCTTTAACAGGAGTCATTGATTTAACATTTCTCATAGCTTGAGTACCAACTTTAAGAGCAGTCTTCTCAATCCCTTGTTTTACTAATCCGGAATCAATTTTATTTTTCACCTTACTAGCAAATTCTTGAAATTGAGCATCATCGACTGTTCCCCAAGCCATCATCAATCACTTCCTTAGCTTTCTCATCACGAATCATGGCAACTTCTTGATGACTAACATAGCCACGATATCCCTTACTAGAGCGCTTGTATTCAGTAACATGACCATTTACATCAGTTACAGTAATGTTAGCTCCAGCAGGGATAGAAACTTCATTATCAATCAATAATTTAGCATCATACTGATCAGTTCCAAATTCAGATTGATTACTAGTTTTTTGACCACCCAAAATCACCTTAGCTGGTCGATTCTCGCAAATAGTAACAACCTCATCTTCACTGAAAGGACCATGTTTACCATTCTTAACGCCGGTAATAGTAACTCGGTCATTCCAGACACGTTCAATCACACCATTCATCTTTTTAAATACTGATTTCATCGCTGTACTCTCCTAAAACTATTAAGTTGAGCAATAAAATTATCAGTAATCGAATTAACAGATTGGAGTGTGGAATATACCTCTGCCGGTGTCTTGAACGATACTGAAACATCTCCTTCAGATAAAGAAGAAACACCATCATTTCTATCTTCAATAGGCGTTAATAATTCATGAGTATCAATTACTTGTACACACATAGAAATGATTGTCATATCAAGTTCCTCAGGTATCGAATCAATAGAGATATGAATGTAATTACTAATATCACTAACCACTTTATCAACCACAAAATCAATAACGCTTGAATAATTTTTATCACCATTATTAGGAACTAATACAGCTAACTTAGTTGTAATTTTTTCCTTTCTTGGAAATTCGATCATTTAATCACCCCTAATTCACTGGAACTAAGGCCAACAAATCATCTTTAGCAGTCTTACCAGTATGATCAATGTTATTAGCATCTAACCAAGCTGTTATTTCAGCTATCGTATTTGAACTAGTTGGCTTATTCAGTTTAGGGGTTACGCTTTTGGGGCTTTATCAGCAATAACGAACTCAATTCCCTTAGTTTTAGTCTTCAAAAGTAGTACATCATCATAAGAATCTTCATAGTACAAATAGTTACCACTGTTTTGAGCAGATGGTGCATCAAAGCCAGCAAAGGCATACTTTTCAGGTGCAACTTGAACACCATTGTAAATTAAAAACATCTCAATTTGTTTAGCATCGTCCTCTAGCTTTGAACCAACTGTAAAATCAAATGAAGTTTGCATTAAATCTGATGGAATAACATTGATAATTACATCATCAAGACTATATACAGAACGTTTGATATTAGCTGAATCACTTAAACTAATTGAACGATTAATAGCATCTGCACTCTTTAAAATCTTATTAATTTTAGGTGTGACATACAAAATACGTCCTGATTGTGGAATACGTTGTTCATCAAAGTTAGCCATCATGTTATCAAAAGCCCCTAAGATGTTCTTTTCATCTAACGTATCGGTTGAAATACCGCCATCTGCAGCAGCTACCTTTTCTTTATAGAGTTTACTGAACATGTATCGGTCTTTTTCTGGTAGCTTCTCATCAAGGTTAAATTGCTTAGTGATATTAGCTAGTGAAATAACCATATTAGATTCATCAATATCAGATGGATCAACTAATGTTGACCAATAACGTTCATTCTTCAATTCATATGAATCCCAATCATTGGAATAATTAGAAACAATTTCTGTGATTGTTCTACGGCTTCTATCCTTACGGCCTGAATCGATTGTCAAACGTGGTAGTTTAATATGTTTTGCTCCATCAAATTTAATTAATGAGTTAGATGGTGAATTCCATAATGCAGCTGAAAACAAATGACCATCATAGAAACCTTCTTGAATAGCTTGTTGATATGCTTCAGCATAGTTAATTGTTGACATTGTTTATTACTCTCCTTTAAATATATTAGTTAATGTTTGAACATCATTCTTATCATTGGAACCATTACCGCCAGCAGGGCTGTAGTCTTGATGTTGACCTTCATCGAATAGATAGGCATCTGATTTTTTGAGTGAATCAATTTGATCATTAACACCAATTAATTCGCCTTTATCATTTAATTTGATGTCATCCATATTCAATAATCCTTTAATAGTTTTAGGATTGCGAACCTTAGCGGCAGTTAGGGTTTCATTCAAAGCACTGTTCAATTTAGTTTGACTTAATTGCTCATTAAGATTATTAGTGTCGGTTTTGTATTTATCTTGTAAATCCTTAAGTTGACTAGATAAATCATCATTATCCTTAACCTGTTTTGACAGTGACTTAATATCTTTATCACGCTCGGCCAATTGAGTTTTATAAGATTCATTCTCTTGTTTAATAGCATCAACATCTCCAAATGACTTCTTGGTATTCTCAATATCAACGCCATTAGCCGACATAATCTGATCAATAACCTTGTCTTCTAAGTTCAAACCTTTTAAAAATTCTCGTTTCATAATTAAAAATCCTCTCTCGTTAGATTTACGTGGAACGGCCACATTTGAGGTATAAAAAATAAGCACTTTTACGACTTGCTCAGGTCAATTTGATTTATCCAAAGGATTGATACCAATAACCATATTTTTAACTAACTTCTTAGTATTCTTTTCTGGCTAGCAGTATTTTTGCTTCCATTCATCAAAGCTCATATTCTTAATAGTCTTACCTTTACCAGTTTCAGGATCACGCATCCAACGCTCTCTAACATCAGGAAGTCCTTCAATATGTGGAACGGTTGTACATCGACAATGTGGATGAATCAAAGGATAGTTAATACCTTCCTTTTTTTCAGACATCTTAAATATCTTGCCATCTAAGTGACCACACACATCGCAAGTATGTGATTCCAAGGTAGCCATATATTCATACTCTTCAATACCTGATTCTTCATAAGCCTTTGAAGTAGCTTGTTCAGCAATGTGTCCCATTTCGGTAATAACCAAGCGGTGTATTTGATGTCTACGAATACCTTCAAATCTTTGCTGAAACATCTTAGTAATACGTTGAGGACTATAACCCATGAACGTTCCACGTAACATCACATCAACTAATTGTTTTGGAAGTTCTTCATGATAATTTTTCCAAACACGTTTAGAGAAATCTTCTTTGTGCCAAGGCTGATTAACAATATATTTAATCTGGTCTTCATTAAACCTAGCAAACTCACTGGTTAATTTAGCTTGCTGAATCTGAGTATTAAAAATAGTCGTCATGTAAGTATCTTGAAACTGATCAGTTAACCTATTAGATAAACTGTCCGTTTCATCACTTGCAAAACGACTACTAATTTCTTCAAGCTGCTCTTCTAAATCCTGCAGCCTAGCTATTCTACTTTTAAAATACTCTGAATCTAGTTCTTTAGTGTAACCACCTTTAATAGCCTTACGTTTGAATTCTTCAAGAGTCATGGTCCAATTGGTACTGCCAACAGTACTTAATAATTTTTTGGCAGTGTCTGGATTAATATCATGATTGTCAGCATATTTTGAATACCAGATATTAGCTTCTTGCTCTAACTCGTACTCTAAACCAGATAATCTCGATTTTAAATTACTCTCATAATCGGCAGTATTCTGAAGTTCACGGGCCTTAATCCTAAGATAACGTTTATCCCAATAACTGAGCTTAGTCATCTTCATTACCATTTAGATTATTAAGATTGTCAGGATTAGAATAGCCATCTCGATTAACTTCATCATCACGACGATTCTTCATTTCCTCTTGCCAGTCATCAACGATTGGATTGGCCTTAGCAATAGACTCATCAGATGAATAGTTTGCAACTTGTGAAATAACTTGTGCATCTTCCAAACTATTGTGAATGGCTGTTCGAGTCCATTTTTGGTTAATCTTTCGACCCTCATAGTCCGATACATTTAACCATTGCATAATTGCTCTAACCAACTCATTTAGGCTATCTCTAAAATATGATTCAGTCATTGAGGCCTTGAGTTCCAAGTGACTATATAACATTTTAATAGCTGTACCAGTTGCGTTGTTAGTAGCAAAATCTGTTGGATCAATTCCTTGTGCTTCAACAAATAAATCAGACTTGGTTATATCAAGTAATGAATTCCTAGCTTCAGTTGGAATATCTATCGTTAACTTGTCCAGTCCTGATTTATCACCAGTACCAATGTTATCAAGTTTGATAGCTTTGTATTCTTTCATGGTATCCATCAGCTCACTAATATCTTCTCCACCATAGTTGGTAAGGACAAGGATGACTTGCTGTACATCATCAACATCATTAACAAAACCATTGTAAACATTATCATAAACATCAATTAATCCTTTGTATTTAAACAAATCAGGACGTTCATACTTATTTTTAGGAAACGATATAAAAGGAATTCTACCAAAATGATGTTCAAGAACATTGCTACTCCCTAATTCATCCCCTGTACTAGCATCAAAAATAGGAAAACGATCATTCATTTGCAATAAATTATCATAATTAGAGGTTTCCGATTTAAATACTGTTACTGTTTTATCATTCCAATACTCATGCACACTATAATTCTTGCCAGTATCTGGATTTAATTCTTGATATGTTCTTCGAACTGCCAATAACTTCTTATCCAAATCATTTGAGTAAATTGGTATTACTTGGCCTGGAGGAACAATGCCATATCTGAATTGATTATCTTTATCGATCCAGTAATGAACCCATGCAACGCCAGCATTGGCAGCATCCACAACTAGCTGATTCAGTCTAAGATTAAAATTATCACCTAAAGTAGATTTAATTTTCTCATTCAGAGTATCATTCTCAACATCAATTGCAGGAGGAATAGTTGCTAAGTAGCCAGCCTCCTGATCAACGAGTAATTGATGAAAATTGGAACTAACACGGTTATCAGCCTTTCTCAGTGGCTCGTCTTTACCATTGTCATTCGTCTTGGACTCACCATTATTACGGTTCGTGATGTCATTCTTATTAAAGTAATAGTTCAAAGACTTTTGAAAACTACTGATAAACTCGGTTCTACGTGGATCGGTCAATTGTAATAAGTTCTTCATCTCTTTGACTTCCAAGGTTTAAATCCTCCTTTCCTAATAGTTGATTCAAGTGAATATCTTGTGGCATCCATAGCATGGTCATTACCATCAGGATAGCCAGCCTTAAAGTTTCCATTTGAATCTCTTTCTAATTCATAAGTGCTGAATTCTCTTGCTGCATTCGGGCATTTCTTAGAATCAATGACTATCTCACGTAAATCCTGTAACCATTTATAGCCCTGATCACGGCTACCTGGTCCCTTAATAGCACCATAGACGTTCAATCCCATATCTCTGTATTCAGCAATTGTACCAGGAGACGCTGAATCACCAATCACCTGCTTATTTTCTGGATCAAGTTTCTTAATCAAATCAACAGCATTTCTATTCTTCAACCCAACCTGATAAATTTCATTAAAAATATATAGTCGGTGTCTTGCGACATCAAAAAAGGTCTCGACATATGCTAATGGATCATGAGCAAAACCAAAATCGAGGCCTCTTTTTATATTATCGAATAGTTGATATTCTTCTTTGGTAATTTTTCTTAATGTAATGTTGTTAAAAACTTCTGCACCAGTACCAGTTATTTCACCTAAGTATTCGTGATTAAACGCCTTAGGATTATCCTTCTTCAATTGCTCGGCATCAGCCAAGAATTCTTTTCCTAGCCATTCTTTAGGAACCGACAAGTAATCAGATGAGTGAACTAAAGTATCATCACGAGTGCCTTCTTTAGCCGTTGTCTGATTAACCCAACTATTAAGGCTGGCAGGAGGATTGTACGAATAGAAAGTAATGATATTACTACCACCACGATTTAGAGATTGATTCATTGAACGTATCTCAGCCCAATTTTTAAATTCATCAGTTTCTTCATAATGTTTAAACTTTGTATAACCATGTCTAAACTTTTGCGATTTAATCTTTCTTGGCTTATCTGCACCTTTAAATCGGATTTGTTGTCCTGTAGGAATATAGGTCAACGTCATAGGACTAACTGACTCTTTCCAATACTCTTCAACTCCCAAAGCATCGATTGCCCAAAGATACTGATCATAAACTGAATCACGCAAAGTATTTGCAACCTTTCTGAGTACAACTGCGTTAGCTTCTGGATCTCGCATGATTCCAAGCACAACTTCAATTGATACGAAACTAGATTTAGTTGAACCACGTCCACCTTTAAGCCAATAATTTGAATGTCTACGATTCTTGATATCTACATGAAGTTGTCTGAACGATGGTGCAATTTTACTTTTCAACGTTACCTTTTGGACCATCTTCATCATCTCCCTCAACGTCATCTATAATTTGAACAGCATTATTATCATTTTTATCTTTGCGTGTATCCATCAGCTTAGCTAAACTATCTAATGCCTTTCGCTTATCATAAAGTTTGACCACTAATCCATCTTTACCTCGATGTAACTCTTGTACTAATGACCAATCAATCTGATCACTTGGCTTCAGGAATATATCAGCAACATGTTTTTCAACCGGATTATCTTCGGTATCTAAAAATACATTGCCCTCATTATCCATAACCAACTCTTTATGAACCTTGTAATCTAGGACATCACCCAAACTGGCAAATGCCTGTTTCTTGTATTCACTAATAATATCTTCAATAGTCAAATATGTTTCTGAATGCAGCTGTTTCTTAATAGTAGCCAATTGTTGCTGGATACTAACATTTACTAACAATCGTGAACCACTAGCATTAGCAACATCATAAGTACATTCATAAACTTTCTGATATGCCCAAGTTGCATTAAATCGTTGTAAATAGTACAAACAGAACAGTTTTTGCTTATCATTAAGCTCACCATTTGCCTCTAATTCATCAACGATTTTTGGTGCAACCTTTTTGGATTTAGGGTGCACACTTTTTTTAGTTGGTGCACCTCTTGCCCACCCATGTCTACTTTTCCAAGATTTAACTGTATTAACCGAAACATCATACTTAGTAGCAATATCCTTGTACTTCATTCCAGCTAAATAATCTTTTTCAGCTTCTTCCCATTTTTTCATTACATGGCACCTACCTCCTTCTAAAATTATTTATTTAATTTCTAACTGTTTTTGGTCTGTTAAGGTACTTCTTTTTTTGTTTCTTTTCATCTCTAGCAATGTCGCCAATTATCTTGGCTTCTTGAGCAGTCATGTAACCAGCCTTTGTGTGAATCATCTTAGCCATCATTAACTACTTCCCAATCGTTGCTAAATAGTTCAATATTCGTTTCTTTCCAAGGGACACGTCCAAATCTTGATTCAACGTATAAATACGGTGCTGTCATTTTACTGTGCTCATCCGGATACTGAGCCTTAATAGATACATCCTTATTCCATTGTGGTAATCGCATTGCCTTGCCATGTTTAACTTCTTCAAATGCTTTACTAAATGTCATATTTTCTCCTCCAAAATAAAAAGACCAGTCATAATTGACTGATCTCCGCAATGGTCTCCGTAGAGATACCACCACTAGTATTTAAATGTGGGTAGTAGGAATCGAACCTACAATATTAGATAGATGAATTTGTAGAGTGTATTTATGAAGGGAATTTCATGACTAAAGTTGTTGTATATTTATCTAATATTTGACCAACACCCACGTATAGAATCGCCGTTATCATAAGCGATTCAATGTCTTTGCTGGCATAGCTTTTACCATACCACCATGCTGCCTTTATCATCAGCAGCAATATAGCGTTGTTTGTTTCTTGTATATCAAGGGGATCAAAATGTAAAAAGCTCCTTTTTATAACTCGGTAGAGTAACCGAGGTTGTAATCACATTCGATTGGAGTTCAAACCTCTTTTCTATTTTTTATTTTCACTTGAAAAAGGTATTTCTCCTTTTTCAAAATTTTAGTACGATACCAATATACGTCACCAGTCATACGGAATTCATACGCAATCTATGCGATTTGATTCGCGATATTAACGCTAGTTGAACGCTATTTGACCTTTTTTGAAACTATCTGGATAAATATGTAAGTCTTCGAACTCTTGGAATGCGTCCGCAAAATACAATAAAGCTTTCTTCTTCAGATCATTAAGCTTCGTAGTTGAGCAACCAATGCCATCGCACAATGTGTAATTATCCTGATGGTTAATAAACCCATTTTTAATGATGATTTTGTATTCCCTTGGGAAGTTGCTGATCAACCTCATCGTTAATGCAACGTATTCCTTAGCACTAATCTTGCCGACAATCTTATCTTCTTGGCTATTTCTTACACTCGTTCCACCTCCCATACTGTCAAAACTTGGGGATTGAATATAATTCAAATTAATATGAGACTGTGCCACCAAACGTGGAAAGTCATGTTCAAAATAATATCTAACGTTTTCGATTGTTTCTTCCTCATTGATTTCTGGTAGTAGTCCCATCCTGATCAATCCCCTTTTGTGATATAATTGATTTGCTGGAACCAATTAATTAGCTGCTCACTTTGTGGGTGGCTTTTTTATTTAATTCTTTTTATGAAAGACCTATCATTTTTGCTTCATTCATTAGTCTTCTACCATTTCTAACATTGGTTCATAAGCTGGGTTAATTGCTAACCACCACTTTTGGGTATTTTTATATGGTATCGCTACTTCAAGTTGCCTCCAGAATAAGCCACACTTTTTCACACTGTAATAAATACACTGGTCTGTAACTTTATCATGAACAACATATTTCTTCTCTGGAAAAATAGCAGTTCCCATTACCACATTATTAATGTCTGCCATAAAATTAAATTCGTCTTCATGTCCAATTGCAAAATATTTTGCCCGCAAGTTTCTGAGTGGATCATCACAACCTGCTACTATGATTATCTGGTGTATTGCATTTATAGGACTCTTGTAATCTTTCCTGAGTCTTCTTAACTCCTTTAGTTCTTCTTCCGTGTAATCTAGTTTTAATTTATATTTCATCGTTATCCTCCAATTTATCGATAATCTAAATAGCTATGTCGCTATAATCAGGCTCTTTAATCATTTTTAACCTCCTTACTTTTTATTAATTATCGTCATTGCTACTAGCATGAATCCCCATTTGACGGTTTGCATTAAGTCTCTTGCATAAAACATTGCAAATGTAAGAGATACAAATATTATTAAGTCTTTAATTGCATATAATATTACTTCTTGTTTTTCGGTCATTTCTCCACCTTGTAACCGTATCTAATTGCATCAATACATTTTGAAATTCTATCTAAATCCTCTATTGAATTACTTTCTACAAACCAGTCTTTTAGACTTAATTCGGATTCGTCATAGATACTAGCATCTACAGTTAATAAAGTATTAAAAGCTATGGCAAGAGTTTTTCTAGTGTTTGGTCCACCATATGATTCAATTACATCTTTATACCAGTCATCAAACACCTTAGGCATCTTAACTTTTGAATTAACCTCTTTTTGAATATCCTTAGCGATGTCATTGATATCTGATATCGAATTGATGAGGTCTTCAATACTTGGCCAAGATGATGGATCGTATGCTGCTTCATATACGTCATGAATCTCATCTAATTTGTCTAATACTTTTTGTTTATTCATCTATATCTACCTCATCAGCAGGCACAGCGAATGGCACGTATCTTTTATCAATATCTTTAATTTCGTCCATAGTAAATTGAGTTTGAAACAGATTAAATTCGGTATCAATACCAGATACGGTACATATGTCTGAATCAATATATTTATTAAGAAATCCGTTTTTTTGATTAATTAATTGCACGTAATACTTTCTTTCAGGAAATTCTGCATAACCTCTCAAATAATCAGCAAGATCATACAATATTTGTTTTTCTCCATTTGGCCGTGCGTCCCTAATTTTCTTGGATAAGTTTGGATATCTATCGTTAAATGTTGAATCTAAGAAGTCGGTAACTGGAACTAACGCTCCAATTATTTCAAGTTCTTCTTGTTCCTTAGTTGTATAGTCTTTCAATTCTCTAACTGTCATTGTTACCCTCCTAAAATCAAGCATGTTTCTCAAATTCGTGATTGATATATGCTCTTGAGATAATTTCATTTTTATCGCAATCTTTTAATTCTCTCGATGCCTCTCTAAAGTCATCGGGCATCTTGTCATAGTGTTTGTGAATATAGACGACCATTTTAATAATCGAATAGCATTGATCCTTAAACAGATCATCTATTTTAGCCGTGTAAATCTGTTTGTAATTCATCGGAATCCCTCCCATCAAAGTAAGGACAATGATATGTTCTTTAGCATTTTTTCATTTGCTTCCCTACACGTCTTCTTATTTATCTCAAATCCAAATGATTCCCGTTCCAGTTCGGCAGCAGCCAATAACGTTGATCCACTACCAGCAACAGGATCAATCACGACATCATTTTTATCTGTAAATATTCTGATCAATCTTTTCAAAACTGGAATGGGCTTTTGTGTCGGGTGTATCTTGGGATAACTATTATCGACTTCCCATTCGAACCAATTCTTGACCATCAACCCATCGTTATTAAATTTTGGTAACTTATCCCTATATAAGACAAGCGCATACTCTGATGCACCTACTATCCGCATGTTAGCTTTCAACACTTGTGCTGATGTCTT
Source organism: Companilactobacillus sp. y65-5 (assembly GCF_057541095.1). Classification (NCBI taxonomy): domain Bacteria; kingdom Bacillati; phylum Bacillota; class Bacilli; order Lactobacillales; family Lactobacillaceae; genus Companilactobacillus; species Companilactobacillus sp. y65-5. The sequence continues at coordinate 166,185 of NZ_BAAJOA010000002.1, forward strand.
CTTAACGAATGTGATCGGAATATAATGTTCAAATCCATATCTTTTTGCATATTTGATAACCATTTCTTGTTGTTGAAAGGAACAGAATACAATCATTGCCGGAGCCTTTCCTGACTGTTTCGGCTCTTTGACTAACATATGGCTACAGAAATGAAAGAACTCGGCTATATTGAAATTAACGTCTGTATCAAAGAATGTAGCGTTCGCCTTATCACTTTCACCATTCTTGTTATCGCCATCGACATACCACACGGGGTTGGATGCATAAGCGTTATTAGCAAGATTATATGGAATATCCGCGATCACTAATTGAGCTTTTGGAATTCCATACCTTTTATAATTCTGGAAATTGTCATTAAATAACTCACATTTATTCATGTCTTACTCCTAATTAGAATGGCAAATCGTCATCCGAAATATCTATTGGTTTACTGTTATCAGCAAATGGATCGGCATTCTTATTTGCTGTAGGTGTTTTCGACTTTTCTGCTGGTTTATTTCTGGAACTGTTGGTATCAGTGTTATTTTTCTGCTGGTTCTCTGACTTAGACTCCAAAAATGAAAAACTGCTGCATACAACCTCAGTCACAAATACACGTGTACCCTGCCGATTCTCATAAGAACGTGTTTGTAAACGTCCCTCAACGCCAATCAATGAACCTTTACTCGTGTTGTTGGCTAATGCCTCAGCACCACGCCAGATAACACAATCAATAAAGTCGGCTTCTCGTTCACCGTTTGAGTTGGTGTATTGCCTGTTAACTGCCAGCTTGAAGCTTGCTACCGGTTTATTGCTTGATGTGTATCTAAGTTCTGGATCACGTGTCAGGCGTCCTGTTAACGCTACGGTGTTAATCATGCTTGAACCTCCTGATTAACATCTAAGAACTTCTTAATAAAGTATTTTTGTCCCTTAGTCGTAACAAGCGTTGTAAAACTAACTGTTGGGTTTGTGTATCGATGGATCACTGGCGTTTCTCTAACCTCGAATACTCCTAAATTAACGGCTTTTTGAGTTGGCGTATAACCGTTGTGCTGCTTAATCAAATAACCTTTTTCAACTAGCCATCTAAACAGTTCTTTTTGACCAATAGCGATACCATTCTTGAAAAGTAATTTTGCTAAATCCCTAATCAGAATGGTGTCATCACTTTTTGAAATCTGATCAGCAAATTGTGCTTTTGGGGTCAATTCTGAAATTCGAATATCTTTCTGCTTGAGCTGTTCGCCTGCTTGCATTAATAGATCAGCAAGTGAATCAGGATTATGAGTTATGTCATAGGCTTTCTGATCAGTCATGTAAGCCCCGTGCTTACGTATTGACGGTAGAACTTCTGATGTAACCCAATGCTTGAATTCTTTTGAAGCTGGTAATTTACTAGAAAGAATTAAACTATATAATCCAGACTCGTTAATGACTGTTTTATAAGGATTTCCAGAGGTACCGTCGGGTATCACGACGGTATTTTTATCTCCATCATCAACATGACGTTTTAGTGCATCTCTACCATTTGAATATCCGAGTGCTTTAGTAATATCAATTCCGATAAAACTTGGTTCTCCATCAAGCAAAATTGTTCGTACATTGTTTCCTTTAAAATTAAATTCCTGTAAGTTATTCATTTTTTCCACTCCTCGATTAGTATTTCAGTACGTGGGTGCTCATCATAATTTTTTTCAGTATCATGTTTCCAAATTTGCCCGTCATCAAACCAGGCCTTTGCTAATCCATCAAAAACAGCTTTCTCATAGTTATCCAAGTCGGGCTTCACAGTCGGCTTTACCTCATGGTTAGCACGTCTCTTATACTCTGCTTTGGATAATCCTTTTTGGATTCTTCTGTAAAAACGTATGTGTGCAACGAGAGGAGCACCTTTTTTAAAAAGCTGTTTGTTATGGTACTTATCCCAGTACAATACTTTGATTTCATTTTTGTAAATCCGATATTTTTTATCTGTATATGCTCTCTTTTTGCCACCAAATGAGCTAAAACGAGGACGTGAGGCAGGTACTGGTTCACCGTCAATCACTAATTTCAGTTGATTAGTCAAGTTGCACGTCCAAAATATGTGGATTAGCATCAACAAGCTTTTTATCAATACTTCTTTGAATATGATTAATCAACGAAGCAGCTAAAATGATATCTTTATTAAGTTTTATATCGCCTTGATAAATTGAGCATTCATCGTCTAAGGCTGTTAGATTCTCAAGAGTGCCATATAATTGGCTATAAGCTGATTCAACAACATCACTGGCAACAATCAATGTTTGATTCAAGTTATCGATGCTGTCACGTGAATAGCTTCGACTTGTGGGAAGCAGAAGCATTTTTAGCTCCGGTGTTAATTCCATATTTTTTTGTTTTAGCATTTTAATATCTCCTAATTATTTCTCATATCGTTACCGCTAAACCTGATTGTGTTAGCGGCTTTTTTTGTCATTAAGCGACTAATAATTTTTGGATCGTATAATTGCTGTAGCTCACGTCCTGTATTGTTCGTAGTTATAATATTTGTTTTATTTTTTCGATAATCAGCAAACCTAAAAAGTATTCGCTGAGCATAGTTAGTTGCTTCGTTCGTTTCGGATCTTAGCGATGATTCACTGCCCAAGTCGTCAATAACAAGCACGTCACAGTTCTTAACACACTCTTCCACCTTGTAGTTATCACGTTTTAAAAACTCGTCCTTAAATGCCATTTGAGAATTATTGACGAACATTGCAAAACTCAAGAAATAACATGATAGTGAGGTATCTTGACTGTTCAAACCATTCAAAATGATAATAGCTAACATAGATTTACCAAGTCCTGGCTCACCAGTGAAAAGAAAGTTGCCCGTTTCACCGACATAGATCCTATTAGCAATATTCTTAGCCTGTTTAAGCTCACTTGCTTGATTAGGTGTATCAGTCCTAAAATCTGCAAAATTGTATTGTAGGTCGCTGAAATCACTCACTAAAGAGCTTCTAAATATTCCCTCACGCTTAACTTGGATATTTTTTTTAGTGAATTCGATAGATCGTTGCTGTTCTCGTTTATCACGCTCAGAAATAACTTTTTTGAAGTCAATTCCTAAATAGTCAACACCGTGTTTTAAGGCTATTTCACGGGAAACTTTATCCAATCCAAACATTGATTCCATAGCTACCCCCTAGTACGGCAAGTCATAGAGTGGTTTTCTACCACCCTTGTTGCCATTAAAATTATTTGGTGCGTCTGCTTTATCTATCAACTTGCCAAACTGCTTTCTAAGTTTTGAAGCAGATAAGATATTGTTCTGCCAGAAACTGTCTTGTTGACACCATTCAATAATTCGCTTGATATCGTCGTAAGAACGTGCATCACGTTCGTGCATTAGTCTGATGTCATTAGCCCATTTCTGTGTATCAGGTGGGTTCTTAGAATCAGTCGGATAGATACTAGAGTTACGTTCACGGATCTTAGTTAGCAAGTAATTGGCTAGTTTCAAGTTAAGGTCGTCCGGCTCGTAAACACGCTTTGCGGGTGTCGAGTCGTGACTATCTTTATTAGTTTTGTTTATGTTTCTGTCTTGTTTAATTAATGTGCTACTGTTATGTGTACCCTTATGTGTACTGTTATGTGTACTGTTATGTGTACTCCTATGTTCACTATTATGTGTACTATCTTCGTTATAAAGTACACATATCTTATAAGACGTGGCTTTACGATTGCCATTACTCTCAAAATCGACTAGTCCAAGTTGTTTAAGAACATTCCTGTTCTTATTGATACCTGACCGGCTCAATCCCGAAAGTGTTTCAAGCGTTTGATTAGCAGCAGTAAACCATTCTATCCATGAACATTTATTGTTTATCTGCAAAAGTGCGTAGTATAAAGCAATTTGCCCACTGGATAACTCGGTTTCAAACATTTGATAATCTCTAAACGCCTGTAACTGTTTTAGGTAATTCATAAAGTCACCTCCTAACTTATTAAATCGTCCATATCCACGATATTGGATAGTTTTGCGGTTGATTTACAGTAGTCACAGAATCCACAACGCTTAGGCTCAACCAGACCCTTTTTAACTTTTTCAATATGATCTTGTAATTCATATAATTGGTTTTCGGCTTCAATCATTCGATATTCTGAAATTGATACGATAGCTTTACCTGGTATCTTTTCTTTTGATACGGCCACGATATAAGGCTCACACATGACTCCGAACGTTTGATAGATAAGCTGTTGATATACATACATTTGAAGTTGATAATTCCAATGTGATATGAATGACTCCCACTCACGATCTTTAGCATTCCAATATCTCTTATGAATGTCTTGAGTAGTCTTTAAATCAATGAAGTAGCCTCTATCTAGGTTCAAACAATCAATTTTACCTTTCCAAGGAACACCATCAATTTGACCTGTTACGATTGTTTCTTTGGTTCCTTGGTATAAATCTTTAAAGTTCTCGTCTGTATCAAGTGTCCGAATCATTTCATCAGCTTGCGTATAAGCAGCAAGCATTTTGTTGGTTAAAACTTGACCATTTACATCTAAACCGGCTGCTTTGTCCGCTTTAGTAGCTCTCTTTTTGCCAAAAATTTCCCATTTATTTTCTTCAATGAACTTCTGATGTGCTTCAGGACTCTCAAAGTAACTATGCAAGTAGTTACCCATCAATAAAGCCTCATGAAAGTCAGGCTTCCAAGTCCCATTAATTTCTGCCATCGTTTCAGCTTCGCAAGCTATAAATTTTTTGAAAAACGTTGGTGATTGAAATACTTTGTCCGTTTCAGTGTCGTAGTAATTACTCTCCGTCAAATAGGCCTGTTTGTCCGTCTGCCTCTGTTTGTTCTGGTTGCTTTTCTGTTTCAGCATCGTCGTCTATACCCCCATTCTTGATTTCCTCATAAGCCTTCTTAGCCTCATCAGCACTAATACTTTTACTTGTTTTAGGTAATTCATCTTGTGGAATCGGTTGAGGTTTAGGAGTCACATCTTTGATGGGCTTCTTAACTTTAACGGTTTTCTTTGCTGGCTCTTTAGCAGGTTCCTTAACTGGCTCATGAGCTTCCTGCTTACTGCCCGTTAACTCGTTGATATTTGTAGCTGGTGTAGGTTGTTGAGGTACTTTATTAACGGCCTTTGGTGTTTCATCCTCTACCTCTTTATCGTCTTCGGTTTGCATTGCTCCTAAGTCATTAGGAAATGCCTCACGCAAAGCATTAACAATCGCTGTTTTACGGATCATTGTTGCTGGCATTGAAGCCCATGTTGATGATGGATGGCCGTTTTTCATTTTTTGAAACTCGCTTAGTGATATTTCCACTCTTGTAGGAATCTTTCTATCCTTCCGGTATATTTCTGCCCATCCACCTAATAAAGTTTCATCAGGTAGAATAAATGCTCCTTCTGTGTATCGTGGATCAATGCTATCTACATTCGTAGCAATACAGCCGGCCTTAAGCCCATCAAAATTTGGATTTGCCTCTGCACGCTTCATAAATGCTTCTTTGGATACGATAATTTGAGCTGGGCTACTACCAAACTTGATAATGTACGCGTCTTTAGTGAATGGATTTAGCTTTTGATACTTGCAAAGAGATAGAAACATCATTGTTTCTTGTTGAGTAATTCTTGAGTTTCCATTTGCTAGAAAGCTTTGAACCATGTTAGCCGTCAATCTTATCGGCTCACCATTAACCTTATAAGTAACTTCCATTTTTTCATTGTTTTTTTGGACTTCATTTGTCATTTCTAGTATTCCTCCGATAAATCTTCTTTAATTAGTTCATCTTCATTGTTTTCAAGGTACGAATATTTATTAATTTCACCATCTTCATCAGATAGCCAATTATCATAATTAAAATCATCCATTTCAAAAACCTCTTAACGTGATATAATTTAGGTATAAAAATTTTTTGTAAATATCTCGACCTGCTATTTGATGGATAGCAGGTCTTTTTTTATGACCTCAGGAGTCCAATCAGTATACGTATCGGTCACGTAATTCTTAGTTGAAAAATGAATTGATAATATCTTTAAGAATTTCATGCTGCTTTCTCACCCACCTTTCGTTAACATCGAAAAGCTCAAGCACGCCACCGAAAGTTGCGATCAAGTAGCCAATTATGAGTGAGACCCCAATTACTATTAGATAACTCATCTTGAAACCAGCTCACTAAAGCGGAATGTGTAGCTAATCCGCGGTGAATAATCATCGTCATAATTCAATTCAGTAGTAATTCCCATATCTTCTAATTTATCTAAATCACTGTTAGAAATTGGAATCATGTAAGATTTTTGAATTGAACGATATCCCTGACGGATAGCCAATTTAATTTCTAGTGGCAACTTAGATAGCTCACGTTGCTGACGGCCTAGAATACTTTCTTGTCTGCATTCTTCTCTGAACGCTTCTGGATCAATTAGTTCAAACATATTTGAATCCTCCTTAAATTTTTGCTTTTGTAAAAACTCTTTTATGCCGAATGACGAAATCCTTAAACTCTCCTGCAACAAACTTATATGGAACTCCCGGCTTATTAGGAAAATAAACACATCCACCATTATTAATATCTAAATCTTTGCGGTAATGATTCAATAAAGGAATCAACTTGTTATACGACTTGATACCGGTTATTTCGTGTGCCCAAGGTCTTAACTTAATCTCTTTATCTTCCGTAACCTTTTGCAGGTGTTCCTTTTCCCATTGCTGCTTAGGAATTAATACATAATTTTCAATCCCATTTCCTGCATCCATTGAGATAGTTTTAGGCTCTTGCATATTCTTCACTCCTTTCCAATAAAGCTGTGATAACTGGAATATTTAAACTCTTAAGTACTCCCGTACCCGCTAGAATCATCTTCAAGCCTGTATCAATCATCTCTAGGGCATTTGGCCCAACAAACTTTAAATCTGGTTTTGGCAAGATCAGTTGTCCTATTAAATCTAATATCGCCGTGTCACTTTCAGTGTCTTCTCGCTGAGCACCTAGCAGCATTGACAAGTTATCTTCGTTAGTTTTGCGCAGTGTATTTAAATACTGACTCGGCAATCTCAGCTCATAACATAGAAGTGCAAGTATGAAACGATCATCGCTATACTCTGAATTAGCTATAATCCATAAGTATTTGTCATCAACAAAATTTTTAGTGAACCATTCTTGTGCAGATTGTGGTTTGACATCACATAGAATTGCTATTTTTCTTTGACTTATATTTTTTCGATAACGTAAATCCTCAAGCTCTCTAAAAATATTTACATTGTTCAATTTCTATCACCTCCTTATGGACCTTTCATTTATAATTAATTTGAAAGGTGGTGAAATATATGACACGCGTTTATGCTAATTTGCTTGGTGTGTGGACTGACTTAAGTAGTGACCCAGATTGCGTTATTGGAAACAACCGTCAGAACCCTTCTACTTGGTGGGAAGAGGGCGCCGACATGTGGTATCCAAGAGCTCAAACCGATGAAAACACTTTGTATCAATAGCCTTATGTAATGCTCTCCTACAAAGGAACTACTTATCGTGTTTTCCCTTCGCAAATTCAGATTTTGGGAGAATGATATTTGCTTTTAAAATTCTGAATGTTTCATCTTTGTCGTCAAGAGTATTCTTGGCGGCTTTTTTTGAATAGATATAATCAATTTGATCTTTTATCTGTATCCAATCCCTGAATGCAAGCCCCTGAGTGATTTCTGCAATTTGTTTCAATTTGTCTTTGTTCATAAATCTCACCTCCTTAAACTGTCAAAAATATCTAACTTTGACAGGCTGTATTTTTATATAATTTAATTAAAATTATTAGTTAAATATTTTATTTAACTTTTTGGCATAAAAAAATATCCAGTGGTAAACCTAACGCATTAGCTGCTTTAATTGCAATTTCTAAAGTTAAACGATTTTTTTCATTTTCTAAGTTCCAAATTTGCTGAGATGTTTTAAATCCCATCTTTTTAGCTAGTGCAACTTGTGTCATGCCAGCATTTTTTCTTTCTTTTCTAAGAATTTCATAGGCATCAGGTGCCAGTTTAAAGTTTGACAATATTATTTACTTCCTTTCTTGTTAAATATTTTGTTTAACTTTATGAATATATAATAACTAAATATTTTATTTAAGTCAATAGTTTTTGTTAAATATTTTATTTAAAATACTAAACATTTTATTTAACAACAGTATACTGTGAGTATAGGAGCTGATAACTGTGAGTGAATTTTCTAAAAGACTGGTCAATCTAAGAGAAAGCCATGATTGGAGTAAGACGTACGTGGCTAATCACATAGGACTAAAAAACATGCAGACTTATGCTAATTGGGAGTATGGGAAGTCGGAACCTGATCAAGACTCTACCATTAGACTTGCTAACCTCTTTAATGTCACTGTCGATTATCTTTACGGACGTAATCAGACTCCCGAATGGGCAACACAAAAAGATACCCTTGAGCTTAGAAATTTCATCGATGAAAATTCTGAAGGTGGAATGACTTTTGATGGTGAAGACCTTACTAGAGAAGAAAAAGAAAAGGTTGAGATTGCCATGACTCAAATTTTTTGGGATAAACTAAAGAAAATTCGTATGAGGGAAGCGAAAGAAAATGGGGAAAACAAGCGACTTAAATAAACTTGTCTTTGCCATTGGAAAACGCTACGGTACTTTTGACCCGTTCGTTTGGGCAGACAAGTTAAATTTAGATATTCAATGGAAAGAACTGTTACCAAAGCCATTGGCAAAAACGGTCTATTTTTTTGATGAGCCAGTAATAATGATGTCAAATAATATCAAATATTCAAATCAACGTTATTTTGTTTTGGCACATGAAATTGGACATGTTCTTGAACATAAAGGCTTAGCAGCCTACTACATATCAAATAAAGTACATGAACGCAGAACTGAACGTGAAGCGGATGCATTTGCTGTGGCAGTCGTAACTAATCTCTATATAGAAGAGAACGGCCATTTACCTGATACTTATAAAGATTTAAGATACAATTATGGATTACCATTTTTAGGAAACTAATTTTTGTCCAGATACGGACGACATTAAAAGCTGATTAATATGTTATAGGGAGATATTTATGATGAAGAAAAGAAGTGTGGTTTTAGGACTAGTAACGATTTTACTAGCTACAACAGCAGTAGGGTGCTCAAGTGGAAGTTCAACAAGTAGTTCTAACAATTCAAACTCATCAGCCAAAAAGGAAGCTGGAATTACGATGGACCAATTTAACAAGATTAATCTTGACGAAAATAATGGTACATCTCTTGATGATTTAAAAAAGGAATTAGGGAAACCTTCCTCCACATCAACAAGCACTGTTCAAACACAAACAGTTGACTTAAATACTTGGTCAAAAGGTTTAGGTAATTCATTAGCCGTTGGATTCTCAAATGGGCATGCTATTAGCAAACATATTAACGGACTAAAAGTAAATAGAAAAAATAAAATTACATTAGATAGTTTTGGTAAAGTACAAAACGGACAATCTGAAGATGATGTTAAAAAAACGCTCGGTGATCCAAATGGTATTAACACATCTACAATTGCAGGTACTACAGTTACGATTCTTACCTATACATCAGGCCTTAAAGGTAGTCTCGGTTCAAACGCTACCGTTACCATTACAAACGGTGCTGTAAGTGGTGAAAGTCAATCAGGCTTGGAATAATGATGACAAATATTAAGCCTTAATTGGCTTTTTATTTTTAACATCAAGAGAACATATGTGCCCCTATAAGGCTTATATTTGATAACAAAATGTAAGTTTATATACTATAAATTTAAAGGAAGTATCAGTTATGGCATCAATTAAAAAACAAGATACCGGCAATTGGCAAGCTAGAGTTTCATATAAAAATCCGGCTGGTAAAAATAAAACAAAATCACTATCTTTCAAAACAAAAAATGAAGCGGTTGAATGGTCTCGAAAGATTGAAATTGAAAAAAGTACAACTGATCTATCTAAATTAAATACCGGTTTCTACGATTACTATATGTGGTGGATAAAAACATACCGAATATTGAACATTACTCATGACGGTGTATTAAGATACAAACGATATGGAAAAGTTATAAAAGATCACTTTGGTGATATTCTACTAACTGACATAACTAAACCGATGTATCAGGAATTTCTGAATAAGTATGGTCAAGATTACTCAAAGGAAACTGTGTCACGTCTAAATTCGTATATTAGAGCTATGTGCTTAGATGCAATCGATGAGCAGATAATACATACAGACTTCACTAGAAAAGCAAAAATAACTTATGGAAAGGAAGCCAAAGAGCCAGATGCAAAGTTCTTAGAACTTGATGACTTTGAAAAGTTGATGAACTACTCTATCGCCCGTTATTCGTTCTCAAACACTTCCCCACTTATTATATTTTTCATTTGCCAGACTGGTGCTCGTTATGAAGAAGCTAGTGGCCTATCTTGGGAGGACATCAATTTTAAAGATAACCTTATAAGCTTCCGAAAAGCCTATAAGATAAATCCTCGTGAGCTTGGTCCACTTAAAAATAATTCATCATATCGAACAATCGCTATTAGTCCGAAATTAACCAGCTTGTTGCAGCAGCTTAAAGACGTTCAAGAAGCATATTACAAAGCTAATAAGAAAGAAAATGTGCATAACTTTGTATTTAGAAATCAGCGATTAGAAAATCCTAGCAATAAATCAGTTAATGAAATGCTGACAGATATGCTCAACGAAATTAAAGCTAAGAAACAAGTATCTGTTCATGATCTACGGCATACCCATGTTTCTTATTTAATCGCCAACGGATATGACATTGTGTTTATATCTCATCGGATCGGTCATGCTGATCCAGCTACTACGTTAAAAATATATTCTCACTTGATGAGTGCATTAAATGATAAAGAGAATAGCCAACTTCGTACCCTATTTGATAAGTAGGGTACATTTTTTGTGCCTATTTTGAGTCAACAGCCGTACGTGCAAAGAACCTATTAAACCAGCATTTTCGAGGTACTATTTTGCACGGGTACTTTTTTAGATCATCAAAAATTAGGCAAGATGCAAACCAAATGCAAATGGCTTTGCATTTATATGAAATTCTGATATTTTTGAGAAAATGAAAAGGGCCCCTAAATACTGTTATACCAGTACCTAGAGACCTTTTATGATTATTCTTGAAACTCTGTGAAACGCTCGATAAGCCGTCTATCGGACTTGAACCGACGACCCCCACCTTACCATGGTGATGCTCTACCTAACTGAGCTAAGACGGCAATTTCATCTACTATTCTACCAAATGTACAATAGAGATGAAATATATAAATTAAAATGCTTCGATTATTTCAGCAACTCCTGTTGCAAAGAAGAAGAATGCTAATAAGAAAACAATAACTCCTCCAGCAAGGACTGGGTTGAATAACAATACGATCGCAAAAACTAAGTTAAGCAGTGCTAAAATAACAATTAATAAATAATACTTCTTACCAAAAAAATGATAAAAACGAGAAGTTATCAGTTGGAATATTGCATCTAACAAAAACCAAATCGCGAACATATAAACAATCGTCATCACGCCGACTTTTAAGTTGGCGATAAAAATAATACCAATAATAATATTTAATATAGATGAAAGAATCGTCCAGCCACTACGAACTCCTAAGAACTTGGTCATTTGTGAGCCAAACCACAACTGATAAACTCCACGTAGGATAACAAAGACTCCAAAAATCGTTGCCACGGTCGATAGACTATTCAGCGGGTACCACAACACTAAATAACCTGCATAAAGCGAAATCAACCCAATAATAAAACCAAACCAATCAAAACGTCGTTTGGAATAATTCATACACATACTCCCTCTCACACTTATCTATACTACATATTTTAACATTATTGGTCCTCAAACTTTAATCAAATGCGTTATAATGTTAATATAATAAATAATATTTTTTAGTTGAAACGAAAGGTCAAAATATTGTCTCCTAACAAAGAAAATTATCTTAAGACTATCTACGAACTGAACTATGACTTCACTAAAATCACTAATAAGCGTATCGCAGAAATCATGAATGTCAGTGCACCATCCGTAACCGAAATGCTGAACTCTCTAGCCTCAGAGGGCTACTTGACGCATTCTCCTTACAACAAGATCACTCTTACACCTAAGGGTAATCACGTATCAGAAAAACTAGTCAAAACTCATCGACTATGGGAAGTGTTCCTCAATCAATGTCTCAATTACCCAGTTGACAACGTTCACAATCACGCTGATGCTTTGGAGCATTCGTCAGATAAGGACTTGATGGATCATCTGAACGACTTCCTCGGTCATCCTCAACGTTGCCCACACGGTGGTATCATCCCCGGCAACGGTCAGGGTGAGACTGACGCTGACGACAAGCTCTTGAGTATGATTCCTGATGGTGATACCGTCCAAATCGTCCGCATCTCTGACAACTACGATTTCCTACAGTACTTCAGTAGTCTAAATATGAAGATCGACGATATCATTAAGATCATCAAACATGAAAAATTCGATAACTCACTAGTCGTCGAAAAGAAAGACGGTTCAAAATTGACCATTGGCGCAAAAGCCATTGATTACATTTTCGTCGAAGAACGCTAAAAGGCAACCATCACGGTTGCCTTTTTATATTGCCCTTTTATTTGATAACTTCGTGAAAAAATGCTTTTTCATCAGTATTACAGGCGATCGCCACTTTATCCCGAACGTTCAATTCAAAATTATGCGTCCGAATATTCTCATCATCACCATAGCTATGAAATTCGTGTGCGATCTTATGATCGGTCAAAAATTGATCCATCCTGACACCTTGATCATGTAAAAAATCACGATTGGCTGTCACGATCGATAATGGAGGAACTGTCTCATCAATATAGTTTTCTGGTGACAATTCTGACTGCATCTTGCGTTGTACCTCGGTCGTGAAGTAAGCAGACATACCTCCACTCATATGTCCACTGTGATCTAAGAAATAAGCACCGCAGTTCATCAATACGCCAACGATATTCAGTTCTGGTTTTTGGAATCCAAATAAGGAACGATACTTGTCCTGTGTATAGGCAGTGATGTATTGAAATGCCAAGGTACCACCAGCACTGTCACCGATCAAAATCACCTTGTCTAAATCCAAATTATATCTAGCACCGTTAGTAGCGACCCAATGAATCACCGCGTCGGTATCGATCAACGCACCAGGAAAAGCCGTTTTTGGAGCTAAACGGTAATTGAAATTCACAAAGGCAAAACCTTGTTGGGCCCAATAAATCCCGTAAGCCTGATACGTCTCCTTGGTCCCATAAAAGAAGCCGCCACCGTGACAACTAATAATGACTGGAACCTTGCCCTGAACATTTTTAGGAACGTAGACATCTAAGAGATTTTCATCACCATATGGCCCATAACTTAAATCGTCATATCTAATGACATCCTCTGGAGCAGTTGGCAAACCTGAATCACGAAGATCATCATTGTGCTTCCATTCAGCACTGATCTTTTGTATCTCCGCTAAAACATCCTCAGACATTATTCCGCATCTTCTTTTTTCTTATCGAACAATTCATTCATGGCTTCTAGTGCCGTACCACCATAGACATAAGCTGGTCCGCCACTCATAACTAAGGCTGTGTTGACAGTTTCTACGATCTCTTCCTTAGTTGCACCAGCTTCGATAGCGTTATTCAAATGGTCTAGGATACATCCCTCACATCGGATAGAAATAGCAACACACAAGCTCATCAATTCTTTTGCTTTGTGTGACAATGCCCCGTCCTTTAGTGCAGAAGCGTGCAAGCTCATGAAGTCCTTACCGGGTTCGCCTGATAAATTAGTAATTAATCCATAATTTGTATGAATAGAATCTAATCTCTCACTGTATTTTGACAATCTTCTTACCTCCATTTTTTGGTACTAATTTATGATACCGCTTACCAAAAAATAAATAAAATAAAAACAGCTTAGTGAAATTCACTAAGCTGCTGCTTCTTTACTTTTGGCTTTATCTAATTCTGAAATCTTAGTATAGAACGCTGCCAATGTTAATTGTTCGTATGGATGTAGCCAGATCGACAAAATCTCATGTGTCATCAGATTGAGGATTTCCCAGAGGAAGAACTCGATACAGATGAACAACAGCGTCGTCTTGTGACCACGGATCACACGTGCACTCTTACTAAAACTTGAAAATGCCATTCCGAGCGACCACTTATTGGTCTTATCGACGTCGTCCTTGAAAACATAAAAACTCTGACTAAACATCAGGAAGAACCAGATACCTGGAATCAAGTAAAAGGCTAGACCTGCTTCAACAAAAATCCCTAACAGAGCTGCAATGAAGAGCACTGGGAAGAAGTACTTGTTACTGAAGACTTGTAAACTATCTCTAAAAGCATTGAGATCATACTCCGGATTGCGCATTTTATCGACCAACGCATAGCCTACACCTGCACAGATCAAAACGAAGAAGAACAAGAAAGCATAGACGACGACATTACTGCCTGGAGTCAAACTCAGAGTATACTTAGCTGCCAAACCGGGATCAGTCGCTATCTCTTGCGTGATCTCGGATAGTCGCTTGCTAGCTTGTTCAGGATTACCCATACTTACACCTAATTGTGCCAGCCACGAATTATAGATTTGTGTTCCGAAGTACATTGCTACTAAACGCATCAAAATAGGAAAAATATTTAATGCGATACTACCTTTGATATCCTTGAAAAATGTCTTGTGTGCCATCCTTCTAATTTCTAAGGAGGTAACACGATTATTATTATTCATTCCAATCCCTCACAGTAACGAATATTATAACATATCACTAGTGAGTTTTTACTCGTTACTACCTACGTCGATCGAACCATTTGTAGTCTGGACCTTCAGTAGATTTTCAGCATCAGGATCGTTTTGGTAATTCTTACCTTCACTTTGGCCGTAGTAAGTAACTTGACCGTTGACGGTCGAGAGATCTAAGCCTTCAGTATCAACAGATTTAGTTGAGAAACTACCATTCTTTATATCGAAGAAATTCTTCCCTCGCAGAGTGGAATTATTGATTTCTGAATGACCGATTTTGGTTTTCATATTCAGATTCTCAATGACCCCTTTTTCAAAATACATCTCCATATTGATAGCATCAACTGTCGAATTCTTGATCGTTGATTCTACAAAGCTGAAATTCATATCATCGGAATCTTTTAAATCTAAGTTACTGATTTCAGACTGCTGGAATTCAATATAGCTAGAATCGATCTGATTAACTTTGGCATTCTTTATTTCACAGTTTCTGAAGAGTATCGAGCCATCGGCACCATTGGCTAATCGTAAATGATTGATTTTTAGACCGTCAAAATTGGCACCTAATCTGTTCATGTACATGTCTAGATTGTCGATCGTCGCACCTGCAGGAACAGTAACTGTGATGCTCGGATTGTTGGCTGATCCTACGATATCACTGTACTTGTCATAATTAGGGTTAGAGATGTGCAAAGTCCCATCAGAAACATAATACTTGCTGTCACGTAATCCATCACCGACTACGTGTACCTTATATCTATCACCAGTTTCGATATTGACCGTATAAGTATTGCTGTCTATTTTGATACTGTCAAACTTGTCAACACTCTCAGTCTTATCTACTCGCTTAGAAATTTTGAATCCATGATCCCAGAGAACTGTTTTTTCTGCTCCCATCGCAAAACCGCCACCGAGTAGAAGGAGCCCGATGATGATCAGATAAAATCCCGTTACAAAATACTTACGCATTATTCTTGTCCCCCTTTACTAGGTATATTTCTACCATGTAGGAGTTTTTTACCGACCCAACGGAAGAAAACAACGATAACTTGGAAGAACCACTTGAACAACGCAATGATAACTGGAATCAGGAAGAAGTCTATCCCTAAGATGATCAATCCTGCTCCGACATAGAATAGCATCGTAGCTAATGATTGGGTAACGACTGCCAATCCCATAAAAATAGCTCCGACACCTATGATAACTGACAGTGCTACTAAGAACACAAAGGTTAACACTGCAAGAATTGCCACACCAACTGCACAGGCTAACAATAAGATCAGTATCAGGGCTACGGGAATAGCGACTGGTGTCGCAAACAGTCCTAGGATGATCAGCCAAATCATCCGAACATTTCTCTTAGCTTTTTGTTCAGTGGGAATGTTACCGTCGTCAACACTCTGATAGTCTTCTTCAGACATCTTTATCGAATAATCAGTTAGTACCTTTCTAGCCAAATGCTTGGGTGTACCCAATTCATTGATGATCTTATCTGATGTATTCAAGTCAGCGTCTATAATGAATTCCCGATAAAATTCAATGACATCTTTTCGTTCATCGTCACCAAGTTGTACTAGATAAACTTCTAACTCGTTGATATACGAATCAACAGCTTTACTCTCCATCATTACCCTCCAATATGGCATCTGTTGCGTGCCTTAATTCTTGCCAATCTTCACGTATCCGTATCAATTCACTCATACCGAGATCAGTAATCTTATAGTAACGTCTATTTCTACCCTCATAAGCCTGATCATACGTCTCAAGCCAGCCTTCTTTCTTCAACCTTCTAAGAATCGGATACATCGTCGATTCAGAAATAGGAAAGAACTTCTGCACCTCACGCGTTATTGCGTATCCGTAATAATCTTCTCTAGTCAATAAGGCGAGGACGGATCCTTCAAGAATCTCAGTTGATGCTTGAATAGCCATATTATCTCCTCATTTCTTAATATTATACGATTCACCAATACTATACGATGTATAATATCATTACATCAATAATATAGTCGAAACAATAGTATCTGTCAATTGATTTACTCAAATTACTCCTTGACAAGTTATAAATTTGGCTATATCATTGTTTCAACATTTAAACACGTACAAAAACGACGACAGAAGAGTAATTCGTTAAGTTGGTTCAGAGAGTTGACGCTGGTGCGAGTCAATCCACTTGATGAATGAAACACATCTGTAAGTTGAATAGTTGAAATTTAAGTAAGCTATTTCGGTAGTTCCGTTACCACTGAAGTTATGTAATAACTTTATGAGTCTGATACCGTGAGGTATTAGAAATTAGAGGTGGAACCGCGATGATCGCCCTCTTAGTCTTCGGACTGAGAGGGCTTTTTTATTACATAACTTCCTGAGGTTAGTATCGTGAGATATTAACAAATCAGAGGTGGAACCACGATACGTCGTCCTCTTAGCAATATTTGCTAAGAGGATTTTTTTGTAGGCTGAATTAAGGGGGAATTGATTATGAATTATGTTTTTGAAATATTACCATCACTATTAAGCGGTACTGTAATGACATTGAAGATATTCTTTTGGACTTTGATTTGTTCATTACCACTAGGGATCCTCGTTTCGTTAGGTAGGAACTCTAAGTTCAAACCACTAAGTTGGTTGATCTCATTTTATATTTGGGTAATGCGTGGTACGCCATTACTATTGCAATTGATCTTCGTATTCTATGGCCTACCAAACTTGCCATTCGCACATATAGTTTTTGAAAGATATGACGCCGCACTCTTTGCCTTCATCTTGAACTACACGGCTTACTTCGCCGAGATCTTCCGCGGTGGATTCGGAGCTATCAGTGATGGTCAATTCGAAGGAGCCAAGGTCTTAGGATTGAGTTATTTCCAAACCATCCGTAAAATCGTCGTCCCACAAGTTGTCAAAATTGTTTTACCTTCGATCGGTAACGAAGTTATCAACTTGGTCAAGGATTCATCATTAGTTTACGTAATTGGTTTGGGTGACCTACTCAGAGCTGGTAATATCGCCAGTTCCCGTGACGTAACTTTAGTTCCACTAGTCTTAGTAGGTGTCATTTACTTGCTACTAACATTGATCTGTACTTGGGTCTTGAGACTACTCGAAAAACGTTTCAGTTATTATAGAGACTAAACTTGGAGGAAAAACATATGCTTACACTTAAAAATATTACTAAGAGTTTTGATGGAAAAACAATTTTGGATAACCTCAATTTAGAAGTTAAAGATAATTCGATCCTCAGTATCGTTGGACCTTCCGGTGCTGGTAAAACAACCTTGCTTCGTTGTATCGCCGGTCTTGAAACTGTCGATTCAGGTTCTTTCTTGCTGAATGACAAACCCTTCGATCCTGCTGACGAGTCATCTAAAGAACGTGTTGTAGGCGTAGTCTTCCAAGACTTCAATCTCTTCCCTCACTTATCCGTCCTCGAAAATATCACACTTGCTCCCATGATGGTGCTAAAACAAAACAAAGAAACCGCTAATCAAAACGCTCAAACGATTCTCGAACAACTAGAATTGACCGATTTGGCTAAACAATATCCATTCGAACTATCTGGTGGTCAAAAACAACGTGTCGCCATTGCTCGTGCTCTAGCCATGCAACCAAAGATTCTCTGCTACGATGAACCGACATCAGCGCTCGATCCAAGCCTTCGTGATGCTGTGGCAGAAGTGATTTTAAACTTGAAAAAAACTGGCATCACACAAATCGTCATTACCCATGATCCAGAATTTGCGAAAAAAATTGCTGATCAACTGCTGGAAGTTAAACCAATTGCCAATAAATAATTAGAGGGGGGTCAATATTATGAAGAAAAAAATCATTAAACTTGTTACGCTTTTGGCCTGTTTCATTATGGTATTGAGTTTGAGTGGTTGTGGGGACAAAAAATCCGTTGCTCAAGAAGCTAACACTAGTGACACCTGGGCACACATCAAAAAACGTGGCCGTGTTATCATCGGACTGGACGATACTTTCGTGCCGATGGGATTCCGTGAAAAAAACGGTAAACTAGTCGGCTACGATATTGACCTAGCCAAAGCTGTCTTCAAACAATACGGTATCAAAGCTGACTTTCAACCGATCGACTGGAATATGAAAGAAACTGAACTACGTAATCGTACTATCGATCTCATCTGGAATGGATACACGATTACCCCAGAACGTGAAAAGCAAATCGCCTTCTCACGTCCATACATGGCTAATCGACAAGTGTTAGTAACTAAGAAGAACGAGGGTATCACTAGTTTTGCTGGCATGAAAGGTAAAACACTTGGAGTTCAAACCAGTTCCTCTGGTGCCAGTTTGCTGGATGAACACCCCGCTATGCTGAAGAATTATATCAAGGATAAGACTCCTGTTATGTATGATTCTTTCAACAATGCCTTCATGGATCTAGAAGCTGGTAGAATTCAAGGAATGCTGATCGACAGTGTTTACTCTGGATACTACATTCAACACGAAAAAGATCCTGATTCATATCAAACTACTGTCGGTGGTTTTGATGGTGAAGACTTCGCCGTTGGTATGCGTAAAGGTGACAAGACTTTGAAGAGAAAGATCGATTCTGCCTTGCAAGAATTAACCAATGATGGAGAAATGCAAAAAATAAATCAAAAATGGTTCGGTACAAACGACAACTCGTTGATCAAACCTGAAAAATAATAAAACCAAAGCAAATTTGCTTTGGTTTTTTTGTTGTATTACAGTTTTGTAATACCAGCTAACGTTTATGCAAGGTCTATTTACTTCGACCTACCTATCCTAGATAATACTTTGAGATATAACACTGGATATAGAGACGGAGAATCGCATGCATAAACTAAATTATAATCGTGAAGCGTTCAAAATAATTCTAATGTTACTGATGGTTTTGGATCACATACCTTACTTCATTTCCCCTTACCTTGCCGACACCTTTCACTTATTAACACGCGTAGTAGCAGTCGGTTTTGGCTATTTAGTGGTTGAGGGCTTACGATACACGCACAGTAAGAAGCACTACCTCCTACGTCTAGGTGGTTGGGGTGTTTTTATGGCCCTAGGTAATTTCTTGATGAATCAATTTTTGAAATCTGAATATCAAATGTCGATCCTTGGCGATAATATTTTCATCACCCTTGCATTGGGTGCTGCGATTGTTGCTCTTTGGAATTCAGCTGATCGACGTAATCATTTATTCTCATTGATACTATTAGTTATTGGATGCATCCCTATAATAGAAGGAAGTTATCTATTATTACCCTTTATGTTCATCACTAACTTAACTTTTGACAATGTTAAACACCGTGATTTGGCCTATCTAGGATTGGCAGCTGTCTTCGCATTATTAGAAGTACCGTCCAGCCTTTCTATCGTGGACTTGAGCAATTGGTTAGAAGTTTTTGATGGTATAGCTATGAATGCCAGTAGTATGTTTTTCATTTTGATCATCCCCATGCTTCACTTATACAATGGAAAGCAAGGCTCTAGCTCACGACAATTAAAGTATTTATTTTACATTTTCTATCCCGCTCATTTATGGATCATTCATTTATTAGCGAATTATCTGAATTAAGCATCAAAAAAGGTAGCGAACATCGCTACCTTTTTATTTGTCTTCTTTTATCTTCCATAGAGGTTCGACGTTATTACCGTCATCTCCCGGTTTGAATTTAGCGATATGATCATCGTAATTATCTATCTTGTAATTCAACAAATCACGAACCTTTTGAAGATGTTCAATCTTGTTATCTAGTTCCTCACGTTGATCGTAGAGGACTTGTTTCTGTGCGTCGGCGACATCTTCTTTTCCTCGTATCTGCGCTAAGTGTGCAAACTCGATCAATAATTCAATTGATAATCCTGCCGAACGGAGGTTTTTAACCAAATAGATCCAATTCAGATCAGCAATCGTATAATCACGGTAACCACTGGAATTACGATTAACCGGAGGAATCACACCTACACGTTCGTAGTAACGCAGAGTGTCAGTTGAAAGTTCAAATTTTTCGGCGGCTTGCTTAATATTCATTAATGTTATCTCCTTGCATATGTTCTTGGTCACAACGCATATTTTAGACCTTGGAGCTGGCTTCATGGCAAGGATATTTTATTTAATTAAATTATTTTGCTTCAAGTATTTTGTAATATTCGTAGTTTCATTGGCACGGAAACCAGTTTGTAATTTTGCACCAGTACCTTCAGCCATTTTCTTTAGATACGGTGTACTTTCGCTTATCGAGCTACTCATACTAGTCGTGAAAGGTATGACTGTCTTATTCTTCAAATCATATGTTTCAAAAAATGTATTAATAAACATTGGTGGTCGATGATACCATGTGGGAAAACCAATGAAAATCGTATCATAATCTGCGATATTGATATTATTAGTGATCTTTGGTCGAGCATTCGTGTCGATTTCACGTTTAGTTATTTCAACTAATTTATTATAGTTTGATGGATAATTAGATGATATTTTCATTTCCACTAGATCTGCGCCAGTTTGTTTCTGAATCTCTTTTGCAGCAGTACGAGTTGTTCCTGAGTTAGAGTAATAAAGAATCAAAGACTTGTTATTGCTAGTTTGCTCTATTACATCCGATAAACGTGTATTGCTTTTTTTGCTACTTGATATTTCTGATTGACTATTATTATGATTCATAAAATAATACCCTCCGCCTATTATAATTAAAAGTACGATGATGATCGTCGCTAAAGTACCTTTTCTCATTGACCTCACCTCAATATTTTTTAAGTTTATTTCAACAAAACAAATAATAAACCTTGGAGTTTACTTCATGGCAAGGATGTTTTTCAAAAAAGTTTTACTTAAAATTAAAGATATAATAATAGTGGTTCTTTATTACACCAAGCGACATACTTGGATAAAAAGCCCCTTGCTACTACACAAGGGGCTTTTTTTATATTTGTAATTTTTTTCGTAAAGCATCGGCTAAAATCTCAGAGAAGTTTAAATGTCGGGCTTCCGCTTCTTGTGCTAAATCTGCTGGCAATGAAGTGTTTTTTCTAATATAAGGTGCGTGCGAATGTATTCTAGCGTCTTCTAAGTCGGCACTAACCATATTTACTATAACATCGGGATTATCTTTTCTGAGCTGTTCTAAATCTGATACTTCAGGTAAATCATCAATATCAAATAACGATAATCCAAGAACCTCAGATGCGCGGTCGATCGAAGAAGCCATTCCAGTACCGAAAGTTAATGCTGAGGGAACGTCTGGAAATGATACGCTATACACCTGGTTATTATTGTCTGTATCATCAAAAATAGCGGGGTATGCTACAAGTCTTTTTTTCATATATAAAACTACCGTATTAATAATGCATGGCGCAAACAGGCTTATTTTAAGCCCGCTTGTTTTAAGATTGAATTATAGGTTTTGTCTGGTAAACTATCTTTTAATTTTGAGTATGGAACTGAAACATAATTACCATTTAAATCTTTAAATCTGTGGTGATCGCCTCTCACACGAGTTTCAACGAAACCATTGCGCTTGAGCAATTGAAGCACTTCTTTTGCTGTATGTTCCATGCATTATTAACTCCTTTCTACTCTTATTATAATACGCATTCAATGCGCAGAAGTCAATGTTTTTTTTTGTTATTTAATTGCTTCAGTTTTTTGCTTTATCAGCTCTGATAATTCTTTTAAATCATCAAGGGTGGCTTTATTATTTATGAACCCACGTGCTGAAGATCGAGCGTTTAAATATCTTTGTTTATCTCTATTTTTTTCTGTCCAACGTTTGTTGGCTGCTATTTTAGCTGGAGTTGATGACATTATTTGTAACCTTCCTTTTTAGATGTTATAAAAAACTTATAATTAAAGATAGTATTGATAGTGTAAGCGAGAACACACATAATATAATAGTTGCTTTTTCTTTGTTTTTTATCATGACGTGACATAGTATACTAGGGTTACACACAAGGGATTTTGCCCTTGACTGTTTTAGAATAAGCTTCTTAAAAAAGATAGAATTGCAATTATCGAAGTAATGATTGATAGTCTGAACGCGATAGTTACACGTCTTTTGTTTAAGGCTTGTTCTTTTCTTTTGACCCTAGACCCGATGCCGTCCACCTCCTTTCTGTTCTTTACTACAATAATAAGTATGCATCTCGAGAAGGTATATTCAACAAATTAAGGGTAAAAAAATATTTAAATAAACTCAACACTATCAATTATGATAGCGCTTTCATATGGGGTAAAAAACAAGCCATTTAGACCCTCAAACCAGCTGTCAAAAAGAGTGTCAATAGCATTCGTTGCTAAACCGATTATAGACATAGCTTGTAGTTTATTCTTGATGTGATTATCAACCCGTATAGATGAACTAAAAGTTACATCGGAGGTTACCTTTTGTATAGTGGGAGCCTCTTTGTTGTGCTCTTTGTTTACTTTCTTTAAATCGGCTGTTGTCATTCTATCAACGGCCGCTGCTTCTTTTAACAAAACTGGTAAAACACCGGCTACTTGCAATCTTGGAGCATGATATTCATTGATAACCGTTTCCTGCATGTATTTAACGAATCCTTCAGCGCCCTGCAACGATCTTTCTTGGATTTGTAATACTATGATTGCCCAATCAGCAGCATATAGTGCGGAGTCTGTAATCAAGCCAATAGTTGGTGGTAAGTCTAATATTATGAAATCATATCTTTCTTTTAAAGGTTCGATCAACTCATTTAAATATTGAACACGATCAATGTAATTTGTGTACTTTTTTTCCATGAATCTTGGGAAGTATGAAAAATCGACGCTTGACGGTATGAAATCAATATTTTTATCCAATTTTACAACCGCTAAAGTAATATCATCTTTATCTATTGATTTCATCAATGTGAGATTAAATGGAACAACTTTGTCTGTTACATTTTGTTTGATTTTAAAGTAAAGATCCGTGGCGTTTCCTTGCGGATCTAAATCAATTAATAAGGCTCTTTTATCTAGTTTTGCTAACACAATTCCCAGCATTGCAGCGGTACTTGTTTTACCAGTGCCACCTTTAAAGTTACCAGATACAATTATTTTAGCCTCCTGCTGATTTTTTTAAATAAGGGGTAGAAGTAACTTAATCTTTTCGCAATAAAAAAGTTAGTGTAAAGTGAATATCAGAAAACATTTTAGACAAAGAGGTTAGCTTATGCAGTTATTTTTCTCTTTCTTCGTGATTTTGGTTGCAGTAGCGGTTAGTAATCTACTAGCACGATTAGTGCCCAAAATTTCTGGAACATATATCAATGTATTGGTCGGAATTATAATTGCTTGGATTCCCTATACTAATCATTTGATCTTATCCTTAAACAGCGACGTCTTCATGCTGTTGATCTTAGCGCCATTATTATTTTTCGAAGCACAGCATACGCCAATGCTGATGGTGGGAAAACGGATAAAGAGTATTTTAGGAACGGCCGGCTTTTTAGCTATCATCTCAGCTGCTATTGCCACGATTATTTTACATAATTTGTTTGCTCTAACGTTACCGATGTCGCTGATAATCATTGCTATCTGTACACCGACTGACGCCACAGCCTTAGACTCAGTTATTAGTGGACGTGTTTTCCCACGTTCGACCAAGACTACTCTTTCAATGGAATCTCTCTTTAACGATGCGGCTGGACTGATCTTATTGCAGGCCGCCTTGTTGTGGCAACAAACTCATCAGTTAGGGCTGCTACAAAACTTCGGTAAATTACTTTGGTCAGCTGGTGGTGGTGCCATTCTCGGTGCTCTACTGGCAACATTATTTGCATTGTCACGACAATACATCGTTCACAGTAGTGCAAATGTGGTTTCATCACAAAATCTTCTATATATATTAACTCCACTAGCAATATACCTGATTGCTGAAGCCGTGGAAGTCTCTGGTATTATCGCCGTCGTTACCGCAGGCTTGATTCACAATAGTGAGGCTAGTCGAACACGCTTTGCGGCACCCCGACAAATGCATTTTGGGATTCAGATCATTAATTTTATGGACGAAATTCTAAATGGCTTAGTTTTTGTCATATTAGGATTGAATCTGGAACGTATTTTTGTAAACAATTATTCTCAAGCAACCGAATCATTTACCTGGTTATTGATCGGGATCGTTGCCTATCTCAGCCTATTTGTCTGCCGCTGGGGATACGCACGACTATTTGTAGGCGATCGTACCAGTCGTACTGCTACGTTGTTTGCCCTCGGTGGTGTTCACGGGACGGTTACCTTAGCCATGACTTTTTCATTGATTGGAAATCATTTGAGTTCAAATACTTTCACACAGATAATCTTAGTCGAAACAGTCGTTATCATTTTGAGCATGTTGACTCCAACTTTCATCTTCCATTGGTGGTTACCGGTGGATCTAGACGAACAAAATCGCGACCAACAACTGAAAAATTTACGGCATGATATGGTTTTGGTAGGGATCCAAACAGTTCAAAACATGTCACTGACTGAAGACGTCAAAAATCTAGTTATTTACGACATAAAAGATCAAGATCAACACAACGGCATGGGTTCCTTCGTCAGACAGTGGACGAGTGCTTCCACTCAAAAGGACGTTATCACGGTGCTCAAGAGTGTAGAACAACGACGAGCCTTGATGCATGCCTTTGACGCAGAACGAAATTATCTCTATGATCTTGCGCAACGGCACGTTATTAATTCGGATGTGATTTATGATCTGTACAGTGAAATATTATTAGCTGAATCATTAGTCTTAGATCCACAAAGTCAGTTGATTTAAATTTCTCCATCAAAAAAAGACTGGAAATCCCAGTCTCTTTTGCTATACCATAGATTCTTCCCAAGAACCACGTGTATCAACGTGAGCCCTAGCAGCTAATTTTTCTAATTTTTGAATATCTGCATCTGACAATTGAATTTGCCCTGCCTTTTGTTCACTAGCAATGTATTTAGTTTTGGTTACACCGACAATTGGTGTCGTCCCTTTGGATAAGGCATATGCAGTTGCGACTTCTGCCACAGAAGCATTTTGCTCGTCACCGATTAACTTCATTGCCGTAGTGAGGTCTTCCAATTGTGAGAGGACGCCATTATATGTTTCTCCACGGCCACTACCTTCTGGCATGGGGTTTTGTGAATTATAACGACCTGATAAAGCTCCTTGTTCCAAAACCATATATGAGAAGAATTCAATATTATTTTTATGGCAATAGTCAATGATTCCTGCTTCTTCTGAAGAACGGTAAAGTAAGCTGTAATGATTTTGTACAGCTGAAAGTTTGATTCCAGCCGCATTGAGAATTTCTTGAACTCGCTTAATTTGTGCCAAATTATGATTTGAAACACCGACACGTTTAATCTTTCCGCTCTTAACTAAAGGAATTAGTTCTGGTGTCCATTTTTCTACATCAGCAGGATTATGAATCCAATAAATATCTAAGTAATCCGTATCCAAACGCTTCAAGCTACCTTCTAGCATTTTAGACATTTCATCTTGACCATCGCCTGCTAATTGTGGAGTGAATTTAGTCGATAGTTGATACTCTTTTCGATTGTATGGTTTGAGTAACTCTCCCAAAATTTGTTCAGAAGTTCCTTCCCCATAGACTGCCGCTGTATCCCAGAGATTCAATCCTGATTTCATCGCTTCTTCTACTACTGGTTGTAAATTCTTATCATCTAAGTGATTTCCAAAAACTTGATCTCCTCCGGCAGCACCGCTTCCCCAAGACCATGTTCCAATTGCTACGATAGGCTTTTTTATTTCTGACATTTATATATCTCCATTTATTTTTTTATGTACAGCAATAATAGTCTCGGTTGCAATCAATGTAAAATATCTATTTTGAATAGGCGGCTATTCATATAAGTTATGGATACATGCCATTGATTTTCTTTTGAGCAAAATCAATAAATTCTTGAGCCACTGATGAAAGTTGTCCGTTCTTACGCCAAATGAGCATATGCTGTGATTCTTGTAATGGTTCAAATGGTACGAACGATAATAATTTTGGATTATAAAAATATAGAACTCCATTAATACCTATATCATAATAATTATGATCATTTATCAAAGACACAATATTATTTTCTAAATTGCGCTCACCCACAAAATTTAAATCTTCTAAATTTAACCCCAGCCAAGAAGCAATTTGACTTTGAACAATACTACGTCTTGGGCCAAGAAGTTTCAGTCCGATTAAATCAGCGTCAACTATCACTTTCTTCTTTGCCAAGGGGCTTTTTGAGGACATTATAAGTCCCCATGTTTCAGTGATTGGAATTGTTTGAGCATAATATTTAGCTGCTTCAATTGGTTGTAAAACAATTCCCATGTCCAAATTACCACTATCAAGTTCCGATTTGATTGAATTACCATCTCCACTATAAATAGATAAATAAACATTTGGATGTTGTTCTTGAAACTCCGCTATCCAGTCATTAAATAAATGAGAAACATCGGTTTCCACGCAACCAATCCGTAGTTTTCCGCTGATATCCGCTAACTCTTGACGAGCATCTACTTTTGCGACTTCTAATTGTTCTAAAATCTTTTGTGCACTGCGCTCAAATTTGATTCCTGCAGGTGTTAGAACAATATTTCTATGACCGCGAATAAACAGCGGTGTCCCTATTTCCGCTTCCAAATCCATCAATTGGCGTGACAAAGTCGGTTGTGAAATATGTAGTTCATTAGCAGTTTTAGTAATATTTCCAATTCTGGCGAGCAAAACAAAGTATTTGAGAATTCTAGTTTCCATCAATTTTCCTCCATTACACGCTTCTAGATACATACAATTATATAATACGACATCAGATAACAAATAGAGGACCACTCAGAGGATAATAGCCGCACTACATCCATAACAAAAACGAATAATGAATCATTAAATATAAGCATTATACATTTCTACTACTTGGACTTATGATTTATATACAAATCAAACTCGAAGAGGGATACTTAATGTCTAAAATATTAATTATTGGTGCTCATGGTGCCACCGCTAGAATAGTAACTGAACGTTTGTTGAATGAAACGAATATCAACATTGTATTATTTTTACGCAACTCTGAACGTCTCAATCAATATCGTAATAATCAACGAGTTACAATCATTGAAGGTGACAACCTTGATACATCCGCTTTGATATCGGCGATGAAAGATGTTGATATCATTTACTCTAATGCCGGTGGTACAAATCTAGCTGACCAAACCAAGAGTATACTTACAGCTATGCAAAAAGCTCAAAAAAATCGTCTCATCTTTATGAGCGCTCTCGGCGCACACCACGAGGTTCTTGGTAAATTTGGTGAATGGAATGAACAAGCAATCTCTGACTTTCTTCCCGGATTTAGAGAGTCTGCCACATTGCTTGAGAACTCAGACGTTAACTACACAGAACTACGTCCTGCTTGGTTGACCAACAATTCTGAAATCGACTATGAATTAACGATTGACGAGCCATTCAAGGGTACGGAAGTTTCACGTGCCAGCGTAGCTGACTTCATTCTGAATTTGATTGTGAAACCTGAAAAATATTCACGCACTAGTGTAGGCTTGAACAAACCAAATACTGATGGCGACCGCCCTAATTGGATAAAATAATTGTCATAAACCACTCTATAGATTTATGGAACTAAAAAAAGATTTCATTTCTGAAATCTTTTTTTATTTTCCCTTGCCTTGGACTGAACTCCAAGGTCTATTATCTCCAAGTAATCTTATTTAGTGGAGGATTTTTATTTTGAATAAACAAAAAGGTATTATGAAATTTTCTTTGTTGGCAGTTTCGGTTTTGACAGCCTCAGCTCCAGCAATCAACGCCAACATCCCAGCTCTGGCAAAAGCTTTTCCAGATGTCCCTTTGGCGCTAGTAGAAATGCTGACCACCATTCCATCATTTTTCTTGATGATTTCACTTCTAGTTAGCAACTTGATCGCCCAAAGAATCGGCGTTAAACCGACCATTACTATCGGCATAGCACTAGTCATGATTTGTGGTCTAGTACCAGTCGTCAGTAACAACTTCGCGATCATCATGGCCTCACGTGCCCTATTTGGTTTTGGCGTCGGCCTGTTCAACTCACTTCTAGTTGCGATAGTTACTTACTTTTTTCAAGGTACTGAACGCTCTCAACTGATCGGGTATCAAAGTGCATTCGAAGGATTTGGCGGCATTGCCATTACTTTTATCGCTGGACAACTTCTGAAGTTTGGTTGGCACTGGTCATTTTTAGCATATGCCATTGCCATCCCCGCACTAATCTTGTTCCTACTATTCGTCCCTGACCTTCCTCGTGCAGAAGAAAATAGAGATGAAACCTCTAAAGTCACTGACGAAAGTTCAAATAATTTTCACTTTTCAAGTCGCTTATTAGGACTACTATTATTGACCTTTATCGTAGCCACACTGTATATGACCATGGGCATCAAAGTCCCAACTCTACTAGTTAACAATGGCTATGGTACAGCCACAGATGCCAGTTATGTTATTTTAGGTCTTAGTGTCGGTGCTATGAGTTCTGGTTTCTTGTTCGGCAGAATCTATAATAGATTGCATCGTTTCATCTTGCCGGCATCGCTATTACTACTAAGCTCGGCTATGTTGGTCATTAGTTTAGCTGACACCACTGTGATGACGATCATCGGCGGATTTATTACTGGCTTTGGCTTCCGATTATTCCTACCCTTCATGCTGAATGTCGTGAATGAAAATAATTCTGGTAGTAGTTGGTCTACTTCTTTGATCTTGATTTTTTACAATCTCGGTGCTGCATTATCACCATACAGCGCTCTCTGGTTACAGGACATATTCAGCCTTAATAATTTAAATGACCTCTTCATGTTTAGTTTCATCGTACTAGCAATCTTATTTATCGCCATGTTGACACTAACTATCATCCAGAGATACCATAACGTTCGCATAAGCAACCGTTCATATAAATAAATTTTTGTGAACGGGACAAATTCCGATTGAATAACACTTTGAGATTGTAAATGCTCTGAATAACCCCTCTAGCCCAGCGTACCCGCTGTTTCATGACGCTCTTAAAATCAGTCGGCGTCAATCCACTAGCCATTGTTTTCATGGTAGAAATATTTCGATAACCAGCAGAATTGATACGCATGCTCAACTCAAAATCTTCAGTGATGGTATCTGTCGGAAAACCACCAACATCTGGAAACTCTGAGTCCTCTACGATTGGTTTTTATTGGTTTTTTGATTTGAACCACTTGTTGCTTGTTCCAAATAAAGATCGAGGCTGTAAAATTAAAAATTATTTCACTCAACAGTAGTAATAGTGCAAAGGTCAACACTAAGATATGCGTGTGCCAAGGTATAGTAAAGAACATCCGCCACAAGAGATAGATTACCGTTGTCAAAATGGTAAAACCGTATAATATCTTTTTACTCCGACTCATCTATTCACCCCTTACGTAGTATCTTTTTTCTAAAACTGCCTGATTACAGCGCATCGGAAATAAATATTTTTGTTTTTAGTCATTTTTTTATAAGTAAAATACTTATTTATGAAATAATGCCATGATGCCAGAGAAAAAAACAGCTTAAACTCTGCAAAATACAGAGTTTAAGCTGTTTTAAATTAAACCTTCTATAAATAGTTCTTACTAAATAAATATTTCTACAAGTACTTCGCAGTGACTGAATCTGGCACTTGTTCGATTCCTGCTACTGGACCTTCATAAACGATATTACCACCACGAGCCCCACCGTCAGGTCCGATGTCGATGATCCAGTCAGCACTGCGCATGACATCGACATTGTGTTCGATCACTACTACCGTGTTGCCTTTTTCGACCAAGTCATTGATTATCCGAATCAAATTCTCAGTATCGGAAACATGCAAACCAGTAGTTGGCTCATCCAAAACAAAGACATTGCCTTTTTTATTCAATTCCTTTGCGATCTTCAAGCGCTGGCTCTCGCCACCTGACAAAGTATTCAAGGCTTGACCCATAGCCAAATAGTCTAAACCAACGTTGTGGATATTCTTGAGTTTAGTATTTATCTTCTTATCATCAAAGAACGAAAATGCTTCTTCGATCGTCATATCCATTACTTCAACGATATTTTTATCTTTAAACTTGTATTGCAACACCGCGGGTTCAAATCTGCCACCATGACATTTAGGACATTCAACTTCGGAATTATCCATGAACGACATGTTCAATTCAATGACGCCCTTGCCTTTACACTCCGAACAAGCACCTTTGGAGTTATAACTGAATAAGCTATCTTCGACATCATTAGCCTGTGCAAATAACTTTCTGATCTCACTCATGATTCCGGTATAGGTCGCTGAATTAGAGCGGCTATTAGCATGCAGTGGGCTTTGATCGATAACTACCGCATCTGGATTCTCCTCCGCAAAAACCTGCTCTACCAACGTGCTCTTGCCAGAACCTGCCACACCAGTGATAACTGAAAATAGGCCCTTTGGGATGGTTAGTTGAACATTCTTCAGATTGTGGAGCGACGACTTGGAACTTTTGATGAAGTCCTGTGCTTCTCGTGGATTCGCCTTCATAGATAATTCGTGGTTCAGATATTTACCAGTTAATGTATCCGATTGTAATAACCCTTCATAGGTCCCCTCATAGTCGATCGTGCCACCATGAATACCTGCGCCCGGACCCACATCGACGATATGGTCTGCGACTTTGATCACATCGGGATCGTGCTCAACTACCAATACGGTATTGCCATTGTCACGAAGCTTCAATAACAATTGGTTCAAGCGACCGACATCACGTGGATGCAAACCCGTGCTAGGTTCATCTAAAATATAAATTAAATCAGTCAAGCTGTTTGACAAGTATTTGACCGTCTTGACACGTTGACTCTCGCCACCTGATAAGGTCGCCGTTTCACGGGTTAGAGTCAAATAATCCAAACCGATATTAATCAGATCTTGAATCCTGATTTTTAAATCACTGATGATCGACTTCATCCGTTCATCGGTGAATCCATCTAAAACCGTCACCAACTTATCCAATTGCATATCGGTCAAATCAAAAATATTGTATTCGTTTATTTTTGAATCCAATACTTTTTGATTAAATCTAGTTCCCTGACACATTTCGCAAGTGGACATTTTAGCATATTTTTCTATCTTCTTACGTGCACCATCTGACATGGTCTTATTCTCTTGAATGTTAGTCCGATAAAACTTCTTGATGATTCCTTCATACTTGGTCGTCAACTCAGTGCCTTTGTATGGCACTTTGATCTCAGCTTCACCATTGAGCAAGTTCTCCATCTCATCAGCACTGAAGTCCTTAACGGGTTTGTCATTATCAAATAATCCCGAATATAGTAGCGTCTGCAAGTAGTAGGAATTAACATTGTAGCCCGGTAAAAGTACCGCCCCATCGTTCAGTGACTTGCTGTAATCCAGAGCCTCATCCAATCTAACCACATAGCTCCGACCGATTCCCTCACAGTGCGGACACATTCCCTCGGGATCATTGAAGGAGAAGGCATTACTGGCATTTCCGTACTTGGGAGTTCCAAATCTTGAAAACAGGATCCTAAACAAAGGGCTGATATCGCTGATCGTGCCCAGTGTGGATCTAGCATTACCACCAAGTGGTTTTTGATCGATAATAATCGCTGTAGATAGATTGTGTATCTCATCAGCATCAGGCCGCTTGTACTTTGGCAAATACAATCTTGTAAAACTATTATAGGTACTGTTAAGTTGTCGTCCGGCTTCTTGTGCAATGGTATCAAAGACGATCGAAGACTTACCCGAACCTGACACTCCTGTAAAAACGGTCAATTTGTTCTTAGGAATCTTCAAACTAACGTTCTTTAGATTATTTTGACGGTCATTCACTATCTCGATAAACTGATTCTTAGACATTTGGAACCTCCAATATACGTAATTTTTCACCAAAAAGAGTATAAAGTATATCATTTTTATTTATAAAATTCGAGTAAAAAAATAGGAACGTGCTCCCACACATTCCCTGTAATCAGAACTAAAAAAATAATTTCTAAATCTAACCCATCTATAGCACGTATTATACCTAAAAGATCAACAGCGAAAATGCTATTAATATCCCCACAATTGCAAGATAGCTCACATTGCGTTTATCATCGCGTAAGCTCTTCTGTTTTTTCATGGTATCGTCCTCCGTGCCTACTATTGTTATACCATCTTTTCGAAGCAATTGAAAGCAAATATTCATCCAAAAATATTCATCTATGTAACGATAACATAGCATTTGTACGCCGTTATAACGTATAATAAATAATATAAATTATTAAGGAGAAACTAATAGTTTAATGGACAAAAAAAACCGTGTATATCTAGCTGGACCATTCTTCAGTAAAGAACAAATTGCTCGCTTGGATGAGATCGAAGAACTACTCAAAAATAATTCGACGATCGGTGATATTTTCCGCCCCGGAGTGGATGAATACGAAGCTGCCAAAATGGGAACTTTTGAATGGCAAACTGCTGTCTTCAAACATGACATCAATAATATCAATACTTCAGATCTAGTAGTTGCCATGCTCGATTACAAAACTGAAACTGGCGAATTCGAACCTGATTCCGGTACGGTTTGGGAATGCGGCTATGCTTTCGCCAACAACATCCCCGTTATCGGTGTTCGTTTCGAACCAGATCAACCGTTGAATCTGATGTTAGCCGGTAGTCTGACGGCTTTCTTCAAAGGTGAAGACCATATCCAACTAATCAAAGATTATAATTTCAATACATTAATGACACGCTATGAGGATGTCGACGTCTTGTAGTTGTCCAGAGTCTGAAACAATGTTTCAGGCTCCTTTTTTGTGCACTTATTCGACTTTTGTCACAATTTCTTTTTTGTTTTACACTGTGATGGTAACTTTTTTATTACGAGGGGGATCCTATTTTGAGTTCTGCAAAACCTGTATCAAAAAACTACTTTATCTTCAGTATGATGCTGATAGCTGCCAACTTGCGACTGCCGATCACCATCATGCCGCCACTACTGGATAGTATCGAGAAAGAACTACACATACCAGCCTCGATGGCGGGTCTATTGACTTCGATTCCATTGATCGCATTCGCTATTTTTTCGCCAATAATCGTTAAAATATCCAAAAGTAAGGGTAATGAAATGACTATCTTCTTATTCTTCATCCTACTGATAGCCGGTAGTTACTTACGCGTTATCCCATCTACTGCGGCATTGTTCATTGGAACCGCCCTAGTCGGTATCGGTATCGACAGTGGTAACGTCTTACTTCCAGCCGCCATCAAAGATCACTTAGCCAATCGGCTACCTGTCGGTACTGCACTCTATACATTATCCATGCTCCTGATTGCGGCGATCGGTACTGCTGTCTCAGGCCTCTTGATCACTAAGTTCAATCTGAGCACTACTTTGGCCCTCCTATCACTCGTGGGAATCGTCGCCTTAGTATTTTGGATTCCCAACATTCGTAAAGATGACTCAACTTCTAGTACCAATCGGGATGAGCTTCCCAATTATCAAAGTGTTTGGCATCAATCACTCGGCTGGCTGATCACTCTGTACTTTGGTCTCCAGTCACTAGTGTATTATTCAATCCTGACTTGGTTACCTAAGATTCTCAATAGTCATGGTGTTTCGTCCGTCTTCTCCAGTAACTTACTGACGATCCTACAACTCGCTGGATTACCATTATCCTTTGTAGTCCCGATGCTGGCACCAAAAAAAGTCGGGATGCGAATATTAACTGCATTAGTAGCATTGGGTTATGTCATCGCCCCCTTAGCCTTTTTAGTCGAGACTACTTCTGCTAGTTATCTGATCCTATGGACGATCTTCGTCGGTTTTGCTCAAGGTATCGCCTTCAATACTGCCATTTTCTTCTTCACGAACAAAACAACTAATCCGTATCAGACCGCCGATGTCTCCGGTATGGCACAGTCAGCTGGTTACTTATTAGCCGCCTTCGGTCCAGTAAGTTTTGGACTCTTGAATCGTAGTTCCAATATCCTGATCGTCTTAGCAGTCTTCGCCACACTATTGACCATTACCGGAATAATAATAAATAATTCAAAATTAATTAAAGAATAAATATTTAAGCTCTAAAATACTGATATATCAATATTTAGACACTGGGCAATAAAATTCCTACCCTTGTTAATATTTTGGGCAAGTGATATTATACACACAAGCAAAATAAGGGACGACAGAGAGCGTCCATTTTGGAGGAAAATACTATGAAAATAGTCGAAAACAATACAAATTCAAACCATCTAGATAGCTATCGCACTAAAGTGGTCGCTTCCACAGCCGCAGGTTTTGGGTTAGAGAATATGGACGTCATGTTTTTATCATTCGCCCTCTCTTCCATCATTGCTGAATTCGGATTAAGTGGAACACAAGCTGGATTAATATCCACGATCACAAATATCGGTATGCTTATAGGTGGTATTTTTTTTGGAATTTTAGCTGACAAAGTCGGCCGTATCAAAACATTCACATACACGATCTTCATCTTCGCCATCGCAACAGGAGCAATGTTCTTCGCTCACAGTTTGACTGCAGTTTACATCTGCCGCTTCTTCGCCGGAATCGGTGGTGGTGGTGAATATGGTATCGGTATGACCGTCCTCGCCGAAAGTTTCTCGAAGAAAAAACTCGGTCGAGTATCGAGTTGGGTCGGAATGGCTGGACAAGGTGGAGCTATCATGGCAGCACTCTTAGCCGCATTTATCATTCCAACACTCGGTTGGCACGCACTATTCTTATTCGGTATCTTACCAGTCGTTATCACTTTCTTCATCAGACATCACTTAAAAGAAAGTGACACTTTCATCAAATCCTCCAAAGAAAAAAATGGTAGTATCAAAGAATTATTCGCAACGCCAAAGATCGCTCATCAAACAATCGGCTTAATGATTATGGCTATCGTACAAATTGCTGGTTACTTCGGACTTATGAACTGGTTACCAACGATCATGCAAAAACAACTTAATTTGACAGTTGCCAGCTCAACCTGGATGATTGCGACCATACTGGGTATGTGTGCCGGAATGTTGACATTCGGCTGGATCCTCGACACATTGGGACCTCGCATGGCCTTTGGAATCTTCCTAGTATGTTCAGCTATCGGTGTCTATGTCCTGACCCTACCTTCCAATATGATTTCACTTATCATCGTCGGAGCTATCGTCGGATACTTCTCAAACGGGATGTTTGCTGGTTACGGTGCTGTCGTAAGTAGACTCTATCCTACCGAGATACGTGCCACTGCCAACAACGTGATCATGAATACTGGTCGCTGTATTGGTGGATTCTCCAGTTTAGCTATCGGCTGGATCCTCGATAATTACAACGTGATGACGGTTATGATTTTCATCTCATCACTCTACATCATCAGCTTGATTGTGATGTTGACTGTCACTAACTTAAAAGCTGACAATTACAAACAGGCTTAACAAAAAAACTGACCGAAATTCACATTTTAAGTGGATTCGGTCAGTTTTTTATTTGATTAGTTTAGCAATCTTCTTTAAAACTTCTTTAGCTTCAGGAATAGGATAACCTGGGAAAACGTGGTCCATATTCGGATACACGTACATCGTCAGATCAGCCTTGCCAAAAGCAATCTCATTTAATTTTTTAGCGTCCGCATAGAAGATATCATGTGTACCGATAAAAAGATGAATCGGTGGCAAATCGGTCAAGTCACCGTAAATCGGACTGACTAAGGGGTCTTTCACATCCAAGTTGTCAGCGTAGATTTTGCCTTCGAATTGTAAGTCTGCGATGTGGAGCATAGGATCAACGCTCTGTAATGCTTCCATCTCTGGGTTGCTGGTGGAGACATCCAACCAAGGTGACAATAAGATGGCCTTACTTGGTAATGGATATTTCCGATCGCGCATTACTTGAAGTAAGGACAGTGCCATCCCACCACCCGATGAATCACCTAATAAGATGATATTTTCCGGATCGACCAACTCGTCGTTGATCAGCGATAAGTATCTGGATAATACCATGGCTGTGGCCTCGTGTGCATTGTGGATCGGTGCTTTTGGATAGATCGGCATCACGATCCTAGCATCAGCTAGCTTCGACAGTTTGCGTGCCATCGCATACTGATACTTGACTGGTTGAAACCAGTAACTACCACCGTGGATATAAAAAATAACTTTGTTAGATTGTTCCTTAGGAACATACTCTAACGTGTCATCAGAATCTTTGAGATATTTGAACTTATATCTCAATCTTGCTTCTTCAGGTAATTCGAATGGTCTGTAATATGTCCCCACATAGTGCTCCATATCTGCACTTGAGCGAATAGTTGGAAATATATTTACAGCATCTAATGACTCTTCAATCAATAAACTTCTCAAGCTTCTCTTTTCTTTGATTGCTTGGAACTCTTTCAGTGCCAAGAATCCAACACCTGCTGCAGTAAGAACTTTCCCTGTTTTTTTGATATAAATCATCTCCCCATAGAGCTATTCATTCTATATTATACATACCGATACTGAATTAATGTAAAAATTTCAACTAATCGCAGTCACATTCCCCAGGAACACAATTACAGTTGATCTCTTCGACCGCTTGCTTGTGATTTAGTTTATCTTGAATTTTGTCGATATCGGCTTGAGTCAATTCTGATTCATCAATGATATAGGCCACAGCTGAGCCGACTTTTTTAGCGCAGACTTGATTGAAGAATTTTTTTGAAGCTAAGTCTACGGTACGGCTTTCGTCCATCACGGCTGAATAAACAAACTTGTTTCCATTTTTTTCGGCCTTAATGATGCCCTTATCATTTAAGCGATGTAAAAGTGTCTTGATCGTTGCGGGTTTCCAGTCCATAGAATCACCCAAGACATCGATCAATTGTCGCGATGTGACAGTGTCTAAGGCCCAGATGACTCGCATGATACGCCATTCTGCGTCGGTTATATTAATATTGGTTGTCTCTAACATAATTATCACTACCTCTGGTTTTATTTTAACAGTCAGGGTAATTTTCAACAATCAAAACAAAGCTCAGCTAGGATATTACTCCTAACTGAGCTTTGTTTTATTTAACTGAAACATTGAAGATACTACCAATCAAGTAAGTAATAATGATCGTCGCAACTCCGACTAACACATTACGGAGAATAGTTTTTTTAGTGGAAATATCAGTATTGGATGTACTGATGACCGCATTCAGACTCAAGGCCACTATCATAGCGATAGCAGTATTGACTATCCGCCACCTGTCGTTAGACAAATTCATGGCTAATAGTGGAATGATCGCACCAAGGATGAACGAACAAAACGAGGCTGTAGCAGCGTGTAACGGGACTAACATGTCTTCATTTTGAAGTTTGGTCTTGGCTTGTTCAGATTGAGACTCAAGCTTTTTTTCTTGAACATCATGTTGCGTACTGACCGACATCCATTCACCACCCGCCATCGAGCAGGCACCTGCTAACATGCCTGAGATACCTGTTATCAACAATGTGTTGTTGTCAAAATTGGCCCCAGCTGCACCGAGAACGATCCCTGAAACAGAAATGATACCGTCGTTAGCTCCTAAAATACCAGCTCGCAAAACATTGAGCCTATCCCAAAAATGATTTTTAAAAAATGATCTCGTAATAATTTTTTTCATGTAACCGTGCCCCGTCACCTCCACTATACACCATTGGAATATTCTTAACTGATATCTTTTTGATTAGTTTCATCACCTAAGAACCACACGACTGCTCCAGCAAATACGGCGATGGCACTGATGATCCAAAAGATAACATCAGTCGATGTGACTGACAATAGCCAAGCAACAACGATTGGCATCGCAACAGTGAAGAGTTTTGCGATCCCATTGGCGATACCAGAACCGCGGAAACGAATCTTCGTCGGAAATAATTCGGCTACATATACGGCAACGACACTTGCCATCAAAACATAAAAACAAGTAGTTAAAAGAAAACCAATTGCGACAACAGCCGCAACCTGTGTCTGTTGGGCGTAGATCATCCCAAAAATAGCTGTGAAGAAAAATGCTGGCACGATCGTAAGTTTACGACCGATCCGATCGACCAAGTATGCTCCAATGGCACATCCGACCGGAGCACCAAGCATCATCATGGTTGATAGTCCAAGTGAATTACCGATATTGATATTGCGTTGAACTAATAGCGTCGGTACCCATGAGGTGAAAGTGTACTGACAGATAATAGTAGCTGAAACGGCAACTGTCGCAACGAATAAACTGACAGCAAATGAATGATGAACTTGTTCATGCGGTTTGGAAGTATTATTGATATCACTACTACCATTGACCTCTAGTCTCTCGATGATATCTTGAGCTTCTTCGGTACGACCGTGAGCGATCAACCAGCGTGGTGATTCAGGAATATCACGGCGTAGATACCAGAGGATACCAGCTACGACACCGATAGCCGCAAACATCGGACGCCAGCCGTAGTTGGGGATGATCAAAGTACAGAGGAGCATCGTGATCGGTGCACCACAGTTTGCAATCAATGAAACAGTCGCACACCACTTGCCACGACTGTGGATCGGAGCGAATTCATTGACCATCGAGTATCCAGTAACGATCTCTGAACCTAGTCCGATACTCGACATCAATCTACAAATGATCAAAAAAGTCATATTAGGAGAGAATGCCCCTAAGAATGTAAAAACTCCAAAAAGAAGTAAATTGATTTGATAAGCAACTTTACGTCCCTTCAAATCACCAATAAATCCAGCGATGATCGAACCGATGAACAGTCCGAGAAATCCACTCGATAAAAAGTATGAGTTTTGTTGAATCGTTGACCAATTATCTTTTAAAGTCGTGCTGGCAACGGCACTGGCCATGTAGACGTCAGCGGCGTCCAGAAGCATACCACCTGAAACTAATGCAAAGACTTTATAAAACAACGGTGATTCATATGTACGGTCTAGGCGACCTTGTAGTTGACTTCCTTCTTGAATTTCCACAATACATCCCTCCATTACTGGTTAATTAAAATTAGGCATTTTAGCCTCATATTCTGTAATTTGTTTCTCATATCCCATCGTAATGGCGATATCATCTAATCCATTGACAAACTTGTGCTTCCACAAAGGATCAATCTCAAAATCGAATTGCTGATCCTGATAACGCACTTGCTGATTAGGAAGATCGACGGTGATTTCTTCATCCGGTTTGATCGCCGCAAGAATATCACGTTGCTCCTTTGGCAAGGTGATTGCCAATAGACCGTTCTTCGTACTATTCATATAAAAAATGTCACTATAACTACCAGCGATGACTACTTCAAATCCGTAATCTTTCAATGCCCAGACGGCGTGCTCACGGGAGGACCCACAACCGAAGTTATCGCCAGTGATCAGTATCTTGGCGCCTTGATATTCTGGTTGGTTCAAAATAAAATCTGGATTATTCGAGCCATCTTTTTGATAGCGCCAATCGAAGAAAAGATTTCTACCATAACCTGTTTTAAGGATATTTTTCAAAAATTGCTTAGGGATCAATTGATCCGTATCGATATTTTCCTTCATGATCGGGATAGTGGTATTGGTAATCGTTGTAATTGGCTTCATTAGATAGCTTCCTTTCTGATATCAATAAAATGTCCATGAACTGCTGCACCGGCGACCATAGCGGGACTAGCTAGATGTGTTCTAGCGCCAGCTCCTTGACGACCTTCGAAATTACTATTTGAGGTTGAAGCACAGTGAACGCCAGCTGGAACTTGATCAGGATTCATCCCTAGACAGGCTGAGCACCCCGGTTCACGCCACTCACAACCTGCGTCCTTAAAAATCTTGTCCAAACCTAGTTCTTCAGCTTGTTCCTTGACCTCACGTGAGCCCGGAACTACTAGTGCCGTGACTCCATCTGCCACGTGGTGACCTTCGATGGCATGTGCCGCCACTTTCAAATCAGATAAGCGACCGTTAGTGCAGGAACCGAAGAAGACGAAACCGATCGGAATCTGTTTAGCCGTCTGTCCGGGTTTGAGGCCGATATAGTTATAGGCTTTTTCATCGTCTTGGTTATCGATCTGTGGGAAGGGCTCATCAACTGGAACTGACATGCCTGGATTAGTTCCCCATGAAACAAATGGTGCTAAATCACTGACGTCGAAGTCGATGATCTTGTCAAAGGCCGAGTCGTCATCAGTCTTGAATTGTTGCCAATATTCAATCGCTTTATCCATCTGCTTAGGAGCATATTTACGACCTCTGATATATTCAAACGTCGTCGCATCCGGTTGGATACTCCCCATCTTTGCGCCACCTTCGATCGACATATTACAAATCGTCATGCGCGCTTCCATACCCATATTGCGAATCGTATCACCGTAGTATTCCACCGCGTAACCAGTTCCAAAGGCGACCCCTTCACGGGCGATGATCCCCATGATGATGTCTTTGGCATATACACCCTTAGGTAGTTCACCGTGAATATGGATTCCCATCGTCTTAGGTTTAGTTTGCCAGATAGTCTGTGTAGCCAAGACGTGTTCTACTTCACTAGTTCCGATACCAAAGGCGATCGAACCAAAAGCTCCGTGAGTAGCAGTATGCGAATCGCCACAAACGATGACTTGACCCGGCTGTGTCAATCCCAATTGGGGACCGATAACGTGAACGATACCTTGGTCTTCATCACCCATACCTGCCAAACGAACTCCAAATTCTTTGGTATTCTTCGCTAACGTGTCGATTTGCTTGCGAGAAATTTCATCTTTGACATTGAAGATATCAACCGTGGGAACGTTGTGATCCATCGTCGCAAAATTACGATCCGGACGACGAACTTTTCTTCCATTTTCACGCAATCCTTCGAATGCTTGCGGGGAAGTTACTTCATGGAGCAGTTGAAGATCTACATATATTAGTTGTGGGTCGCCTACTTCTCCTGTAATAACGTGTTGATCCCAAATTTTGTCAAACATTGTACGAGGTTTATCTTGTGACATATTCGTTCCTGCTTTCCTTAATTGATTTAATAATTTCAGTTGTTACTTCAGCAGTTGAAGCTGTCCCACCTAAGTCGGGGGTAGTGATACCGTTATTGATCGCAATATCGACAGCTTGATTGATTTGTTGAGCTAAGTCTTTTCGTCCAAATGAGTTTTCGAGCATCATCGCAACTGACTTGACCATCGAGATCGGGTCAGCGATGCCTTTACCAGCAATGTCGGGAGCGGAACCATGAATTGGTTCATATAGTGCTGGACCAGTGGCACCCTTACTCATCGAAGGGATCGTCCCTAGTGAGCCTGTCGTTTGAGCCGCTTCATCGCTCAAAATATCACCGAACAGATTCTCGGTTAGGATGACATCGAATTGACCAGGGTCAGCGATGATCTTCATCGCCGCCGCATCGACATAACTCGCATCAAACCTGACTTCGGGATATTCTTTAGCAACCGTTGCCGTGATCTCTCGCCAAAATTTGCTGGTAGCAAGAACATTTGCCTTATCGACTAGCGTCACGTGTCGTCTACGATGACTAGCCATTTCAAAGGCTACTTTAGCGACCCTTGTGATTTCTTCAGCGGTATAACTCATCGTGTCAATTGCTTTGGTCGCTGTCTTGGATCTTGGAGTACCAAAGTAAATCCCGCTAGTCAATTCTCGAACGATAACGAAGTCAACTGGTTCATCAAATTTGATTGGTGAATATGGCTTCATCGCCGAACTGATGACGGTCGGACGGATGTTAGCAAATAGTCCCAGCTTCTGACGAATCTCCAGCAATCCGGCTTCTGGTCGTTTTGTAGCCTGGTCCCATCTCGGACCACCAATAGCTGCTAACAGTACTGCATCACTGTTTTGACAAGTTTCTAAGGTTGTAGCTGGTAAGGGGTCTCCAGTTTGGTCGATCGCCGCTCCTCCAAAAGGTACTTGGTCAATTTGATATTTGAAATCTTGGTCTTCACTCACTGCTGCCAAGACTTCCAATCCGGCGGACATGATTTCTGGTCCGATATAGTCGCCTGCAAGAACTGCAATTTTGTATTGGTCACTCATTAAGCACTTACCTCTTCCATGATTTGTTGTAGATCGTTATCAGAAACAATATCAGTTTGATCAGCGACTGCTTTGAACTTAGGGAAGATGATCTTCATCGTATCGCGGTCAACTTGATACCCCATCTTTTGTAGCTTTGTCATCACTGCGTGCGAACCGGATAGTTTGCCAAGTGGTAGGGTCGTCTTATGTGCTCCAACGATCTCTGGTGTTAGGATCTCGTAAGTTTGAGGATTCTTTAGCATCCCATCTTGATGGATACCTGACTCATGTGCGAAGGCATTGGCACCAACCACCGCCTTGTTGCGTGGCACTGGCATTTTGGCGAATCTGCTGATCATATCACTAGTTACTTTGGTTTCGGAAAGGTCGATATTTGATTGCGCGTCATAATAATCCTTACGAACATACATTGCAGCCGCAACTTCTTCCAGTGCAGCATTACCAGCACGTTCGCCAATACCATTGATAGTACCTTCGATACGAGTAGCACCATTTTCGATCGATGCTAGGCTGTTTGCGACCGCCATTCCTAGGTCGTCGTGGCAGTGAACAGAGAATGTGATTTCATCGAAGCGAGGGATGTTAGTTCGAAGATTTTTGAATAGTTCGCCGAATTCAACCGGATTGGTGTAGCCGACCGTATCAGGAATATTGATGACCGTGGCACCTGCATCGATTGCTGTCTGAATGGCTTGAACTAGGAAGTCAGGCTCAGTTCTAGTGGCATCTTCAGGTGAGAATTCAACGATCTTGAAGAACTTATGCGCA
This sequence comes from Companilactobacillus sp. y65-5, assembly GCF_057541095.1. Lineage (NCBI taxonomy): Bacteria > Bacillati > Bacillota > Bacilli > Lactobacillales > Lactobacillaceae > Companilactobacillus > Companilactobacillus sp. y65-5. The sequence goes on from NZ_BAAJOA010000002.1 coordinate 209,696, forward strand.
TAGGTAACATTTTCTTTAATAGATTCGATAACTTGAGCTCTTGTCATGTGTAGCTTGGACTCTCGATGAATCGGACTAGTTGCAATGAAAACATGGATTTGTTTGTGTGCGGCATCTTTGGTAGCTTCAACGCAAGCGTCGATGTCACCTTTCCTTGCTCTAGCAAGACCCGTCACTCGAGTATGCTTGACGGCTCTAGCTACTGCACTGACAGCCTCGAAGTCACCTTGTGATGCAACTGGGAAGCCAGCTTCGATCACATCTACACCCCATTTTTCAAGTTGCTTAGCAATTTTGATTTTTTCATCAATACTGAAATTAACTCCGATCGTTTGTTCTCCATCACGTAATGTTGTATCGAAAAATTGAATTTGCTTACTCATAATTATCTTCCTCTCGAACTTTTTTTATTTTGGATATAAAAAAACACCTCATCGACTGAATGAGGTGTTTACGAAGAAAGTAATCCGCCAAGCCCCATTCCTAACGCAAAAAGGGCTCGACATAATTTGTCAGAGTCCTAAGGTCAGAGCAGCAAGGCTGATAAGAAAGTTACGGATGTGTTGATCATTTTGTTATTAATTCGACTTTGATTAGACATATACGTAACCTCCTTGATTTGATAGTGGTAATACTAGCACTCAAAATTAGAATATACAAATCTTTTTTTAATTTACTTAACAATCTTCACATTTTAAAACTCAACGAAAGCCTTTATAGCAACAAAAAAGACCCACAAATGTGAGTCTTAATTTTTTTATTTAATATCATAATCAATCGAATTGATCTTTTCAGAAGCTGGTTTCAAGTGGAACATCCCTCTGAAGAACACTACCAGAAGGATAACGACACCGGCGGTAAAGATAATGTCTGGTACTGAACGGGCGATCGTCAACCCCATGATGACTGGATCCTGATAAAAACTGGCTAATCTTGCATGCCAATATCCATGCTCCAATGCATCCTTAAGTTGCAAGAAGCCCATTGGCATCAAGGTAATAAACGTCATTCCGGCTAAGCCGATATTCATGACGATACAAGCCCATTTGATCCATTTCTCGACTTTTTTAGTCCAGAACTCTGGTTTCGTCAGATGACGCATGGCGAATAACATGATTGCAACAGAGAAGAAGCCGTATACTCCCGCCATTGAACCGTGTGCATGAGCTGAAGTCCACTGTGTCCCGTGTTCAAAGTAATTGATTGCTGGAGCGTTGATCAAGAATCCTAAAGCTCCCGCACCGATTGCATTCCATAATCCGGTCGAAACTAAGAACATGAAGGTCCCCTTGTATGGGAAATCAACGGCTGAATCCTTGTAGACGCGGTAGTGCGTGTAAGCTTCCCAAACTAACAGACAGAGTGGGATAACTTCTAGGGCGGAGAAACAAGAACCCAATGCTAACCAGATCGAATGGTCACCTTCCCAGAAATAATGATGCCCCATACCGACGACACCTGTACCCAGTAATAGGATCAACTGGAAGTACAAGGCTCTGATCGTTGACTTGATAGTAGTTAATTTCATATCGACCATCAAGTAACCGATCAAGATGACGGCGAATGATTCGAAGATACCTTCGACCCACAGATGAACGATCCACCATCTCCAGTAATCGGCGAAAGTAACGTGTGAGTTAGGCAAAATAAATAGTGAAGCTAGATAAAAAGCGGGAATGGCGATGGAACCACAGAGTAACAATTGTAACAATCTTGAACGGTCGAGATTTTTTTTGATCTTGATCGCAGGTAGGAAGCCTCGTAGTAAAATAATAACCCACAAGACCATACCAATGATGAATAGGATTTGCCAAAACTTACCCATTTCAGCGTATTCCCAACCATAATGACCAAATAGCCACCACTTATCATTGATGATTCCTAAAGTTGAGCCCCATTCACCAAGCATGGAGCCGCCGACAACTACTAACAGAGCGTAGAACAAGATGTCGACTAGTAATCCTTGACGCTTAGGTTCACGTCCAATTATCCTTGGCGTTATATATATACCAGTTGCCAACCAAGCGGTTGCGATCCAAAAGATCACTAATTGTAAATGCCAAGTCTTCGCTAAGTTGAACGGCCAGATGTTTTGCAGTGGAATTCCAAAGAAGGAGTTTTCCACATAGTAATGGGCCAGCAATTCTCCCAGCAGTACTTGCACGAAGAACATCAACATAACGATCAAGAAATACTTAGCGGCCTTACGTTGTGAACTAGTGATTGGTTCATCTGTTTTGATACCTTTTATTTCCGAAAAATCTTCAGTATATTGCATATCGAAGTGGTACTTTTTGTACACGTAAATAACTAGACCTACACCTGCGACTAGTAACGCCACTGACATGGCCGTCCAGACCATTGCATCTGAGGTCATGATATTACCGGCATCCAGGTCGTAAGGCCAGTTGTTCGTGTAAGAATATTCTTGTCCGGGACGATTAGTCGAAGATAACCAAGCTCCCCAGAAGAAGAAGTAAGTCAATTGGTCGACCTTGTCGCCGTTTTCCATGAAATCATTCGTCATATTTTTGATCATGTTTTCAGGCAGTCCCGCTTCGTCGGGATTGTTCTTGAATACATGACGGTAGTATTTCGTCAAATGATTCAGTCCCGCAACTTGAGCATCCGTCAGTACCAATTGATCATTCTGAGAGTTATAGCGATTCTTACGGATCTCCTCTTTAACGACACCTTTGATTCCTGACTTTTGTTCAGTTGATAAGGATTTGAAATCTTTAGAAAATTCTTTTTGGGCATAGTATTCATGCATGCCCTTCAAATAAATGTGTAATGCTTCAGCTGTATAATCTGGTCCAAAATAAGTACCATTTCCTAAATAAGTACCATAATCTGTCAGACCGTATTTTTCAAAAACAGCTTGTCCTGACACTAGTTCACCCTTAGTGACGACCGTAGTGCCAGATTCGTTAACAATCTTAGACGGACGTGGGGCTTCGTTCTTAAAAATCAGAAGTCCCCCAGCAATCAAGATCGAGAAAGCGATGATTAAAACCCAAAGTAAAATCTTATTCAGCTTCTTGTAAGAAGTCATGAGATTTCCCCCTACTTACAGTTTTTAATCAGCCCCTTGATCGTTACCAATTCATTTTGGTTGTTATTGAACTCGGAAAAAACACGAGCCTTCGTCAAAAACTCTGTCGTTTGGTCACTAGAACCATTCACAGCACAGTCATTGATAGCTAATTGAGCGTATAATCTAGCAATGTAATAAGTCACGTGGTTATCTGAACAAATCTTTACCCCATAGTTAAGCAATGTATTGGCAGTTTCATAATCGTGTTGATCTGAATAATAAATTGCACAATAAAAAATAATACTGATGTAACGCCAGATCTGATTGATATTTTCGATCGACATTCCATAAATATCGTTGAATACTTTGTTGAAATAATATTCACTCTTGGCGGCATCCTTCTGTTTGGCATAAACCATCCCCATACCGGTGTATGCTAAAAAGGTAAAAATAGTTTTTCCATCGGAATCCAAGCTCGTTAATATTTGATTAAAATCAAACACTGCTTCGAACAAATCTCCGCCATCCAAAACATTCAAATAACCTTTGAGATAATAATATTGCATCAAGGCATCGGCATCATCCTTGAGCAAATTTTGATCGATTTTTTTGATAATATCCCATGATTCTTTATATTCACTAGTTATTAAATTGAATTCAACTTTATTCATCGCAATAACTATTTTTTTAGAACGACTATCGTTTACACCCATAACATCATCAAGTGAAAGATCGAGTCGATTGCATAATTGTATTAGAATCTTTAGTGATGGAATCTTACCATTATTTTCAAATTTGCTTAAGGTAGCTTGAGTACAAATACCGTTGCTCAATTCCTTCTGTGACAAACCTAATTGCTTTCTTCGATTCACAAAACTCTGTATGTTCATGAGAGCACTCCTATATAAAATATAAATATCTTCATGAATAGAATTATATACTCATCTAGCCCCCCTTACCAACATAAGGAAATTTTTTGGTAATTTTCAAAGCTGATTATATTCCTATACTAATAGGATTCGCCGAATTTGTAAATACTATTTTATATAAAAAATATTCCTTTAATATATAAATAATGTTTTTTCACAAGGATTCATGTGACCGTTATCAAAAGATTCAATTTGTTCAAGTAAAGTTTGTGAAAAAAATAAGCCGAAACAATTTTATTTTGTTTCAGCTTATTTTTTATATTATTTTAGAATTTTATTTATTCTTTAAATCTTCGATCGAATTAATATTCTTCATGTATTTTGGAACTGCCAATCCAACCTTGGCACCCTTCAAATTAGGTCCTAAATCTTCAAAACGGCCTTTATAATCTTTGTAATACAGGCCGGAAGTCTTAGGCAACCATGCACAAACTTGCGCATCGGCGGCCTTAGTAGCGATCGAAGCCCAAACTGGTTGTTGTTCCATGGCTTGAATCGTTACCTTGTAACCTTGCTCACGGAGGACTTGCGCAACGACGTTAGTTGAGGCGATTTCCGAATCCCAAGCTACATAGGTCATTTTGAGTGATTTCCCATGAACTTTTTTGACACCTTTAGTCCATTCGCTCACTTGTTTAGGATTAGCTTTGATCCACTGTTTAGCAGCTTTTTGTGGATCCATTCCATCATTGACCTTCAACATGACGTCCGACATTTGCTCAGGTTCCCAGTGGAAACGATCTAGGATGGTATATGCTTCCGGATCATCCTTTTTCAATCCCAATCTGACGATCGTATGGATACTCTCGGCTTTACCGTAAACATTTTTAGGATCTTTTAAAAACTTGATAGGAAACTTAGTGAACATCCAATGTGGTTGCCAACCGGTGACAACGATCGGACGTTTTTCTTTGATTGCTTTGTCCAAGGTACTAGTCATCGCAGCTGTCGAACTAGTTTGTAATTGCCACTTGGCATCGCTCAAACCGTATTTTTTCAAAGCCGTCTGAGTCGATGACATGATACCCGCACCAGCATCTATCCCCGTGATAGTGTAATTTATTTGTGATCCCAGTTTTTTACTACTGTCATAAGGTTGTGTTTGTGAACTACATGCCGCAAGCAATGGAATAATCAGTAATGCTACAAAGAAAAGACTTAAATATCTTAATTTTTTCTTCAAACAATCCCTCCTATCCTTTCCTACGATCATGTGTCAATGACTGCGTCAATCTGTCCAAGATAATTGCTAAGATAACGACCGCTAGACCAGCAGCAAAACCACCACCAGCGTCATTTCGACCAACCGCGAAGTAAACTTTGGTACCAAGACCCATCGCACCGATCATTGAGGCAGTAACGACCATTGACAGTGACAGCATCATGCTTTGATTAACACCGGCCATCAAACTCGTCTTGGCTAATGGCAATTCAACTTTGAAAAGTTTTTGCCATTCAGTCGAACCAAAAGAATCTGACGCTTCGATCAACTCACTTGGAACTTCACGAATCCCCATATTGGTCATCCTGACCGTTGGAGGCATGGCAAAGATAACAGAGGCAACGATTCCCGGTACCATCCCGATACCAAACAGTGCTACTGCTGGTATCAAGTAAACAAAGGCTGGCATAGTCTGCATGAAGTCAAGGATCGGCTTCAGGATTATTTCTGCCACTCGACTCTTCGCCATCAATATCCCCAGTGGGATACCAATGACTAAGGCGATCAAACTCGACGTCAAGACTAAGGTCAAGGTCTGGGTCATATCACGCCAGAAATCCAAATTCCAGATCAACAATAATCCCAGCAATTCAAAAATCAATAAGCTCCAATTCTGAGCATCACGATTCATATAGTAAGTCAGCGCCAAGACAATGACGATGAACAACCAGATAGGTATGAGGTCAAAGACCCACTGAAAGGCATTGTTGATACCACCGATAAAATTAGTCACTCCGTTAAAGAAGCCAGTGAATGAAACCAACCAATCGACAAAATTGTCGATCCAATGTGCTAATGGTATTTGTGGAATATTATTCAAAATCACTCACCTCATTTCCTGCTAGAGCACCAAGAACAGCTCCGCGGACGATTATTCCCTTCAATTGCTTGTCGTCATTGACCACGGCAAAAGGAATCCCCGTTTGAGATATTTCATCCATCAAATCATTGATTGGTGTATCTTCGTGTGTCGTTGGCACGTCTGTCTTGATGACCGACCTGAGGTCACTACTGTCCTTTCGTACCAATCCAATAACATCGTTAGCATCAACGATACCGATCAATGTCCGCTTATTGTTAACCACATAAGCAGTCGAAACTTCATTGTTCTTCATCCGTTTCAGAGTCAATCTTGGACCAGCTTTGTCGATATTGATCGTAACTGGACGAATCATGACATTTCCAGCTGTTAGCACTTTACTCCGGTCGACATTCTCGATGAATTCTTCTACGTATTCATTGGCCGGATGCGTCAAGATATCTTCAGGCGTACCTGTCTGGACGACTTCACCGTCACGCATGATCATAATGTGGTCGCCCAATTTCAGAGCCTCATTCAAGTCATGACTAATAAAGATGATCGTCTTGTGTAATCTCTCTTGAATATCCAGAAGCTGATCTTGCATGTCCGTCCGGTTCAAAGGATCCAGCGCTGAGAACGCTTCATCCATCAACAAGATCTGTGGATTGCTCGCTAATGCACGGGCTAGTCCAACACGTTGCTGCATACCACCGGATAATTGATCTGGATATTCATCATTGTATCCTGTGATACCAACTTGTTCGAGTGCTTCGTTAGCCTTTTTTTCACGGGTCTCTTTATCGACACCTTGAATCTCTAATCCATATTCAGCGTTTTCCAAAACCGTCCGATTCGGTAATAATCCAAAATTCTGAAAAACCATACTCATTTTTTTACGACGAACTTCACGAAGTGATTTTTTGTCCATCTCCATCAAGTTTTCACCGTCGATCAACACTGAACCATCAGTAGGTTCGATCAAACGATTGATCATTCGGACCATCGTTGACTTACCACTACCTGACAAGCCCATAATGACGAATATCTCACCATCATTCACCTCAAAACTCGCCTGATCGACACCAACAGTGGCACCAGTCTCCTTGAGAATCTCTGGCTTAGTCTTGCCTTGCTTGATTAATTCCTTAGCTCGACTGATATGTTTTCCAAAAATCTTAGTCAAGTTCTTAACTTCAACTTTTACAGTCATCAAATCCCCCATTCTAGAATAGTGTAAGGTCGCCCTTACTGTGTATATAGCGAATAAAATCAGCTCCTGAGTAAATCTAACACTCAAGAGCCTGCCAATATAAAACGATTAAATTTTCAAAAAAGGATACTATCCATTAAATAAAAATAATTAAAAGACATCACTTACCGTAACAAAAATAGTTATCTTTTGCAAACTATGTGGCTTATAAATGCCGATATACGGGCATTCGACTGATTTTTTCACAAGGCTTCAGCCCCTATCACAATAAGACTTATAAGGCTTACATTTTTGGACAAAAAAATATCGAGACTCTACTTTTATTGTAGAAGTCTCGATTGCGGGCATGTACTGTTTTTTGAGGGGAAACAGTACTACGGAAAAGGTATTACGGTTTACTTCCCTCGCCTGCCAGGTTTGGGAAGTTTTAAAAGTCAACATTGTCAGCCCACTTCTTAGTTAAGAAGTAGCTGTTCATCTTATAATTCGTTTTATTATGATCGGCTTTTTTATCTTTGAAGTACGGTTGTAAATGCTTATCTAAGATCAACCAACCACGCCATCCCATATGAATAGTGTCTTCAGCGATATAGTTAGGATTTTTCTCATGCGTCAAATCGACGATGTTGTTGAATCCTTGAGATTGCAATTGGTACTTGATCTTTTTGTCGAAGTCAGACAGAGCATTCTTCGGCATACCGGTATATTTGATCCACTTAGGATTTACTGGCTGAATGACGAACATGACTTCAGTATGATTCTGGTTGAACAAATACAACATGGCTTCAAAGTCGTTGTATTCAGGAGAATGCTTGTAATCCACATGTCGGTGCGCATTCTTATAACGATGAATCCGTCGGTACAATTGTTTCTTATAGTAAGAATCACCGATCTGCAAGTCATTTTCACGGGAATGATGCTTAGCCATCTTCACCGCTAGTTTGTTCAGATCCTTGTAGTCATAATCATCTGGTAGTTTGGATACTGCCTTATCGATTTTATCTTGATGATCATTCAATGAAATAGTTCCAAACAGGCTATCTTGATTCTTCAAGCTATTGCGTGTTAACGTGCTGATATATAAGCGTTGAAAGCTAGTGATCTGTTTACCATCGGCAATTCTGAGTAAGGCGTCGGTTTCGATCGTACCTAAGCTATCATCTAAATCAAGGATCCTATTGGCGATATATTTGTTCATCTTCTTATCACCATGATTGGAATCAACGATAAAACCACTCAATTGTAGTGGTGAGAGAAAATACTTGAAAGCATCCGCAGGTACCCCTGTCTTGGTAAACCACTGCGGTGAAATGATAACTACCGCCTTTTGATTCTTCAATCCATTGATACCACTGACATTCATCGCTTGTGTCAGCGATGCCGTCCCTGGATTACCTAACAAAAAAGGCTTATTTTTCCAGTGATATTTCTGTGCCATTGAGGATGGGTGAAATGGGTCCATTCTAGAAAGTTCAGATGATCCAATAATAGGAATGTAATTTTCTTTTTCAGCCGCATTCTTAACACTTTCACCCTTGAGAACTCTCACATCTAGTGAAGTAGATGCTTGATCTATCTTATGTGAAGTAACTGTTTTGAAATTAATCGGAGTCCATAAAAGAATCAATAACGCAACAATCGCAACTATTACAGGTCCAAAAATCATCCATAACTTTTTTTTCATAGTTTATGCCAATTCTGTGACACGATCTGAAATTTTATTGATAGTCGACCATTGTGTACGGTCAAACTCTGAAACTGGTACTTCAATACCGAATTCATCCTGTAAAGTCACTAGAACTTCAACTGTTGCCATTGAATCTAGGATACCCGTTGCGAATAGATCTTGATCTAAATCATTCCCAATATCGTCTAGTCCTGTTACGTCTTTTAAAATGTCTACGATCTTATCTGTGTTTTTCATAATTTATATTCTCCTTCGATTAGCTAAACCATAATGTATTTAAAAATCCTGAGAAAATCAGGAAACTGAAGCAAACTACGTTAAAAGTTATAAAGATTGCTAGAGCCTTAGTAAATTTGTTGCTAGGAATCTGTTGACGATGCTTCTTCTTGTATCTCAACCATGCGTCATTAGTGATCATGGCACCGGCGTGGAAAATACCGTAAACAATATAATACCAAGTGACACCATGCCAGAATCCCATGATGAGAAAGAGCGTAAAGTAACCGATGTTAGCCATCGTTACGCGATTTTTAATCCATTTTTTCTTCATCATCATAAAAATCAAACGCATATAAATAAAATCTCTAAACCAAAATGATAATGTGATATGCCATCTATTCCAGAAGTCCTTGATGTTGACTGACTTGAATGGTTGTTTGAAGTTCATCGGTGTTTCTACACCCATAAAGTTACTGATGGCAACGGCGAACAACGAGTAACCAGCGAAGTCGAAGAATAGATACATGCTATATGTGTACATGTAAGCAAGTAATGCCCAGGAAATCCCAAGTGGTGCTTGTTCTCCGTATGACAATGCTAAGATCGATATTTTCGGTAATAGCAAGGTCCCGAAGAAGTAACCCAAAATGAACTTATAAACTAATCCCAACATTAATCTGTTAGTACCGAGGTGTAGTAATTCCAAATATTTTTCACGACTTGGTACTTTCAATACATCTTTTTGAAAACGACGAAAACGATCGATTGGTCCTGAGGAAATGGTTGGGAAGAAGAGCAGGAATCTGATGAATTCGGTCGGTTTGATCTCCTTGATCGTGCCGTCACGCAACTCCATGATGATTTCTACTACTTTGAAAGTTAAATAACTTATTCCCATAAATGCGAATAACGACAATGTAGCGTTATTCATAATTGGATCTAGCTTGACAAAAACCAGTGGAATGATCGCTAGAACTACCGCAAGGCTGAATATCCAAAAATTATTGTATTTTTTCCGATACTGCTTGTATGCAAACACAATAATCATTTCAAATAATATATAAAATATTAATGAAATACCCTGTCTAGCATCACCTCCAAAAAAGGTAATTGCCAAAATAATAACTGTCGCAAAGAAGTCGTACACTTTGAAACGTTTGCCGTATAGTAGACCAATAACTATTGGAAGTAATAGTACAAAAAGATAGATGAAATAATGCGGGGAACTGTATGGTGTGATGTTATGCATTAATCTCGCCTATTAGTGCCTTTCTGTCTATTTTTCCATTTTTACTGATCGGCAATTGTTCCACGAACTTCAAGACGTTTGGAATCATGTAATCCATAGTTGTAGTCTTCAATTCATTTTTGATTTCAGAATTCAACTCAAGCTCATCTACGGACTTGAAGCGATCTTCCAAAACAATGTGTGCAATCATCTTGCTTACTTGCTTCTTGTTGTTATATAGCGGAACCGTACATGATTGCTTGACTTGATCCAAATTACCTAGCATCGCGTCGACTTCTTCTAATTCGATCCGATATCCATGCATCTTGATTTGAAAATCAGTTCTACCTCTGTAAAATAACAGACCATCCGGCGCCTCACTGACCATATCGCCAGTGTGATAGAAGGTCTCATCATTGATAACTTCAAAGGCTTTTTTAGTTTGAACTGGATTGTTCAAATAGCCTTTGGATACATCTGGACCACTGACCAACAACTCTCCAGTCAAATATCCGTCGAGACCTTTTTCAAAATTATAAATAATATGATTCATATTTGATTTGAGATAACCAATTGGAAGTCGGTCGTACTTAGCTAATAGCGCATGGTCAATCAGTATCGAGGTCACTGCAACGGTATTCTCAGTCGGACCATAGGTGTTATATAATTTTGCCTTAGGAAACTTCTTCAACAACTTAGTAGCTGTGGCGTGTGTCAATTCTTCTCCACAGAAGATGAACTTCTGGAGATGAGGCATGTTCATACTGTCGAAACCTCTGAATAAGAGACACATTTCGAAAAATGACGGGGTCGAGATCCAAGTGTCAAACTCAGAATCGACGATTGCATCTTGTAATTTGCCGAAGTTCTTAGTCGTATCCTTATCAACGACCGTCAATGTGGCACCGCTAGTCAAACCCGGATAAATATCAAAGACCGACAAGTCAAATGAGAATGGGGCTTGTAGTAACAAGTTAGTTTCATTAGAGTAATCAAATTTGCTGTGAACCCAAGTGACGAAGTCCGTTAGGTTGTCAGTGCTTATCTGCACTCCTTTGGGAGTTCCGGTCGTTCCCGAAGTAAAGATAATATAAAAATCATCGGTTGGTCCGATACTCTGATCTGCGTCATAAATGTCGTTTTCGGAATTCATCGTCGTGATCAATTCTGCTTGAGAAACAACTGGTGTTTCAACGCCTAAATCTTGAACACCGCTCCAGTTCAATACTAACGAAGGTCTTGCGACTGCTTCGATCTGGATGATTCGTTGTGAATCTGAACCATCGTCTACCGGAATATAAGGATGTCCTGCCTTGATGGCACCTATGAACATCACTAACATTTCGAATTGTTGTCCGCCATAAATCACGATCGGACTTTTTTCTGGCAAAAACTTATCCTGCAGGAAATTAGCTATGCGATCAGATTTTTGTCCTAAATCACGATAAGTGGCAGTTATGGGACCGTTCCTATAACAAATTTTATCAGGTGATTCATCAATGACTTCTGTAATCCTTTGAATAATTGAATTCATGATAATTTCCTTCTCTCATTTTCAATTAAAAATCGTTGTAAATAAATTTGGCACTACCTACACCGTTGTATCCATAGATGTATAAGAGAACTAAGAAGATAGTGAAAAAAGCGATAGTTTTAATTATAAATAAGTTGATCGGATTTCTTAAAAAAATAAGTAAATTTTTCATTATAATTTACACCTCTTGGATCATTTCGCTACGTAAGGTTTATATAATCATTCCCAAATATGGGTGTCAAACAAAAAAATTAATAGACTTCATAAATTACATTTTTATCTATATAACTTTTATAAGTATTATAATAACGGATGTTTAAACATATTTAGCTATTTTTGTAAAAAAAGTTTATCCTTTTTGACCAAAACATAGAGCCATAAGTGTTTTATCGTATATTTGTTTAAACATATTTTTAGAAGAAAATAGTAAATTTATATCGCACTGTCCCACTTTGGCTCAAATATTATTCAGTGAGTCATTCACAGAAGTGTGATTTTTTTAAAAAGTTCATATTCGAAAATTATATATACAAATTTTATATATTTTGATAATTAAAAATATTCATGTGCATGAAATATTAATTCGATAACATTAATCTTGATTGCTTAACTAAGAATTAATTTTGTTAGTAATCATTACTTAGTCCACCTCGGTGAATTAAAGTACATTTATTATCATAGGTTTTTATTTTTTGATAGTCGCTTATTTTTCCTTACATCTGTCTTACATTTTTGTAAGATTAATCGGCTAATGATTTACTGAAAGTCCAATTGTCGATCGCTTTACCATCAAAATCCAAAACAATGTGTTGGTAACTCTCAAAGCCGTTTTGTTGATAAAAATGACAGTTGGCGGCTGTGTTAGTCATCAGAGTGATCCGACTAATTCCCTGCTGTTGCAACGTTGGAAAGATTAGATCTTCTAGTATCCCGCTGCCTAAATGCTTTCCTTGAAACTGCGGACTGACGGCTAAAATACTCAGATACCAGGATGGGATACTTGATGGCTTTAGACTTGCGCTCTCAGCCCGACCCATTTCCTTTAAAAAAGTATGTAAGTTAAGTTTTTTGTAATATGGAAGTAATTTGAGTGCACCTGACCGCACATACTCAAATAAACCAACTGGCTTGGCGGTCAAAGAATGGCCGAACGCCACACAGGCAATCTCACCATCCACGAGAGCGACCTGCCCATGCCCACGTTTGAGATCGGCTTTCAGTTCGATCGTCAAAATCAATCGTAAGAACTTACGATATTCAGCATCATTATGAAACTTGTGTCGTAGCACATCCCAGTAGAGCGGATAATCAAAAAAAGCATTCGTTTCTAGCTCCGCGATTGCTTCCAAATCTGTCAGTTTTGCTTCTCGATAATTGATCATTTAATTAATTCTCCTATAAATAAATACACCGCTATAAGTCTACTTAATTATCCAGATAGACTAAATTACGCTTTAATCACTCCAAAATACTAAAATAGGATCATCTTTTTTAGATGATCCTATTGTTTCGTATCAGGAAAAAATTTGGATAATTCGTAGTTCATATGTAGTAATTCTAGTGAATGTTCATTTTGTAATTTAGATAATTTTAATTCATCAGTGTCTACTTTCAACAGTTCATTGATGTCTTGAAATGACTGTGAAACTTCAAAATAATATTGATAACGCATTGAAGTGAATTGGATATCCACTCTTCGATTTTTCCAGTTAGGAGCCTCAGATGAACCGCTCAATAATGTGCCCAAGAAATCATAGTCAAAGTCTGTCCAACCCTTGAGATCGTACTCTTTGACTAACATTTTAATATCCTTCAGATCATCAAAAATAGCTGCAAAATTTAATAACCAGTTCATTTTTTGTGTGAAGGCATTCTTTTGCGATAAAGCCGCAACTAAATAGATGATGCGCAAATACTTGGCATCTTTAAATTTGAAACGTTTATCTAAGTCATCGATCAAGAAGAAAGCATTTTGGAGATAGTAACTTTTATTTTTTTGCTTATTGATAAAATTCTCCAATAAGTCTTGTGTATAAATAGTTATTACCCCGGTGTCGAATATCTTTTCGCCTGGTTTCTCCTTGCCGGACATTGTAGCGAGTTGTGCCTCTTTATCATCTTGTAGCTTATCTTGTACCGTACGATCGCTGTTACTCCATGGTAGACACAACTGATTATTTTTTAAAATTGAATAATACGTTATCTCTGTCATTTCACCACTCACCTTACTACTATTGTACCCAAAAAAGCCGCCGAATAAACGACGACTTTTCTACCAACTGGCTTTTTTTACACCAGGTATTTGTCCAGCATGAGCTAATTTGCGAAAATTCAGTCTAGACATCTGAAATTTACTCATATATCCGTGCGGACGACCATCGATCAAGTCACGAGAATGTAATCTGGTGGCTGATGAATCTCGAGGTAATTTACTCAATTCTTCATAATTACCTGCCGCTTTTAATTCCTTGCGTAAGGTTGCATAACGTTCAACCGTTCTTTGCAATCTTTTTTCGCGTTCGATTTTTGCTTTACGTGCCATATATCTTGTACCTAACCTTCCATATTCTTGTCAGTTCTTAATATAGGAAGTCAACGTTAGTATTTTTAGAATCGTTTTACACATTAACAAATTAATAATCAATTATCAAATTATTTGATTTCATATCTCAAAACTGTCTTGAGCTTCGTCGGATCCACTCGTCTCGCATCTGACAAATAAATCTCACGGTGAATCTTGGACTTTCTCACTCGACCGATCTTATCTGCCAACTCGTCCATCAATTCAAAACTACCAGGTTCTGTATCATAACTACCAACATGCAGGATCTCGATCGCTTCATAACTCGATCGCTCGATAATCTGCAACTCATCCATCAGTGGTTGGTATTTCTTTTCTTTGACAGTCGCAATCGCACTTTCGATCACTGAATCAGGAACGAAATCAGGGATACGCATCATGACGTCATACTCGAATTCATTTTTATCGAGATGATCCAATTGTTGCCCCTTCGACGTCAGCGACCACACTCCTTCGAGCGGAAAGACGACGTAATCATCATAATCTGCAGTGTGTGTTTGGCAATACTTTTTGTAACCCGCTTTGATACCATAAGAGATCGGATACAGCACTGTCAGACGTTCTTTGAACTCATCTTTATTTGGGTCACCTACTCCGTGCAGTGAAACGAAACGTTGCTCAGGTACAGTGACTTGAATCGCCTTAGTTTTAGGAAGATAGAGCTCTTTTTCTTGCTTGCGCCATTCGTATTTCATGATTCACCTCTGCCATTTCTTCCTATAATATCACACTCAAATATCGATGTATTTCGGACGTATCCCACATTTTGTAAATTATTTTTACAAAAGTTGACACAAAAAATGTATATTTTTGTGATTCGTGATATTATTAGGTTATTAATTGAGTTACGGGAGGGTATTATGAAATTTTTAACTCTAGCTTCTACTTTAATAGTCGGTCTAAGCTCATTTGCCTTCCCTTCAGTAGCTCAAGCTGCAACTAGTGATACGATCAATAATGATGGCTCGATATCTGTCGATGTAGGATCGCTAGATGATTCGAGTAATGTCGCCATTGCCAATGCTGGTAGTGCGACTGCGCAGTCTAGCGTCAGCGTCAACGTTCTGACTGGCCTATTGACATTAGACGCCGTACCTAATTTCAACTTTGGTAATGGAGCTGCTGATACAACTGTCAAACTCAAGGACAATTCTAGTAACGGCAATATCATCGTTGACGGGAATTCCCAAGGTATCCTGCAAGTAACCGAATCTCGCCAAGACGACAATGGCAAGACACCAGGATTCAGTTTGTTCGCACGTCTCAATAACTTCACTGTCAACGGCGACACCGTGGATGGTTTCATTATGACGCTTAACCCACAGGAACTATCTAGTAGTGATGGCGAAAACATTAGCACTGGATCTGAAAAGCTCATGACTAACAAAGCTAAATTGACATCCGGTAGTAATCACGAGACAGCCGTTATGGATCTAGCAGCTGGCACATATAAAGCTGGTACGATCACGACGAGCTTCACCACTGCCGACTCAGCTAATTTGTATATTCCACAAAATGCCGATAGCTCTCAAAAATCCGTCGATAAATATTCTAGTTCTATTATTTGGACGTTGAATTCCAAACCATCTGTTAGTTAAAATAATTTACTATGACTTTCATCCAAAAAAGGGCTCGTGACGAGTCTTTTTTATTTTTCTGTCCTTTATTACCAATTTTTAGCGATTTGGCGGATGAAAAAACTAATTTTAAGCCGTTTCCAGCAAGTAAATACTGAACGGCCCAAATTTTGAAAGAAAGATTTATGAATATAGAAATATATCGGCCTGATTTTTTGATACTATTTGAGTAGATAATATTGCCACGTTTGAAATAATAAAAAGGGGGAAAACAAATGAGATCATACAAAAAAGTGATTGCTAAATCATTATTTGTAGCCAGTATAATCTTTGGCGCTTTGAGTGCATCCGCTACCCCCGTGAGTGCAGAAACCACCAATAATGCTTTGACAGTAGAGAATACAACTACGACTACGACCGATCCCATACCAGATACCTCTAACGTCTCCGTTCAGATCTTATCAGGCATCCTAACACTCGAAGCCGTTCCTGACTTCAGTTTTGGTTCTCTGACTTTCGGCGGGACTGCAGACTTGAAGTCCAACACCGTCGCAATTAGTGATGAAGAATTAGAAGATAATCCTGATCTTCAATACGGAAAAGATGGTAATTCTCAAGGTGTCCTCAAGATGATCGATTCTCGGACTGCTGTTAATAATGACGGTACTGGACCCGGATTCTCATTGAGTGCCAAAATGTCACAATTAAATCCTTATATCAGCGGTGACGCTTCATTGAACGCAATCTTGAACCTAAGCTCAATGCCACTGCTTGACCAAGACAAAAACAACATTTCTAACACTACTAGAACTGACCTTTCAACTCAAAAACAAAACCTTTCAAGTGAAGATACGGAGTCCAAAACATTGATCAACTTGGCTTCTGGATCCTACAGAGTTGGTGTTATCCAAGCCAACTTCAATACACCAGATTCAGCTAGCCTAACCTTACCAAATCAAGATGGCGCCTCTGATGGAACTGTTAAAAAATACAACGCTGTGGTTACATGGACGTTGAGTAGTTCACCAGTGGTTCAATAAAAATTACAATAATTTTACAAAATGACTGAGACAAATGTTAATTTGTCTCGGTCATTTTTGTTTAAACATGTTTTACTACCATATTTTCTTTAAAGGTTATACAATAGGGTAAATAATTGAAATATTTTTTGTTTTTTATAACAAAATAACGATATTTCTATTAACTAATTGGGAGGATTAGCTATGGCAGATGCGTTAGACATTCTTGCCCCAGTTTCGGGACATATTATCGAACTATCAACTGTAAATGACCCTGTCTTCTCCCAAAAAATGATGGGAGAAGGATTCGGAATTGACCCTACCAGTGGTCAAATATGTACCCCCGTCGCAGGCAATGTATCGTTCATCGCCGAAACTAAGCACGCCTTCGGTATCACGACTGACGATGGTGCAGAAATACTGGTCCACATGGGGATCGATACGATCTCACTGAATGGGGAACCCTTTTCTTTGACGATCAAAGTTGGCGATAATGTCACAGCCGCTCAAGTTATCGGCAATATGGATCTGGATGCAATAACTAGAGCTGGCAAAGAGACGACGGTAGTAGTGGCAGTGACGAATACCGCTGACTATCTGAAAAGTATCACCCTCAAACAGGGCGATGTTTCCTCAGGGACGACAGCAGCAGTAGTTGAACCTAAGATCGATGATCTTGAGGATGAAAAAAATATTAAGATCAGCTATCAAGAAATGGCCGTTGAGATCATCAAAGATGTCGGCGGTAAACAAAATATCAAGTCAGTCATCCACTGTATTACAAGATTGCGCTTTTATTTAAAAAACGACCAATTGCCTGATGACAGCGCCATAAGAAATCTCTATGGTGTGATCGACATCGCTCGGGCTGGCGGACAATATCAAGTCGTCATCGGTTCGGCAGTCTCTGAAGTGTATGATGCACTAATGGAAGAACTGGGAACGAAGTTTGACAATTCATCTACTGACACAAGTGAAACGCCTGCTGAGCCAAAAACGATTTGGGATCACCTTAGAAATGGTTTCAGTGCCTTCATTGGCGTTTTAACTGACTCGATGATTCCTATTATTGGTTTGTTAGGTGGTTCTGGAATTCTCAAGGGTATCTTGGGAGCACTGGTCGGTTATGGTATTTTGGAAAAAAACAGTGGTACTCATTTGATTTTTTCATCGATCGCTGACTCGCTGTATTACTTTCTCCCGGTCATTCTTGGATTCACGGCTGCCAAAAAACTGGGTTCCAATCCAGTCACGATCGCGGTAGTCGGCAGTGTCCTGACCTATCCAGCGATGATCGCTGCCAGTCATGAGTCGATTCAATTGACGATTTTCAGAGTTCCAGCACACATCATGTGTTATACCTCCTCCGTCTTTCCGATCATCTTCGCTGCTTGGGTCGGGAAATACTTGGAAAAGTGGCTCAAAAAAATCATCCCTTCAATTCTCCGCTCGATCTTCCTGCCGATCATCGAAGTCATTATTCTCAGTCTCTTGATCTACATCGGCATCGGACCGATCGTCTTGTCATTGAGTAGATTTCTATCTCATGGCATTGAATCGATATACTTCGTAAATCCCGCACTGACAGGTCTGATAGTTTCGGGATTATACCAAGTAGCCGTGGTCTTTGGCTTGCATTGGATCATCATCCCTATCGTGGTCAACGACTTAGCAATCAGTGGTCATAGCTATTTGAATGCTATGATCTCAGTCACGATGGTCGCTCAAGGTGCAGCCGCAATGGCAGTCGCCTTGAAAACTAAAGACAAAAAATACCGTGATTTGTCTTGGGCAGCAACGATTTCAGCCTTCTGTGGCGTTACTGAACCAGCAATCTACGGTATCACGATTAAATATAAGCGAATATTTTTCTTATCGAACATTGGTAGTGCTATCGGTGGATTCTTAACTGGATTTTTCAAAGTCGATGCCTATGCCCTTTCCGGCTCCTTCATCGGCTTCCCAGCCTTTATCAATCCCGATGTGGGTGTGACGTCTAATCTACTAGGCTATGTCGTGGCTCACCTTGTGACCTTGATCATCACCTTTACGATGATCATCATCTGGGGTTACAAACCTGAAGATGACATCAATCCCGTTCTCCGTTAAAATGACTTGAAGTCTACCATAGAAAAGTGATTAGGGACATATCTAGTCTGAGTATGCTCAAACAGGCGTCCGGTATCTGTATAGACGAACTTAGTCAAAGCTCCGACACAGTTCATATCACCGACATCAAGCACTTGCATGTCACGCTTAGTTGCTGACTCTACAGTGGTAGTTGAACGCTCTGCAGCGATCTTGAATAATCCGTTTTCACGAATATATTCATAAATAGAATTCTCAGCATCTTGTCGAGTGATATTTCCCAGCAAGCTCCGGCGGAAGTAGCTATTGTCAACTGCTAGAGCCTTGCCATCGAACAATCTTAATCGTTCAATGAAGTAAGCCTCATCACCAGCGTTGAATGACGTCATCTTCTCGATCGCATCATTAACTTCTACTTCCTTAAAAGTTAGAACATCAGTTGACAGACGTTGAATGAACTCATTTTGAGGGAAATTTCTCAACGCTTCAAAGCCTTCTTTGTTTTCAGCTTGAAAGATAACTCGATCATCGCGGATAGGTTCTAATACGACGACCCCTCGTCCTTTCACGGCATAAACAAGTCCGTCATTTTGTAATTCTTTGAGAGCACGTCTGACAGTGTTTCTCGTCACTTCAAAACGTGACGCTAGTTCTTCTTCACCGGGCAAAGTATTACGTGGTTGGTAGACTTGCTTATTGATTTCTTGTTTTAATGTATCATAAATATCAGAATATAATTTTTTCGGCATGGTACCTTCTCCTCAATAAACAAATTGTGTGGTATGTGCATAAACGGTAGACAATATGTCAAATGTTTAAACAAGTGTTTTACACTAGAATTATAACATACGATTCCATTTTATAGCATAACCTATATAAAATAATAATAAATAATTTATTATATACTGAACTCACGGATGGTGACTAATTATGACAATCATCAATACTTGGACAAAAGAATTTTCATATTTTCCTAATATCAGACATATAAACCGCGGTACTCCGCAATCTATTACGATATTTCAACCCATAGCTACTGACAAAATCAGATTACGCATCAATAATCAATACGGAAAAATCCCGCTGGAGATAAAATCTATCAAAGTGATCGAAGATAATACTCCCTATGACGTTACGGTAAATAAACATGCCAGTTTTAGCATTGCATCCAAGCAAAGTTTGTGGAGCGACTGGTTGTCGATCCATCTAGCTGAGAATTCAACTTTTGAAGTTGAGATCAAAGCTTACAACCACTCTATCCATACACTCGGTTCAACTATCGCAACGGAGTTGGTTGATTCTGACAACTACATCGATGGGGACAATCACTTCATCTACGGCATCTCTGCTGTTCAATCTGATACGGATGTTTTAGTCAACAAAATCGCCTTCTTCGGTGATTCCTTAACCAATCAAGGCCAATATACTACCCCTCTGGCAAAGTCACTCGTCAAAGAAAACACCGTAACTGCTAATTACGGCATCTCTGGTAATCGTCTGTTACGAAAGGGCAACAGTACTTCTAATTGGTCTCACAGTTTTGGTCCAGCCGGCATTGACCGTTTTGAGAAGATGCTCACTGAATTTTCTCCCAATACAGTTATTTTATTGGAGGGAACTAATGACTTACTACTACCTGGAACAGGAACACCGCTGTCAGAACTGCCCACAGTTGAAGATATGGTCGCTGGATACCAGAAAATAATTCAAGTCTGTAAAGCCCAAAATATTGAATTGATCTGCCTAACTATACCACCATTCCAAGGCACGATCATTGACGGTCACGATGCTTGGAGTTCAGAAAAAGAAAATCTTCGTACCAAGATCAATGACTTCATCTTAAGTTTAACCAATACCATCGACTTGGCAACCTTTGTTTGCGATGATTCTAAAAAGAAATTATCCAAGGAATTTGATTGTGGAGATCACGCTCATTTTTCAGAAGATGGCGGTAAAACGATCGCTCGTTTCTTGGAAAATAGCCTTAATGGCGAATATGTTAATTATTAATCCAAAAAAAAGGCTGGGGAAAATTTTCCCCAGCCTATTTGCTATTCCTGAAATTGACTGTTGTACATGTTTGCATAGAAGCCATTTTTTTGCATCAATTGTTCGTGGTCACCACGTTCGATGATCTCACCATCTTTTACGACTAAGATCACGTCGGCGTTCTTGATCGTTGACAAGCGATGGGCAATAACGAATGACGTTCTACCTTGAGTCAATAAGTCCATTGCCTTTTGGATCTGTTCTTCAGTTCTAGTATCAACTGAACTAGTAGCTTCGTCGAGGATCAGCATTGGAGCATTTCTGATCAAAGCTCGGGCAATCGTCAAGAGTTGTTTTTGTCCAACTGACAAACTGACCGAGTCGTCCAAAACTGTATCTAGTCCTTTTGGTAAAGTATCGATGAAGTGGTCGATACCCACTGCTTCACAGGCTTTTCTGATCTGTTCGTCAGTAACGTTAACTTGATTATAAACTAAGTTATTTCTGACCGTATCATCGAACAGCCATGCATCTTGTAATACCATGTCAAACTGATCACGCACTTCGGAACGTTTCATCTTAGTAATATCAACACCATCAATCTTGATGTTTCCATTATTGAGGTCATAAAATCTCATCAGTAAGTTGACCGTTGTGGTTTTTCCTGAACCAGTCGGTCCCACGATTGCGATTTTTTGTCCCGGTTTTGCATGCATCGTAAAGTTCTTCAAAATCTTTTGGTCTGGTAAGTATCCGAATTCTACGTTATTGAATTCTACATCACCAGTTGTAGTAGTGAGTTCATCCGCCTTATCAGAGTCGTCGACTTCTTCTGGCTCTTTCAAAAAGCCAAAGACACGTTTCATAGCAGCTGAAGCCGTCTGTAAACTAGAGAATGCTTGAGCTATTTGGGATAGTGGCTGTGAGAACAAACGAACATAGATCATGAAGGCCACGATCGTCCCCATACTCAAACTACCTTTTATCGCTAAGATAGCCCCAACGATACAGACCATCACATAACCGAAGTTACCAATGAACCCCATCAGCGGCTGCATGATCCCTGAGATGAACTGTGATTTCCAAACGGCATCGTATAGGTGATCGTTCATCTGGTCAAAATCTTTTTTGGCTGTGTCAGCATAATTGTAAGTCTTTACGACATCGTGCCCAGAATAGATCTCTTCAGTGTAACTCGAGATGTCAGCTAGTCTACTCTGTTGAGAATTGAAAAACCTCTGTGACTTAGCCATGATCACCATCGTGGCGATAAATCCCGCCAAAACTGAAAGAATGGCCGTGACACTCATAGGAACATTGGTTACCAACATCATGATAACGACCCCGATCAATAGAGTTATCGACGAGATCAATGTTCCTAGACTTTGATTCAGTGACTGTCCCATGGTATCCAAGTCATTCGTGACACGACTCAACGTATCACCTTCGTTGTGAGTATCAAAATAGTTTAGTGGCAATTCATTGATTTTAGTGGTGATCTTTGTTCGCAGTTTTTGAGTAAATTTCTGCGTGACAGTCGCCATAATAAACCCTTGTCCGTAAGACATGACTGCCCCAACCGCATAGATAGTCCCTAAAACAATGACTATCTTCATAACCTGAGCGACATCGATGCCCTTGACTAAGCCATCCGTGATCAGATCAGTAATCTTACTTAATTGGCTGGGGCCAATGATCGAAGTCACACTGCCCAAAACGGCGAAGATCAACGCTACGAAGACGGGGCCGACGTATGATCGTCCGTATTCTAACACGCCATCTTTGATACTGACGTCTCTTGTATTAGCTCTACGCATTAAGCCAATTCCTCCTTTGATAATTGTGAATAAGCGATTTGTTGATAAACTTCGTTATTCTTTAATAGTTCTTCGTGCTTACCTTGACCGACGACTCGACCTTTGTCCAAGACAATGATCTCATCAGCGTCAATAATGGTACTGATACGTTGTGCCACGATGACCTTGGTCGTTGTAGCGGCTTTTTGCTTCAACATGTCACGCAGTTTTTTGTCAGTCTCATAATCCAGAGCGGAGAATGAATCGTCGAATAACAATATCTCAGGTCTGCGTGCGATCGCACGCGCAATTGCCAGACGTTGTTTTTGTCCACCTGAGAAATTATCACCGTGTTGCGCTACATTGGCATTCAACTGGTCAGATTTTTCTTCCACAAAATCTTTTGACTGAGCAATGTCTAGGGCTTGATATGCTTCATCATCAGATAGTTGATCCGACTTGTTGGCACTAGTCCCAAAGTCGAGATTGCTCTTGATATTTCCACTGAATAAAACGGCTTTTTGTGGGATATAACCGATACGATTATTCAAATCTGTTTCTGAATACCGTTTAACGTCAACGTTATCAACTAAGACTTGTCCCTCAGTAGCATCATATAATCTAGGGATCAAGTGTAGTGATGTACTCTTACCACTACCAGTTGAACCAATGATGGCTACGGTTTGACCCTGTTGTGCTTTAAAAGACAAATTCTGGATGGCTGGTTTTTCAGCTCCGGGATACTTGAATGTAACATCTTTGAATTCAAGTACGCCCTGATCCTCAGGCTTAACTTCTGTCTGTTCATTGAAGTTGACCGAAGGCTTGATTGCTAAAACTTCATTGATTCTACCTGCTGATACAGTTACACGTGGCAATAGAATAAATATCATCGATAATAGTAAGAATCCTAAAATAACTTGCATGGCATATGATGAGAATACAATCATATCACTGAACAATGTCAATCTCTGTGCTCCCACAGCCTGATTGATAATAACTGCTCCGATCCCGTAGACAGCCAGCGTCAACCCACTTGAGATGAATGTCATGCCTGGATTCATCAAGGCTAAGAAACGATAAGCGAATAAATTAGTTTTGGTCAAATCATCATTAGCTTTGTTGAATTTTTTATTTTGATAGTCTTCAGCATTGTAGGCGTGAACTACGCGAATACCAGATAGGTTCTCTTGTGTTACGAGATTCAAGCGGTCCGTCAGGCTTTGAACGATTTTGAATTTTGGTTGAACCATTGTCAAAATCAGCGTCAACATCAAACACAATACCAATACGGCTACGGCGGTGGCAGTCGTCCACTCCCAACCCTTACCAGCAATCTTAGTGATCGCCCAGACAGCAGTGATAGGTGCCTTGATAATGACTTGCAGGCCCATCGCAACAAATTGTTGTATCTGGGTAATATCATTAGTCGAGCGTGTTAATAAACTCGATACAGAGAAGTTCTTGATGTCCTGTGTGGAATAATCCATCACTTGATCGAAGACATTCTTTCTGATTCGGGCTGAAAAACCGCCCGCGATCTTAGCAACAAAATAACCTGTGACGATTGCGGCTAGGACACTAGCAATCGAACAAAGTAACATCATTGCACCGGGTTGTAAAATCTGGCTGACCGTGGTCCCTTTCGTCTCGATCCGTTGAGTGATAGTTGACATGTAGCCTGGGATACTCAGTTCGAGCCAGACTTGAATGACGATGAAGAACGTACTTATCGCTATCATGCCATATTCTTTTTTGTTCATTCGTTTTAGTAGTTTAAACATTGTAGCTCCTTTACATTTTCAGTTCGTATACGAACTATACCCTCAAAAATAAAATGCTTATTCAGCATTATCAGAAATCTGTTTTAATACCTTGTGAAACACGGCCATATCTTCCGCAGAAACACCTTTACTAAGTGACGCTTCGACCAACTTGGCGGATTGATCGATCTGACACATGTGCTTTCTTGTTTCTGGCGTCAACATCAAGCGTTTATAGCGTGCGTCATGACTGGATGGAGAGGTTTCGATAATACCGTTCTTGACCATACGACCAACCAAGCCACTGGCGGTCGACTTACTGATCGACATGGCACGTTCTAAATCACGTTGGAAGATCTCCTTATCGTCATTCATGATCAAGTAACCAGCAGCCA
Source organism: Companilactobacillus sp. y65-5 (assembly GCF_057541095.1). NCBI lineage: Bacteria > Bacillati > Bacillota > Bacilli > Lactobacillales > Lactobacillaceae > Companilactobacillus > Companilactobacillus sp. y65-5. The sequence goes on from NZ_BAAJOA010000002.1 coordinate 234,772, forward strand.
TGCCCTGCAATTTGGAAACATGGGGATGGCTGTGGTCATGATCAAAAATAGGATACTGTGATTTGATAAAACGATCCATTTTCAATGAAACTTCTCTAATTTGAAACATGATCGTTGATTCTGGATTGATCATTACTCTCCCTCCATTCGTTCGTATGCGAACTATAATACTGTTTTTTATTTTACAAGTCAATAAAAAAAGCGAAACTTTTTAAGTTTCGCTTCAATAATTAATCTAACAAAACGATTCCAACACCGACTAGACCCGGTCCGGTATGCACTCCTAGAGCCGGTCCCACTTGTCCGAAGAATTGTTTCGAGCCATGAATGCCGTCCTCATCTAGTAACTTGACCATCCGTTGACCAGATGCTTCATCCGCACCATGTCCGACTGCCAGCAAGTAATCCTTATGGTCTCCGATAAACTTGTCAGCCAAGCCTAACATCAATCTCTGCCCTTTCTTCATTCCACGGGCTTTGGCAGCGGTTGTATAAATTCCTTCATCATTACACGTGATGATCGGTGCTAGCTTCAGCATATTACCGACAACTGAAGTGACTAGGCCAATTCTACCACCAGCACGTAGGTATTCTAGCGTCGGGATGCAGAAGTAAACGACCGTATTCTTGATCATCTTATCAACCCCGGCTACTACTTCTGAATAACTCTTGCCAGCATCTACTAGATCCTTAGCGCCAACGGCTATCAAACCAGCCGCTACAGCCACTTGCTTAGTATCAAAAGTCGTATAGGTAAATTGATCATAGTCCTCTAATAGCACCTTCAAAAAATTGTACGTCCCACTCAATCCTGATGAGACTGAGATGGATACAATATGGTCATAGCCGTCAGCGGCTATTTGATCCAAGGTCTGCTTGATGCACTCACCTGATGGTAGTGAGGTCTTAGGTATCTCTTTTTCTAATCCATCATAAACTTCAACTGCAGTAATATCTTTTCGATCTAAATATGTTTTATTTTTATAAATAATTTGCATTGGTAGCTCATAAATTCCTGGCTTGCCTAGGTACTCCTCAGGAATGTCACAACAGGAATCAACCAATATCGCAATATGTTCTGTCATTTCTCTTTACTCTTTTCTTTCGAGCCATCGCTATCTAGTAACAGTATTTTTTTCGTCACCCATTTGGATGCAAAAGCCATCGTTACCATCTCAACCATCAAATACTCTTGCGAACTGTTACCTTCAGAGAGTTGTTGATCCTCAGTTCGATGATTGATCAATTTAAAGGCAGTTTCTTGCTTGGCGCAGAAGAAATCAAAAGCATTCTCGATTCCTCCATTTAATTTAGTCATCAGTTTGATGCCATTTTCGATCTCACCAATCGAAACTACTTGCTTCAAAAATGTGATAGCAATTAAATATGCCAGATGTTCTCTGGTATATCTCTTTTTAATCGGATGTGGTAGAAGTCCGTTTTTCACATAGTTATTGACCATTGATGTAGTAACGATCGGCCCATCTTCTAACCAGATAGGTCCGAGATATTTATCGATCAATGTCAATAACTGATCTCGATACAAATCCAATTCTGGCAAACTAGACCAGCGTGGCAACTTGAATTCTTCCAAATTATCTAACCATTCTTGCAATTCATCCATTAAAAAGCACCTCTTTATGATTACCAATACAATTTATCATAATTGTTGATACTATTCAACATAGTTTTAATAACTAGCTTACGCTAATGTTTTTCCTAAATTAATTTCACAACTATCAGTATCCTTGATCAACGGATCATGAAACAGTCCCAACCCTTCATCGCCGACTCCTTCAACAACGAGAACACGTATCCCGTAGTTATCGTGGATGCGTTCATCTCACCATATGACGAACTTTACACTTGGATAGTAGCAATCATTCTAGAAAATAAAATTTTAATGCAAAGATTCATCGAACACCAAAAAGCCCACTAACGATTTCTTGAAGGCTACATCCTTCGTAATCATCAGTGGACTCATGGTTAGCGCTGCTGGGTTAAGTTGTGACGGACCCATATTAACCTCGATTGATCTTCATGGAATTAAAGATGGTTATTTAACGATCTTCAATGCCTCATCCAAAGTATGAATCTCATAAGTTGGCTTAGCCGTAGTGGCGACTTCATTGTCACGGTTGACCCAGATACTATCCCAGCCGATCTGATCACAAGGAACGATATCGACATCATAGCCTTGAGCGATATGGAAGTGATTGTCATTAGTAAAGCCATATTCTTTTTCGATCGTCTTGAAAAACTTCACATCAGGTTTATAGGTGTGGACATCTTCGGCAATCCAAACATCAAACGGTACTTGCAAAGCCTTGGCATTTTCAGGAATAATACTCCACGATGAATTAGACATCATGATCAACTTATAACCACGATTGATGAATTCCTGCAGTGTCTCAATGACTTCTGGGAATGGTTTCAAGTTACGATGTGCTTCCATAATGTCGATGTAATATTCTTCAAAGCGATGTTTCAATCCAAAATAATAGTCTAACTTGATCAAGTTATTCCTAGTCAATAGATCGTAATCTATATACGGATGTCTAAGAGACCAGTCCTCTTGATAGTCATGAAATTGTTGACGAGCTTTTTTGCCGTCGATCCCGATCTCATTACCGGCTTTTTCCACTGCATCATAAGTTCCACTCTCACTCAATAAAGTGCCATAACAATCAAAGGTCAAATACTTTTGCATTACTACCCCTCCTAATCAAAATAAACTTCGTGCTCTCTTCAATTAGAATAACCCTATAAAGTATTTGTGACTACATTAAATGTGAAAAAATGTACAATCTTTGACCGAATGGCACATTTGCCAATCAAAAGATGTCATAACTTAAACCTGAGGAATAGAAATAGGCTCGGAAAAAATTTCCGGGCTTTTTGACAATCTAGTCTAAATTTAGTAAAGTGAAATAATCTAAAAGGAGGTGTCAGCATATGCTGTATGAACATATCTTAGTATGTGTTGCCGTAGAAGGATTCGGACGTTTTTCCGCAAATTAATTAAATATCAGGAGTATTAATTAAATGAAAAACGTCCCAAAACAAGTTCCATCATTACTATTATTGATCGTATTAGTCGGCTTTCCGCAAATTAGCGAATCTATCTTTACGCCGATCCTACCGTCACTCAGCCGCCAACTAAATATTAGTGCTAGTCGTAGCCAATTGACCATGAGCACATACTTTGTGGCCTTTGCAGTTGGCGTACTAATTTGGGGACAGTACGCTGATCTGCGTGGTCGCCGCCCTGCTCTACTGAGTGGATTAGTCTTCTACTTGGTCGGTAACATAGGACTATTACTTAGTCCCAACTTTACAACACTACTAATATTTCGACTGATTCAAGCCTTTGGCGCTAGTGCTGGTTCCGTAGTCACGCAAACTATCATGCGTGAGAGCTTTCACGGAGTCACTGGATCTAAAGTGTTCGCTAAAGTCAGTGCGGCTATGGCCTTGTCCCCCGCACTGGGTCCGCTGATCGGCGGAATTGGACTAACAATCGGAGGTTCTAAAGCCGTCTTTGAACTACTCGTCTTAATGGCTCTGGCGTGCTATCTCTATGCTCGATTGCGCTTGCCAGAGACTAGATCTGAAAACGTTCAAGTCGCTAGTTTGGACACTCAATTTCGTGTCGTGGGCCGCTTGTTGCGTGATCCACAAGTGCTCGTATACGGCTTATTAATTAGTGGTATCAATGGAATCTTGTTCAGTTATTACGCTGAAGCGCCCTTCATCTTCGAAACGCACTTCAATTTTTCTGCCCTCGCTTATGGTAGCCTTGGCTTAGTCTTAGCAGCAGCGAGTTTAGGTGGAGCCTTACTCGTTAATTGGCTTGTCAATTACTGGTCTCCAGCAAAAATTGCTCAGAGTGGTCTGTTGCTAAGTACACTCTCTGCGGTTGGTCTCATGATTGCCGCATACAACGATCAGCTCACAATGATGATTTTGACAATATTTACCGTCTTCCTAGGCCTGAACATAGCCTTACCGAATGCCTTAAATCAGGCGTTGATTGGTTATGAGACGGTAATGGGCAGTGCCAGTGGTTGGTTCAGTCTAGGTTATTATTTAGTCGTTAGTGCCCTCACGTATTTGATGAGTTGGTTGCATAACGGTCAGATCGAAATCTTACCAGCTTATATTTTAGGACTCAGCCTCGCGATGCTTGTTGCGAATACCTGGTTAATTCGACGAAAGTCATAGCACAGTCGCCGCTGATTGATCATTTTGAGTTTGCAAGATAAGTAATGGTTTATTTTTAATAAATATATACAAAAATGAGATGAAAAACCAAATTGTGGTTTTTCATCTCATTTTTGCTTTTTGAGGCTGATGTCACAGCCTTGTTGTTGATAATTAATCCTCAGAAATCAAGTCGTGTTCACGCCAACCGAACAATACGATCAAGAGAATACCCACTAGACTCAAGCCAATTATCATCGCAATATTGTTGGCGGTATCTGAACCACCTAGGTACAAATCACCTACGATAACTACTAGTAATGTAGCGAGAATACCAGTCCATTGTAAGTGTGTGAAGGCTGAGCCAGTTTGACTACGATCTTCACGACGAGTTACGTAAGGCATGATTGCACCTAAACCGATCAAGACGATGATGGCAACGAAGTTGATGATCAACTCATACCACCAGACGTTAGTTCCAAAGGCCACATCTTGTGGTCCAATACCAAAGACTGTAGCGATACCAGTAATGATCAAGCACCACCAACCAACGGCTAAGGCTGTCTTGTCATTTTTGATGTAGACATATTCAGAAGGATACTTTGCGCTATTTTGGCGAATTCTAATGAAAGCAAAGAAAATCCAACAAGTAACACCGGGTGAAATAATTCCATTAAGGTTTAGTAACCAGTTAAAAATATCATTCATACTTGGTAAGAAAATACCTAGTAACATGATGAAAGCACTCAAACCACAAGTTAACAAGTATCCATTAACGGGCAAGCCAGATTTATTCTTCTTACGAAGAACCTTTGGCATGTACTTGGCTCCTGTGTCAGAGATCAACATTCTAGTCATAGCATCTAGCAAGACTGCCAATAAGGCAGCGAGATAAAAGACTTCTGTCCAAGCAAAGATGTACATCAAAGTATTACCCATGTGAAACTGTTTTCCTAATGCCAAGAAAGCATAGTATGAACCATTCATCTTCAAATCATTCGGTAAGTGATAGGCATCGAAGAAAACACCCAGTGAGAAAGAACCAAAGATCGTCAAGAAAGCCGTCATAACGGCTAACATGATCATTGCCTTAGGAAATTCACGCTTAGGCTTACGCATCTTAGTAATAAACGGTGCGATCAATTCAGCACCGTTCATCGCGTAGATCAAAAGTCCTAAAGTAGTCAGATAATGTAAGTCGAACTTAGGAACGATCGTATGAACGTTCATCGGTTGTGTTGCGATATGACCACCCATGCTTAGTGCTGCCAGTGTCATGATAACGAACAAAACCGTCATCCCAAACATAGCTACACCACCGATGGTACTCAAGAATTCAAGTGAGTGCTTGAATCTTGATTGAACAAAGATGAAGACGACAAACGTTATAACGGTCCAAAAGGCGAACCAACCGTTCGACATGGTGTCCTGCAACTGACCGTCACCGTACCAAGCCCAACCCAGACCAACGACGATCGAGTTAGCGGTATCGACAACGTAAGGAATCGAAGCAGCCCAATAAGTCCATGCAGTGAAATAACCTAAGAACTCACCACTAGTTCCACGGACCCAAGAAGTAAGTCCACCACCTTCATGATTGAAGACAGACCCCAATTGTCCAACCATAAGTGAATATGGAATGACATACAAAAATAGCATAATAACCCAAGATGTGATAACTCCCATCCCTTGGTTTTGAAAGTTATAAGTTAAATCATCAAAACCAATTACCGTAACAAAGCTCATTAGAGCCAGAACTGGCCAACTAATGAAACTTTTTTTAGGTTCTAAAGTTTCCATAAAATCCCCCGAAAAATAATTATTAGTTTAGTAAACTAATTGCATTAAATATTTTACAACTTTTTGAATCATTATACGTGTGAAAACGTTTTTTAGTTATAAAAAAATACCAATACTTCAATTGGTATTTGATTGATTTAATTATTTTATTATATGATGCTGGCTAGACTGATGCCGAACCAGTGCAATAACTCGGTAGGCGATATCCTCTCCGATCAGCGTTATAACTGATCCCAGAAGAATCACCATGATACCTGCTATCGTACGACTACTGATTGCTTCACCTAGGATCAGTAATGACAATACTGGTGCCAAAGCTGGTTTGATCAAGAAGATCAGTGAGGCTTGAACGATCCCAACTTCTTCCATTGAGATAAAGTACAATCCAAAAGCGATGCCGGTGACTAGGACTGAAATGTACAAGATCAACGGTAACGTCTGAAGCGTTAGTCCTTTGAAAAAGGGAATATTAACGAATTCACTATAATTAGCTGGCAAAAGTGTAGCTAATGGTGTGTGGCTAAGAAGCATCAAAGCGCCCAATTCTAATGAACCGAATAAAAACGAAAAACAAGTCATAGATAGCCCATTGATGCCGATCTTGTGTCCGTTGATCCGCGACATAACGCCATAGACACCAAAAATGATCGACGATAAGAGCCCCAAGACGATTCCCATAGGATTCTTCAAGTGGAATGGATCGATGATGATCAACAGTCCTATCAAGGTCAAAACTAAAGCGAAGACATTTGTTCGAGATAGTTTTTCATTTAAAAAGACAAAGCCAATGATCAAACCAAAGATTGGATTGGCACTCAAAATAATGGCAATGACTGAAGCGGCAGTGACTTGAATCGACATCTGATACAGCGTCATGCTGACAACTACGATCACAAACCCCGTCAAGGCACAGCGTCCCCAATCATATGCGGACATCTTAACTCCATTTTTATTGAGATGCCTGATGGCGAATGGCAATAGTGCCAATCCACCAATCAGAAATCTAATAAAGTTCAATTCAACTGGATGGAATTGACTACCAGCGATCTTTAAGGCTATTTCCATAGAGCTAAATAAAAACATCGGTATTATTATGTATAGCAGACTCTTTAACTTCAAAACGTTTAATTCATCCCCCCAAAAAATAGTAACGTAACAATACTAGTCTACTACTCTTTAGCTACCATTTTGAAAGGATTTCTATGAAAACGTTTTTATAGAAGGGTTAATTTAACTTTTTATTTAGTAAAACCTAATTTTGTACTATAACCTTTACCAGCCGTCAGATCATATTGAATCAATTTATAATCGTCCAGTAATTCTCTTTGTTTATCAGTTAGATTCTTATACGCAATCTTTTCACCTGTCTTCTTATTGACATACAGGCTCTCTGAATTGCCGACCGTACTCTTGGCCATTGCTGGGGCATCCTCTTGGATCTCCGTTAGCAAAGCATAAAACGGCGTTACTTTTTGTCCCATTTGTTTATACGCCAAAGCGATGAAGCCATTGGGATCCGTGATATTAGTGCTCTTACCAATTTTTTTAGTAGCTTCATCATGTTCGATAGCGTATTTATTACTATAAATAAAATAATCAGTCTCATGTTGGGCGATATTGTACTTCGACATATTGTTGCCATCATAAATACCTGGTAGGTGATCACCGTACCAGACTACCGTTATCGGTTTATTTATCTTATCTAACTTTTCAAGGAACGCCTTAGTCGACTGGTCGGTTAGGCTGATACCTTTGGCGAAGTTTGCCACTTGCTTAGTATTTTTACCAGCACCACTGCCGCTGACTGTAAACTTATTGTCCTGATATTTGTTAGTGTAAGGCATGTGATTTTGCATCGTTACAAGACTGATGAATTGACCATCTTTAACGTTATTAACTTGCCACAAGACATCATCATATGACGCCTCATCACCGACATACTGTCCGCCGTCAGCAGGATTGGTGTACTGCAAGGCGAGATCGCCAGTAGAATTGATATTTCTAAAAGTCTGAAAACCAAACTTCTTATACACACTAGCACGACTGTAGAAGTTGGCGATATACGGATGAATCGCCGCTTTAGTATTGAATTGATCAGTGATATTCTCAGGGTTCTCTTGTTTTTGGACTAGTTGCACGTATGGTGATTGCAACGCCTTTGAGAACTGATTATAAGCTAGACCAGTGAAGGTCATGTATTCCATATTGGCAGTCCCACCACCATAGCCAGAGCTCAACATCAGACCTGAAGTATTTTCTTTCTTGATCTGTCTAATATCAGGCATTGCATCTGAGTTGACCTTAATATTAGGGACTCGACTAGGATCAGAGAAACTTTCACTCAGAATAAAGATCAGAGTTTGTTTATTGACGTTACTATTTGGGCGTTCTTTATTGATATTTGTTGCGACATTTTTGTATTTTTTAACGATCGACTTGATTTTTTGAGCACTATACCCTTCAGGTTCGTCCATAACGTTGACACGTACGTTAGTTAGGAAAGTTATCAACGGTCCATTACTGTTGGTCTCCCAAATCAAGTTCGCTGTAAAATCAGAACGTCCGGCCTTGGCTAGAACCTTATTAGTTACAGATCCTTCGTCATTAGCAGAATAAAAACTACCTAAACCAAGGACGGCCAACGCTACAAAGACGATACGTATAGGCCACTTCATCCGTAAGAATGACTTACCAAATCTTCTCTCTAAGAAGACACAAATACCGATGATGATAATAAGTCCCAGCATGATCTCCGCAACTAATTTCAGACTGATCATAGTCAATAACTCTTTTATGTTGCTCAAGAACATCAAGTCACTGGGTAGGATCGGTTCTGTACGATAAATAACTTTGAGTCGATTGGCGATGGCATAGATCAGGAAAAAGACGTAGAACAATGCCGTCGAATAGAAAAAGCGATTGATTAGCCCGTAAAGTCCCAAGTATATCAGCAATAAAATAACTGCCGTCACCATATACATGCCTGGATACGTCTGGGTTATAGTCGAAAACGCATATTGAAATGAACCTATCTGCGAATAACTCAATATGTATCCCATCAGGAGTGCGGATAGTATTATGAACACGAACTGCAATATATATAACTTGTTAAATCTTTTCATTATTTAATAACACCTTATTATTTCTTAAACGAACATACCGTTCTCAATTAACACTTCTATATACTAACCTAAATCAAAACAAAAGTAATAACAAAAAAATAGTTTTGAAGTATATTAGAAGTATATTGATTAATAGATATTGTTAATAAGGAGCAATAATAATGGACGAAAAAATAATTACTATAAAAAAGCAATTATCAGAAGTCATCGATCCCGATATGAAAATAGACATTGTCAATCTAGGTCTAATCTACGACATATCCTTGAAGGACACTACCTGTAGCATCACAATGACGATGCCGACTAGAAGTTGTCATTATGGCGAATCCATCACTCAAAACGTGATCAAGTCAGTCGAAAAACTCTCATTCATAGACGAATGCGCCTTAAAATTAGTCTGGTCACCGGTTTGGACTAAAGAAAAAATGTCAAAGATGGCTAGAATGACCCTAGGTGTGTGAGCTTAACAGATCCCACCGACAGGATAGATATTTCCATGGACGATGGTATATTTAGGTAGGATCAACGTATCAGTCGTTTTGAGATTGCCGTTAGCGTCGACCAGATCTTTGCGACCTTTTTTTATATCAAAGATGGTTATATCGGCATCATATCCCGCAGTAATCTTTCCCTTATTATAGAGATGAAAGATTCTTGCTGGGCGTACAGTGATCATTGGGATTACTTCTGATAATTTATAGCCGATAACTAAGAGTTTTTCAATACAGGTGGACATATCATAAACAGGACCATCCTCACGATTAGAGTGATAGATGTCCGTGCTCAGTAATTCTGGAATCAGCTTGTATTCTTTCGCGACCTCGGCAGTATGGAAGTCAAAGCTGTGAGATCCATGTCCAATGTCAAAAACAATGCCACTTTCGTAGCCATCTTGGATATAGACAGGAATATTGTTGTTCTCATCTAAGATGCCATTGTCCTTACCATTAAAGCAATGAGTTAAAATATCTCCACGTTCCATGACGGACATTATTTCTGATAATTTGGGAGGATTAGAGCCAATGTGAACCATCAGTGGTAGTTCCTTATTCAGCTTCATCTGAATATACTTGGCTTCGATCAGCGGATTGATCCCATTGTCATCCACAACTGACTTACTGATACGTGCCTTGATACCGACAATGAAATCTGGATATTTGTTGACGGATGCTTGGACTGCCTCAAGACTGATCTGACTCATGTCCTTCAATCCAGCTTGGTCATTTATCCCTCCCTTAGCAATATTTATCAGAGCATAGACATTTGTCGTCTTGTCACGGGTGATGTGGTAGAAATCCCCGATTTCATCGGCACCAGTGGAACCAGCGTCTATTAACGTTGTAACGCCAGTTTTATATCCATCCTCGTCGGGATCATCATAATAAGTCGTTGCTTTCTCATAGCAATGTGTGTGATCGTCGATCCAGCCGGGTGTGACGAATGACTTCTTCTCCAAGTCGATCGTCTTTGACGCTACCACCTCAGTCAATTGATTGCCCACACGTTCGATCTTCCCATTCGTAATCAAAATCTCAATTGGTTCAGAATGTTCATTTAATCCATTCTTAATATACAAATCAGCCATTGCAATAGCCTCCAATATTAATTTCGAAAAGATTATAACATTATAATATTATGATGTAAACGCTTATAACGAAGTCTAAACTTCGTATTCGATCTCATAAGGAAATTTATTAGTATCGTACATGGCTAATGAGTATTCGACTAAGTTGTTGAAACGGTCGAATCCACGCCTGATCCGCTTCAAAGCGATTGAATCTTCTTTATTCAATAGTATTTGATTTTCTTCATCCAGATTGACCGCTTTAAATTCATCTTTAAATCCAGAAATCTCTTGACCACTCTCTTGCAAGATCTTATAGAGTGACTTGTGTCGCAAGTCCTTCAATTCCTCTTGAATCGCTACATTAGGCAAGTAATGTTCAAAGATGATGAATGGCTTATGATCCAACGAATAAAGTCGTTTAATGTATAATACCTGACGGCGACCGATATCTTCGAACGGCGTACCTTGTGAGGGGATTAGTTTGATTTCGAGGATCTCTTTCGTTAATTCTCCGTGTTCGTCCAAGATTGATGAAAAAGAACGTGCTTTAGACAATTTATTAAAGAGATTGTTGCTGATGACCGTTGTCCCGATACCGCTCTTTTTAACTAAATAGCCTTCCCCTACCAGTAATTCTACCGCCTTACGGATAGTGATTTTACTGACCTTGTACATTTTTTCCAATTCATTCTCAGTTGGGATCAAGGTCCCAACCTCATATTTACCAGACAAGATATTCTTCTTGATGTCACTGGCAATATTTTGATATAAACTTCCTGTTATCATGTTATTTTCTCCAATAATCATATTAGATTAATTATTTTAATATATATTCAATTATAATTTTATATCAAATCAAAAAATAGAGCGATAGTAAAAGAGAAAATAAAAAGAAGAGCGGCTGGAACCATTGTTCCAATCCACTCTTCATCAAGATAATCTTATTTCAAAAATTGTAATCTAACCGCATTTAGTACCGCTATAACGGTAACACCGACATCAGCGAAGACGGCTTGCCACATACCGACAAATCCGAATGCTCCTAAGATCAAGAATAATACTTTGATACCGATAGCGAAGCTAATATTTTCCATAACTATTTTTCTAGTCACTTGAGCAATCTTGATCGTCTTCGAAACTTTCGAAGGCTCGTCACCCATAATGACGATATCGGCAGCTTCGACTGCGGCGTCACTACCGAGACCACCCATTGCGAAACCAACGTCAGCAGTAGTCAAGACTGGAGTATCATTGATACCATCACCGACGAAAGCGACCTTTTTACGATACTTCTTGGAAGTATTCAATAGTTTTTCAACGATATTAACCTTATCCTCAGGTAACAAGTCAGTATAAACTTGATCAAGCTTGAGTTTTTCAGCAATCGATTGACCAACTACGATATTATCACCTGTCAACATGGCACTCTTGATACCGCGTTGATGTAGTAATTCGATCGCATCGGCGGCGTCGGCCTTGGGTTCGTCCGCAATAACGATACTACCCATGAACTTACCATCTGCACTGACATATACAATCGTACCGATGCCTTGGTCTCTGACGAAGTTGATACCTGCCATAGCTTTGGAGTTACCCACGATAACTTCTTTGCCATTAACAACTGCGCTCAAACCGTGTCCGGCTTGTTCCTTAGCATTAGTAACTTCAAACTTGCTGAGGTCACCATTGTAAGCTTTGATGATCGATTGAGCGATCGGGTGCGTTGAATTTTGTTCAGTAGCGGCTGCGATACCGAGTAGTTCTTGTCTCTCGATTCCGCTAGCAGGGTCGATCTTAACTACTTCAAAACGACCTTTAGTCAAAGTACCAGTCTTGTCAAAAGCCACTGTATCAACACTATTCAGTGCTTCTAAATAGCTACTACCTTTAACTAAAACACCCTGCTTAGAAGCAGCACCGATACCACCGAAGAAGCTAAGTGGCACTGAGATCACTAAGGCACATGGACACGAGATAACTAGAAATACCAAGGCACGTGAGATCCACTCACCCCAGTTACCTGTGAATAACGGTGGAATGATCGCCAGAGCAACTGCCATGGCTACAACGATCGGTGTATATACTTTTGCGAAACGAGTAATAAATTTTTCTGCTGGAGCTTTTTTATTGCTGGCATTTTGAACCATATCCAAAATTTTAGCAACAGTCGAGTCATTATAAATTTTCGTAACTTTTATTTCTAAGGTTCCATTTTGGTTGATCGAACCACTCATTGCCATGTCGTTTTCTTTGATACTACGTGGCATTGACTCACCTGTTAAGGCAGACGTATCGACCATTGATTGACCAGAAACGACCATCCCGTCTAGAGGGATTTTTTCTCCGGGCTTAACGACGATTATTTGACCGACCTGTACTTTGTTCGGTTCAACTTGCTTAGTGCTACTTGCCAATTTTATAGTCGCAAAGACTGGCTTGACCTCTAGTAACGCCGAGATCGATCGTTTAGAGTTATTAGTAGCGATGTCTTCGAATAGATTACCTACTTCATAGAAGAACATGACAGCAACAGCTTCGGGATACTCACCTAAAATAAGGGCACCCACGGTAGCGATCGTCATCAAGAAATTTTCATCAAAAATTTCACCGTGAAAAATATTTTTTACTGCCTTTAGCACGATACTTCCACCGATCACAAAGTAACCGATAAAATAAAGTCCTATATTGATTGGTTTGTCGAAAAATCCGATAAATCCAGTAACCATAAATATGGCCGAAATCACTAGTTTCCATATTCTAACAATAGATTCTTGGTCTAGTTTTCTCTTTGATTTCGTTTGCTTACTCTTAGCTTGATATTCGGATTGGACATTATATGATTTCATTTAGAACATCCTCCCTACAGTTTTGTAAGTGTTTACATGAATATATGAGCATTCATTCATATATCATCTATAATATAATATATCCGACAGGGAAATTCAATGATTTTTAAGAAAAAGGTGAAATAATATGGTAGAAAAAGATTTTTCAGATCTGGAACATAAAGAGGCCCTCAATCACTTGAAGGAAAGTATCCCCGCTAACGAAGAACTAGAGACAATGGTCAATATTTTTAAAGCGTTTGGTGATATGACTCGTGTAAAAATTATTCTAGCGTTATCCAAAACTCCATTGAGCGTGGGTGAAATCGCCGATACGTTGGACATGAGCCAATCATCAATTTCCCACCAATTGAGCATGCTACGCCAGTTAAACTTGGTTTCCAGCGTACGACACGGCCGAAATATTCATTATAGATTGAGTGATCAACACATCATCACTATTTTTAGTCAGACAAAAGATCACATCATCGAAGATGAAAACGACTTATAGACCCTTGTGGAGCGTTAATACTGACGCTCTTTTTTTATTGGAAAAATTTTAAATTTAAACTATTGACTTTAAATTTATTGGAACTATAATGGACTTGTAATCAAGAAAGTGAGTGCTCACTTTCTAATTGAAGCAAAGAATTTTAGAGGAGCTGATATTATGTTTACAGCAATGTTTTGGATTTTAGCAATTTGGTTTATCATTAACGTTATTTGGATGTATGTAAAGAGGGATGACAAACAACTTCAAAAGACTCTCGGTTGGGTCAACGTAGTGGCTGTTATCGCCGGATTTTGGACATACTTCGGTGCTACCCAAGTCGCTGGTATCGACACTTGGTTCAATATCCTAAACTACGTTAATATCGTCCTTGCGGCAACACAGTTGTACTTAGGTTACCGCAATGGTAATAGCGTAAAACACGCCTAATCTTAATATTTTTGATTCACCCCTGATAGAGCTGGGACAAAATTGTTTTTGTCCCAGCTTTTTCGCTGTAATTGAATTACAATTAAATCAACAATAATTATTGAGGAAAGCACATGAAAAATCTAATCGAGATTTATAAAGAATCCCCTGAAACATCAGGGTTAACAAAAAAACAGTTGAAAATTTTTCAAGCAGCGATATCTTTGTTTGCTAAAAAAGGTTACAAAGATACTAGTACCAAAGAGATCGCCCTAGAGGCTGGCGTGTCAGAGGGCAGTCTATTCAAGCGCTTTAAGAATAAAGAAGAATTGTTGCTATCAATTCTCAAACCCATCTCCAGAGTCATCCTTCCTGAGATTCTGACCGAATTTTCTGAGGACACGTTAAATTCTGGCTACCCTACTCTGTATGATTTCATCAACATTATCCTGCGCAACCGAATGGAATTCTTCAAGGATAATATTGACGTCATCAGAATCTTCGTTGATGAATTCATTTACGATAATGAGATCAGAAAGAGCGTCATCGCTGAAATACCATATAGCTACATGAAAAATATCAACGATTCGCTGGACAGACTTAAAGATAAAAACTTATTAGTCGATTGGAGCAATACTGAGATATTTAGATTGATCTTTTCTACTATATTTGGTTATCTAGCTCAACATTACTTCATATTTATGTCCCCTAATTGGGATGAGGAAGAAGAGATAGATCATCTGGTAGAATTTTTAGTCAAAGGATTAACACCTGACAATAAATAACCTTGCTCGAAAACGGGCAAGGCTTTTTTGTATCCATGACAAAAAAATAGCACTTAAGAAATTAATCTTAAGCGCTAATCTAACATCAGGTTGATTTGATGACTCTAGGGAGAGTACTTACTAATCAAATTTCACCCGTTATCAGATTTGAAATCTTCATGTGCGATTGCTTTATCGCTGATTTCCTTATTATTAAATGGTGTAATTCTAAATTGTATTTCGAAAGGTTCAACTTTTGCTCTGTACTTTTCAAGTTGCCATTCACCACAAGCATATGTACCAAGTGCATTTTGTTTGTAGTCAATATTCAGAAATACATTATCGGATTTCTTCAAATCACAAGTGTGTTTTGCATCATCTAGCGTCTTTTCATCATAATATGATGTACTGAAGTTAAATGAATCAGTTGTGGAGAATACCAGTCCTTGTCCACGATCATCAGTCAGAGAGACCCACTTAGTATCCATACGATTACCATTAGCTTGTGGCACTACATAATTTGTGAACATCCCATCAACAGTATTGTCGTATAGGCCTAATAGCCCTGCTTCTTTAGAATCTGAATAATTTTCACCAGGACCTCGGCCGAAGTATCTAACTTTTTCTAGTGATTTATTTAGTTTCAAAGCTAGACCTAGACGTGGCAACATATCAGGTGCCATATCTAATTTACCACCTGGAGTTCCTTTGACATCTACCAAGATGTCTCCGGTTGCATAAATTGTGTAATAGTAATCACACTCAAAGTTCCATGAACTATTAGTCGTTCCATGTAACGTCTTAACAACAACGTTCAAATGTCCTTCTTCCATCTCATACTCAAATGACTTAACAACATCATGTTCCAAATGCAAGAATTGAACTTTCTTCATTTCATCGATGATTTCCATATCATTACTGATCGGAGCTCTCCAAAATGTGAACTTAGGACCTCTATCCATCAATTCGATTCCATTACGAATCAAACTAACGATCGTCCCACGAACGGTATCAAACTTCACTGAGAAATTATTTCCACTGGCAGTCAAACAAGCTGCCCCTTCACAAATATCAAGGTTACCATGTGGAATTACGCTAATTCCTGATGTATGAATTGGAAGTGCGCACTGGGCAGTTGCTAATTCATATCCAGAACTAGCATAATCTGTATCCGCCTTTAGTTGATATGAAATATTTAGCAAGTATTCTGAGCCCGGTTTAGGAGTAATATCCGACTTATAGGGAATAGTTACTTCTTTTTTGGTTCTTGCAGGTATCGAAGGCAAGTCCAGTGAGCCACTTTCCAGTACTATGTCATCTTCCATGACAGTATATACTAGGCGGAAAATATTAAGATTGGCAAAATCATAGCGACTTAGTAGTTCGATCTTTCCTTGCTCAATGTCGATCTCTGAAGTTTCGATTGGTTCAATTACTTTCTTGTATTCGTGTAAGCCTGGTGATGGTGTGCGATCTGGCATCAGTAATCCGTCGATGCAAAAGTCATTATTGCTTGGATCATCCCCGAAGTCACCACCATATCGGTAATACTTTTGACCATCATCAGTATATGATTCAATTCCATGATCGAACCACTCCCAAATGAATCCACCTTGTAATTTGTCATGTGCGTAGAACAGATCTTGATATTCTTTAAGATTACCGGGACCATTACCCATCGCATGACCATATTCACATAAAATATGCGGTTTCTTTGAGTTTGCGATGATATCCTTCATCAATAATTTTCTCTTTGGATTTTCCAGCCAAGTATACATAGTCGAGTAAACGTCAACTACTTCAGCATCGAAGTCACCTTCATAGTGAACTAACCTAGTTGGGTCCATTTGTTTAGTAACTTCTGCCATTTTTCTAAAGTTATGACCAAAGTCTGATTCATTTCCCAATGACCAGAAGAGAATTGCTGGATGATTCTTTTCTCGTGAAATCATTCTTGTCATTCGAGTTACATAGGCAGTTTCCCACTTAGGATCATCTGTGATCCAATCGTACTTCTTAGTCAGCTCAAATCCGTGACACTCTACATCTGCTTCTGCAATCAAGTACATACCATATTCGTCACAGAGGTCATATAAATAATATGAATTAGGATAATGGCTGGTTCTGATAGCATTGATATTATATTTCTTCATCAACTTGATATCGGCTTCGATTTCTTCTTTAGCAACGACCCTACCATTACGAGGGTTGTAGTCATGGCGATTTACACCTTTGATCTTGATTGCCACTCCGTTAACTAAGAAAGTTTCACCTGCTACGTGTATATTTCTAAAGCCAACGTTTTGTGGAATCACTTCTATTACTTCACCAGCTTTTTTAACTGTCAATAATAATCGATAAAGATTAGGTATCTCAGCAGTCCACTGAGCAACATTATTTATTTCTGTAGCTACTTCAAATTTGCCATCCTTAACCACACTAGTATCTTCATAAACTATCTTCCCATCGCTATCGATCAATGTAGCAGTAACTTCTTGTCCGTCATCTTGTCTTAACTCTGCTTTGATATTCAGCAGTCCATTGAGATAATTATTATCCAAGTCAGCGGTCACAGTATAATCTTGAATTCCATTTTTAGGAACACCGATCAATTCCACGTCACGGTCAATGCCACTCAACCACCACATGTCTTGATCTTCCAGATATGTCCCGTCTGACCATTGATAAACCCTAACAGTTAGGTCATTGTCGCCATCGATTCTAACAACATCAGTGATGTCAAATTCTGCTTCATTACGAGCGCCCTTGCTATATCCAACTTCTTGACCATTTACCCACACGTGATAGGCTGAATCTACGCCACCAAATCGTAAAATAACTTTTTTATTTGCATAGCTATCATTCACTTCGAAAGTACGCTTATAGATTCCGGTAGGATTTTCTGTGGGAACAAACGGAGGATTGATCGGGAAGTTATACCACAGATCAGAATAATGCATTTTTCCATAACCCTGCATTTGCCAGCATCCTGGAACAGTGATGTCATCCATATTACTAGTATCAAAATCTTCTTCATAAAATTCTTTTGGACTATATTCAGGAGCATCTAGAAACATAAATTTCCATGTGCCATTCAAATTTTCAAAAGCATGTGTATATTGATTCTCATTTAACAGTGCCCGTTCTTTAGTTGGAAAAGTTAAGAAATGAGCTCGTGCTGGTTCTCTATTAATGTCATCCACTTGATAGTTTTCCCATATTTTCATAATTACTTAGCTACCCCTTCAATATCATTATTTTCTAATTCTTTTTTATTTTTCTTTTCGTATCTAGCCCAGAATATCCATGCGAATCCCATAAATATCACTAAACCTAATAAGTTATAAATCAACGTACCGATCGGACTAGCCGTTCCCTTAGGAAGATCTCCATTTAGTTCTTGAGATATCAACGCTGGATCTGGAACTGTTGACATGAAGAAAATGAAGATAAATACAAGTAATAAGAAGAATCCTGCTGTCAATCCAAAGGTTCTGTTACCAAACTTGAAATCTCTTGGCATGTCGTCTTTTTTGAGTCTCAATCCAATATAAGCAATTAAAATAAATAATACTGGCAATAATGAAGTTGAAGCCGTCATATTGATCAAAGTCTCTAAGAAGCTATCCATATCACCTATACCAAGAGCTGGTATGATAAGTAAAATTGTAACTATGATTCCTTGAACGATTAAGGCATTAGTAGGATTACCTTCGTTATTAGTACGAACTAACCACTTACCGAAGACTCCTTCAGGAATCTCTGAGAAGAATACTTTTACTGGTGCCGCTGTCCAAAGGGCTAGTGAACCTAAGCTACCTAGGAACAAAATCACACCGACTAAGCGCACCATAACTCCACCTGAGATATTAAAGTGAGTTCCTAAAATCTTGAAGATATCGAAGATACCATTTGAGAAGTTACCTTTAAGAACTGACGTAGGTACAATAAATCCAACTGCAATTGCCCCTAAGATGTACATGATACCTACGAAGATAGTTGCACTGACCATCGTCTTAACAAAAGTCTTGTTACCACCTTTAACGTCTTTGATATAGACACCGATACTTTCACCACCACCTACGGCTTGCAAGATCCAGGCCATAGTCATGAAGAAAGTCCAATTAAATTTTGGCGAAATACTGCTCATCGAGAATTCTTGTGCTGGAGCTTTCCCAAATCCGAAAACTACTACAAAAGCTAAAATAACAAAAATTATTCCCATGAATAGACGGGCGCTTCCAGCTAAACTAGTAACTGTCGCAATCCACGATACACCTTTGATACATACCCATGTCATTAACCAAAATAGTGCTATTGAAATAATTGCAATAATAACTGTTCCGTTTTTACCACCGAATACATTTTTACCTAAGAGTGCATACGACCCGTAGATCAATGTGTTAGGTAAGAGTGAACAAAAGAAGAACAAGTTTACAAAGAAATATGACCATGCACCTAGGAAGGCCCATTTGGGACCCAAGACACTTTCAAGCCAACTGTGTACCCCTGACTCCTTAGTTGAATTCGCTGAAGCAAATTCCGCAACCATCAAAATAAATGGCAGAAAATAAAATACTGATCCAAATATATAACCAGGAATGGTTGCTAAACCAATTTGAATACTGTTATTAACAATACTAGGAAACGCAAAAACAGCTGAAAATGTCATTAACATTAGGGCAATTGAACCTATGCGCTCTATTTTATTTGACTCCTCCAAATTTATCATCCCTTCGTCTTAATCATTTGATACTCTAAATATAGCCGCTATCGAACATATTAAAAACACAAGATGATTCCATATCATTGTACTTATGTTGCCAAACCATAAACTAAACCAATATAATTGAACTTGGAGGTTATTATGACCAAAAAAATAGAACAAGCAGATGTAGTCATCAACAATGAAGCATTCAGTTCTGATTTCAATATTTGTGAAGCCGGATTTGAAAAATGCCGACCTACAAAACCAGTGGAGTACATTCCGATTAATTATTGGGTCATCCATTACTGTATCGATGGTGAAGGATATTTTTCTCTCACCGATTCACCCAATGAACACATTAGTGCTGGAGATATATTTATGATTCCTGCCCATTGCGGTAACAAGTATTATCCTAAGCACGATAATCCTTGGACGTACAGATGGATCGGTCTCTCAGGTGACAAGGCTGAAGAAGTACTCAAGAAATGCAACCTCACCACCAGAGAATTTGTTATTCATGATGCCTTTGATAACAACGTAAATAAATTATTTGAAGAAACATATAATAACTTTAAACAAAACAACCTCTTTAAATCTCTAAGCTCCACTTTTTCTTTGCTGGACTACATTGCATCTCGTGAGAATCTCCCAGATGAGTTGAATTCCAAAGAACATCTCTTAATACAGGTGACTAATTATATAAAGCGACATTATTCCGAAAACATCTCAGTGGATAAAGTAGCCAAGATTCACAGTATTGATAGATCATATTTGTTCAAATTATTTCAAAAGTATAAGAAGACTACTCCTAGTCGCTATATTCAAAATTTAAAACTTCAAAAATCCTGTTCTCTGTTACGGAAGAGTTCGTTGTCAGTCACCGATATCAGTTATGAATGTGGTTTTGCCTCTCCATCTTATTTTTCAAAGTTTTTTGTTAACAACATCGGCATGACTCCTTTAACGTATCGAAATAAATTTATTATTAAAGTTGGAAAATAACAAAATACCCTCCAATTACCGAGATGATCTGGTAATTGGAGGGTATTTTGTGCTTAACCTTAAGCTATAATAGTCGGAATATTCTGACGAGCCAAATCAATGAGCAACTGGATCGGATCAGACATTCCTTGAACCTTCTTATAAGTTATCCCAAAATCGGTCTTCAAAATACTAGTAGGGATTTTAAAGACGTTCAAGGTATCCGTTGGAATGGCAAAATTCTCATCCACTATTAATGAAGAAACAAAGGCACAGCCTACTTGTTGTTTTGCCAACTGAGCGGCGATATCCATGTTGGCCACTTCGATGACCGTCTGCAGATGGACTCCATGATCGATGAAGAAGTGATTCAGGACTTCCTGATAGTGTGAATCCTGTCTGATACTGATGACTCTTTCACCATCCAGCGCTTCGACTGCATAGGGGAATTCTGGTGGATAATTTCTCGAATCATCAAATAATACAGAACTCTTGGGAATCAACGCATAGACTGGATCGGATGAAATTCTTTCATAATCCAATTTTTTGTTATAAATCGGCATGCCGATAAAGAAGTTTATTTCACCTGTGAGAAGTAGCTTTTCAGCCTGAGTCGTTGGTAACTCGATCAGACGTGTTTTTACATCAGGATATTGTTTTTGAAATCCCGGCAATAACTTGGGGAAGAAAAATCGACCTAGCGGTTGATTAGTCGCTAGCACGATCTCACCGTGAGCGTACTTCGCCAAACTGTTCATTTCACTCTTCAAATCGGAATACGCACTCTTCTCCTTATGTAAATAATCCAGTAATAATTGACCTGCACGGGTCAGCCCAACTGGTTTAACACTGCGGTCGAGTAGCTCCACGCCATACTCTTTCTCAGCTTGATGTATCGTTTGACTGATATATGGCTGAGTCACAAATAAACTATTAGCTGCTTTTGAAATTCCACCATTACTGACTATGGCATCTAAGAAACGCATCAATTTGTCATCAGACATGAAATCACCTTCTAAGTGTGAATTATTTATTAATAATTGATAATTATATATTATTACTATTCCTTCTATATCAATGATCGGAATATAACTATTCAGTTATATTGATCGTCACCAATACTAATTGTACATAACTTGTGAGTTGATACACAATGTGATTGTATTAAATCATTCATCGGGAGGGTAATTTTATGGTTGTAGTTACAGATAATGTTGAAAAAAGAAATGTTTCGCGTCTTTTTGGACCTACAAAAATCGGTTCACTGACTATCAAAAACCGCACCGTCATGGCTCCTTTAGGATTGATCGGGTATTCCGATAGCGAAGGTGGCTTCTCCAAGACTGCTCAAGATATGTATATTCGTCGAGCAAAAGGTGGCATCGGACTACTAACTGTAGGACTAGTAGTTTGTAGTTATGATGATTTTGCAAAGGGTAGCATCCCTTGCCCAATCAATAATCCATTTTATTTCATGAATACTTCAGCTGAAATGTTGCAACAAATTCATTCCTACGGAACTAAGGCCATCTGTATGATCAGTGCTGGATCAGGACGTTCTTCATTCCCTGGTGCTTCCAAGAAACAATGGGCCCCATCGGAGGCTACTAATAGATTCGACCCTAATCAAAAACACCGTGCAATGACACACGATGAGATCGAAAAAACTATCAGTGACTTCGTAAAAGGTGCTGCTATTTGTAAGGCTAGTGGTTTTGACGGCGTAGAGATCCACGCCGTCCACGAAGGATACTTGTTCGATCAATTCGCCATGAGTCTCTTCAATCACAGAGATGACGAATTTGGTGGCGACTTGGAACACAGATTGAAGATCGTTACCGATATCGTCAAAGGTATCAAAGCACAATGTGGTGCGGATTTCCCTGTATCAATTCGTTTCTCATTGAAGAGCTTTATCAAAGAACTCAGAGATGGCGCCCTGCCGGGTGAAAAATTCGAAGAAAAAGGTAGAGATATTTCGGAAGGCTTGGAAGCCGCAAAAATTCTTGAGGCTGCTGGATATGACATGCTCAACGTCGATGCCGGAACATATGACGCTTGGTTCTGGAATCATCCGCCAATGTACTTCGACAAGAAGGGAATCTACAATACCTTCGGCGCCCAAGTTAAAACAGCTGTCGATATTCCCGTAGGAGTTGCTGGCAGAATGGATGACCCTGAAGTCATCAACAATGCACTCGACCAAGGTGTTGACTTAATCGAGTTTGGTCGTCCCCTACTAGCTGACCCTGATCTGCCAAACAAGATCAAGGCCGACGAATGGGAAGACATCCGTCCATGTATCTCTTGTCAGGATGGTTGCTTGGCACGTCTTGAAAAAGGTCTCCCCTTCTCATGTACAGTCAACCCAGCCACTGGTAGAGAAGCAGCGTACAAGCTCACAGCTCCACTGAAAACCAAGAACGTCCTAGTCATCGGTGGTGGACCTGCTGGACTAGAGACTGCTTGGATCTGCGGTACCAGAGGTCACAACGTAACCTTATTTGAATCACATTCAGAGTTAGGTGGCGAATTAGTACCAGGATCAAAGCCTAGTTTTAAGTCAGATGATCACGAATTAGTCGTTTGGTATACACGCCAGCTGGCAAAGATGGACAACGTGACTATCAAATTGAACACTTCCGCAACGAAGAAAGATTTTGATAGTAATGATTATGACACTGTCGTTGTCGCCACTGGTTCCACTCCGATCGTTCCTGATTTTGGTAGTGACAAACTAGTCACAGCTGCTGACGTACTAACTGATCACAACAAAGTTGGACAAAAGGTCACTGTCATTGGTGGTGGACTAGTTGGTTGCGAGACTGCATTGTGGCTAGAACGCAAGGGTAAAGAAGTTACTGTCGTGGAAATGTCAGACGATATTTGTGGCGGACCTCATGCCCAGTCATTTGCGAACTACCAAATGATGAAAGAGCTATTACCGTATGAAGGTATCGATGTAAAACTCAATACAAAAGTTGAGTCCATTGACGATACTACCGTTAACGTCTCTACAAAAGACGGTGCTAAGAGCGCTATTGCTGGTGATGATGTGGTTTGTGCATTGGGATATTCTCCAAACAATCCATTCATGCATTTATTGGCAACTACTGACAAGGAATCATATTTAGTTGGTGATTCTCATAATGTTTCAAATATTATGGGTGCCATTTGGTCAGCTTACGCTGTTGCAAAAGATATTTAATTCATTACATAAAAAATGGCGATCGCCCAAATCTACATGATTTGTGACGATCGCCATTTGTGATTCTTCTATTATTATTTATTATCCACAAACTAGTTCCATACTCATAAGTCCATTCACTGGAACGATACCAAAAATCAATAAGATTCCTGCAATAGCTACGAGAAATTTCGAAATTTTTTCATCCACTGAACCTGATACCAGCAAGATGATCAATAATACCCCAGCTAACAAAAATATTAAATTAACCATAACATTTACCCTCCATTAAGCTCTCTATTATAATAATTTTTGAACAAATTAACCGTAATTTTTTAAAATAATCGACGTAAAAGATGTAATAAAAAGAACGGGTGCATATGTCCTAAGCTCGCTCCAGCACTTGGAATAATGCCGATAACTATATACACCGTTAGGCCGATACCGATTATCCACGCGATCCGAACTCGGTTACCGGAATTTTTTATTATCAAATAAGCTACTAGTACGATGATACCTAATCTAAGAAACATTACCTCACCTACTTATGGGGTTTATTATACCATTTGACTATGTAGATGGGGCTTTCGGTGTTTAGTAAATTAGTGGATATCGAAGGAAACAAAAAACTCCTTATCCAAAAATAGATAAGGAGCCGAGCATTATTTTTTTTCGTCGTAAATACGCATCTTGCTCTTAATGATAGTCTCACATAAGTCAGCGTATGAGATGTCTGCTGCCTTAGCTTCACGTGGCATCAATGATAATGGTGTCATCCCTGGCAAAGTATTAGCTTCCATGACATATAATTCACTGTCACGTAATAAGAAGTCAACACGTCCATAGTTACTCATGCCTAAAGCATTGAAAGTATCTTTTGTCATTTCTTGCATACGTGCGTGGGTCTCATCATCTAATTCTGGAGGTGTAATAAAATGTGTAACACTATTCTCAACAAACTTGTGTTGGAAGTCATACCAACCAGTATCAACTGTGATCTCGACGGCTGGTAATGCGTGACCATCAACTAGTGCAACTGAGAACTCTCTACCCTTGATGTATTCTTCGATCAAGACTTCCTTATCAAATCTCAATGCGTCAGCAATGTTTTCTTCAAGTTCTGATTCATCTTGAACAATATGAGTACCAACACTTGAGCCACCGTTAGATGGTTTAACTACCATTGGGAAGCCAAATGGTATATCTTTAGCTGAAATTTTACTTGTTGTAGTTGTAGTGTAATCAGCTGTTTGAATGTGGTTTTGAACGAAAACTTCTTTGGAGAATTTCTTATCCATGGCGATACCTGAAGCTAATGAACCACTTCCTGTATATCTAATATCAAATACGTCAAAGACTGCTTGCATCTTACCGTTCTCACCGTCTTCACCATGAAGACCCATATAAACGATATCGGCATGTTGACAAACCTTCAATACGTTCTTTCCAAGTAATCCGCGAGTGCCGTCGGTACGTAAGGCATTGATCTTTTCATCTGTCAAAACTTCATCACTGATGATCAAGTTAGCTTCACCTTCTGGCTCTGTAGTGAAGAGATCATCGATCTTATCTTCTTCTACATCCAGACCAAGGAATGAATCGATGTATGCGACTTCATAACCCTTACTTCTTAATGCGTTTGTAATCTTCACACCTGAAGATAAAGAAACGTTTCTTTCGGTACTTCTTCCACCTGAGAGGACAACGATTTTCATTGTTCGTTTCACCTATTCTTTCTTTTTTTGTAAATCAAGCGATTTCCTAGAACCTATAGGATACCACAATCATTATTGCTTGGCTATTTTTAGCGCTTACATTTTTATGATTTTATTAAAATTCTCGAATTTTTCATATTTATTTGGTTTAATGTAGGCAAGGAGGATTTGACTCGTGAAAAAGTTAAATATTGTTTTACTTAGTTTAGTATCTTTAATCACTCTAGGAATCTTCACTACCCAGAGTGTTAAGGCCGACAGTTTGAGTGACCAACCCGTTATGACATTGGGAACATCGCTGACTGATAGCCAAAAACAAGGTACGATCGATGCTCTATCTTCACAGATCAGTGGTAACAGTAGCAATTACACGACTGTTACTGTGACTGGTGATACTCTAGTTAAGTATCTAAACCCAAGTGGTAGTTCCTTTACTAGCAGTTCTGGTGTCTGGTCTTCAGCCTTGATCCAGAAGACTTCATCTGGTTCAGGTATCAACGTTAATATCGTTGATTACAATGGTAAGAACAATATCACTACCATCACTGCCGATCAGTATCGTAATGCGGCTGTAACTGCTGGTATCAGTGATGCCAACATCTACGTAACTTCTGCAACACCAATCGACGGTTCCGGTGCTCTAGCAGGTATCTATGCTGCTTATGCAAGTACTGGCGATTCATTGAACCAAAGCCAAGTCAATGCCGCCCAAAACGAAATGGGCGTCCTAAGTGGCATTACCGATGCCAACAAGGGAACTGACGGTTACTCTGATAAACAATTGAATAACGCTGTAGCCGGCATGAAGTCAGATATTGCTCAAAAGGGCGATAACATCACCGTTAATCAAATCACAACGATCGTAAATAATAATCTACAAAAGAATAATCTACAAAACATTATTACTGATAATCAAAAACAAAAAATCATTAATTTAATGGTAGAAATCAGAGACTCAGGTGCCTTAAACAACTCAAACTTCAAAGAACAAGCTTCAAAATTGAGCAGTGATATTATGAACAAGGCCAAAAATATTTTTAATAATTTAAATACCGAAGAAAATCGAAATTTAGTCCAGAGAATCTGGGATAGCATCGTATCGTTTTTCCAAGGATTGTTCAATTAATCAAAAAGATATCCGAAATCGGATATCTTTTTTTTACATCCTATCCATAGTTTGATTCAGTAATTCGTCAACTCGGTTATTTCCGACGTTAGTCGCATGTCCCTTGGTCCATTCGAATGTCTTGTCCGAAAGAGTTGGCAACAGCTGATCCAACTGACGCCACAATTCAACATTAACTGGAACTTGCCCATCAGCCTTCTTGAATCCACGACGTTTCCATCCGTTCAGCCAGCCTTTATTAATGGCATTCAGGACGTACTGTGAGTCTAAAATAAATATTAATTTCCTATTATTAAGTTGTAATTCGTTCAATCGTTTGATGCTCTCGATCAAAGCCATGATCTCCATGCGATTATTGGTTGCACCGAACTCGCCGTCAGTGCCTTCATAAATCTGTTCACCAAAGTTAATATGATATGCCCAAGCGGCTCGATCATTACTTCTAACATGCCCACCTTTGACATTACCATGATTACGCGAGCCTCCGTCCGTATAGATCACCACATCAAAGTCCTTTAAATCACTAGAACTGTTAGTCTTTTTTTTCGGAGTATAGCTATCCTTATCATTCAAAAACTTTTTAGCTTCCTCTTCAGTTGTAAAACTTTTGTAGCGAGCATTCGTAAATCCATCTACTTGTTTTTTGCATTCTGCCCATGTTCGATAGATGCCCGGAGTCTTTCCACGTCTTACTGCATAATATTTTTGCACTGTCTTACCTCGATTAGTTATAATTTATTACTTTTAATTATATAATAGGTTAGTGTTGGGGTGAATTTATGAAAAAAAAACAGTGGCCGGTATTTTATATTCACGGTTTCCGTGGTGGGGATTTTACGACCGAAAAAATGATCGAATCGGCTTTAAAATTTAATCACAAGCAAGATTATCTTAAAGCCATCGTTGATTGGCGTGGTCGAATCACATATGAAGGGATATGGACTGATGATGATCATCCAATTATCCAAGTGGTTTTTAAAAACAAATATGTCGGTAGTAATCTGATTTCTTATTGGCTATCCAAGTTGTTATTCAACTTGAGAACCAAGCACCAGTTTGATACTTATGATGCGATTGGGCACTCACTAGGTGCCGTTGCACTAGTCTTAGTCAACTTAAAAGAAAAAACACATCCCTACATACCACGACTGAAAAAATTAGTTCTCATCGCCGGCCCATTCAATGGCATCATCGGGCTAGGCGATCTCCCAAATCTCAATAGAATCAAACCCGACGGCCGACCGGCCTTTATGAGTCCTACGTATTTTCGTATCTTTATGGGACGCAAAAGGATCTCCGACGACCTACGGGTTTTGAATATTTACGGCAACGTAGATGACTATTCAAATAGCGATAAATATATTTCTGTAACGTCGGTTCAGTCGATATCTTATATCCTCAAGCCACGTGTTAAAGAATACATTGACTATCCAGTAAATGGCTCCATGGCAGAACACTCACTTATGCATGATGATTCTGAAATACTTAAGCGTGTTAACAATTTCATTTATTCTTATCTATTAATATAATAGTTTATTTAATAGTTGATTTATGTTAACTTATTTTGTTAGGAACCGAACCGTTGAGGAGGACGACATCATCAAATCTTGGGAATTGTTCAGAATAGATATTAAGCGAACACTTAAATCAACGCCAGCAACACTACTAATGTTGGCTTTGATAATTTTGCCATGCCTGTATTGTTGGTTCAACGTATGGGCACTCTGGGATCCTTATTCAAATACTGGTGACTTACAAGTGGCTGTATATTCAGATGACCAAGCTGTAAAACTCGAAGGTGAAAAAATTGAAATCGGTGAAGATCTGATCGCCAATTTAAAGAAGAACAAGAAGCTCGGCTGGGTCTTCACAGACTCCAAAGAACAATTGGACCAGGGGGTAAAATCTGGTAAGTACTATGCCGGAATCTACATCCCTAAGAGTTTTTCAAAGGACATTATGAGTTTTGCCTCTGGCGAAATCAAGAAACCTACATTGGTTTATTCAGTTAATCAAAAGATCAATGCCGTCGCGCCGAAGCTGACTGAATCGGGTGCGACGACTCTCCAAAATACGATCTCTGACGAATTCATCGGTACGATCAGTAAGACTATCGCCACGGTGCTAAACAAATCTGGGGTTGAGATTGAAAATAACTTGCCGATGATACGGCGATTATCGACTCTCTTGATAACCACCGATGAAAATAGTGATGAACTTCAAAGTATCATGGATAAAGTAAAAACTGCCAATACTTTGATTCCTGACTTGAATAATAAATTAGACGAAGTCAATGACATGTACGGCTACATCCCCGAATTGAATGCGGATGCGCAGAAGCTAGTTACCTTGAACAACTTCCTGCCGCTAGTCGATGAAGGTGGAACTGCTGTCAATAAATTGCAAAATAAGATTCCTGAAATCAAGAGTGCTGGTTCACAGATCAACACGATCGACAATGATTTCAGTCAAATATCTAATTTGATGGATAGTAGTATCACTCAAGTTGACAATGGTATCAAGGTCATCAATCAAGTGGAAAATGTCATGCCCGATGTTACAAAACTCGGTACTGACGCCGAAACGGCCATCAACAACGCTAACACTAACTTGATACCCAAAATTCAAAATGCCTTACCAGTTATCAAATCAACTATCGATACTGGTTTGTCGATGGTTTACAACCTAGCCAAACAGATCAGTACTTCGGCAACGAATATCAACACGCTGATCGATAAGATCCAAGCTGACCCTAACAATACTGATCTAAAAGAACAATTGAAGACTGTCATTCAAAACATGGCTGATAATGCGACACAATTAGCTACCGTCAGCCGCCAAGTTGCTTCTACCTTGACCGACTTACAAAGTCTCTACAACAAGTTAGCTGATCAATTCGGTCATGATCAAACTACCATCTTCGATTCACCGATCAAGCGTTTGAATGATTTAGCAGCCTTGAATGACAGTTTGTCCAACAAGGCTACTTCGATCATCGATAACTTCGACAATTTGAGTACTGAAGAACTACAGTCTAGGCTTTCCGACCTCTCCGATCGTTCAGATACGATAGCAGACAAGGTCAATGAGATCAAGAACCTCAAGATCATCGACTCTGTTGCTGACAGCATCGCAGACATCAAGACGTTCTTAACTGATGCCAGCAAGACATTGGGTGAGATAAATACCAATGTCATCCCGGCTATCCCCGGACTTCTAAGTAACACTAAGGGAATCTTGCAGACAGCTCTGACATACTTGCAGAAGTACCAAAAACAACTGCCTGCTGTTGGTAACGAGATTCACGACGCCAATACCTTGCTGAACGGTAATATGGGTACGATCGTCAATGGTATCAATCTTGCAAATGACTTCTACAACAATGACTATCCTAACTTGAAGAATAAACTATCCAAGGCCACCTTCTTCGTGCAGTTCCAATTGCCCGAAATCGAGAATCAATTAACGACGGCCTTAGCTTTGGTAAATTCTAAGACGCCGGAATTAGAACAATCATTGTCAGCCGCTAACGACTTTGCGGTCAATGACTGGCCACAACTCAAGAAGGATATTCACCATTCCGCCAAACTACTCAAAGACGGCGAAAAGGATGTCGATCTGTCAGCCATTATCAAACTAATGAAGGCTGATGCCAACACTGAATCTGACTTCTTCTCTAACCCTGTTAAATTAAAACAAAACAACTTGTATGACGTGCCGAACTACGGTTCTGCCAGTGCTCCATTCTATCTCGTACTCTGTGTTTGGGTTGGTGCCTTGTTGCTATCCAGTGTCTTCACGGTCCACTTCAAATTGAATGATCGCCAGAAATATCGTTACAACTTCAGACAGCGATATAACGGACGGTATCTTACTTTTGCATCATTGAACATGTTGCAGTCACTGGCCGCCGCCCTAGGTAATATCTTCATCATTCATGCGTATGTCAAAGAAAAAGTTGCCCTGATAATATTTATCATGCTGGTAAGTTTCTGTTTCATATCGATCCTATATTCACTGGTTCAAATCTTCGGAACGATCGGTAAAGGTATTGGTATCATCATCCTTGTTCTATCGATCTCCGGAGCTGGTGGTAACTTCCCTGTCGTACTATCTGGTGGCTTCTTCAGGTTCATTAATCCGTACTTACCATTCACGTACGCCGTTAATCTGATTCGTGAAGCAGTCGGTGGGATATACTGGCCGAATGCTACAAAAGACATTCTCGTACTGTTAGCATTTGGGATCGGCTTCTATCTAATGGGACTGTTACTAACTGAAAGATTGAAACCTCTAATCAACAAACTACACAAGAGCGCTAAGAAGAGTATGATAATCGAATAATGACAAAACTAAAATCTTACAGACCATTCATAACTGAAAATTTTTTATGGGAATTCCCTACACATTTTAAGTTGAAAGAAGCCAGTGAGTTCTTGGGGCTAAGTATCGCTGAAACGACGGACTATATCAGTCATACCGCCAAAGAAATCATGCGCAATGATGGTATTTATTGGTTCTTACAGACCAAAACCACTAAAAAGATCATCGGCTTGATCGCACTGGAAAGCATCGACAACTCTACGGCTGAGATCACTGTGAATCTAAGTGATTTGGCCGTAGATTCTAAAAACGAGATTGGACAACGCTTGATAACTTTTGTCAAAGAACAAATCAAACTGGATACGATAAAATTTATGAACTTGGATAGCGTTATTCAAGAAAACTTCATAAAGAATGGATATAATATAACTAACAAAGAACTAAAGAGGAGTTAATAATAAATGTACGGATATTACGGATATGGTTTTGACCCCACTTTCATCTTAATTATCGTTGGTCTAGTTATTAGTTTGTGGGCATCGTGGTTTGTCAAACATAATTTCAATAAATACGACCAATATGACAGTCAACGCGGTACTACTGGTGCCGAAGCGGCTCGATACATTCTTGATCAAGCAGGGCTTCAAAGTATCCAGATCAATCGAATCGAGGGTAATCTTACTGATAACTACAATCCCGGTAACAAGACATTGAACTTATCGGAATCGACTTATGGTTCCACTTCTGTTGCCGCGATCGGGGTAGCTGCTCACGAATGTGGACATGCGATCCAAGATCAAAAAGGTTATGTCCCAATGCGCGTACGGGCGGCACTAGTGCCTGCTGTTAATCTAGGTTCTCAAGCTTCCATTCCTTTGATCTTTGTCGGTATGCTCTTAGGTATGAATCAAACCTTGATCACGATCGGTATTTGGTTATTTGCTTTGGTCGTCTTATTCCAAGTCGTAACATTACCAGTTGAATTCAACGCTTCAGGACGTGCCATCAAGATCCTCAGCTCAGGTGGTTTACTTGAGACTAACGAAGTTCCTATGGTCAAAAAAGTGCTCGGAGCTGCTGCTCTGACATACGTTGCCGCAGCGATCTCTACCGCCTTACAACTACTAAGATTGATTTTGATTTTTGGAAACAATCGCGAATAATCTCCATCAAAAAAAAGTTATTCAAATTATAAAATTGAATAACTTTTTTTATATCTCCAAATACCATCATTGTTCACCTTCTCTACCCGCGAAGATAGATTTTATTTAGCAATTGAGATAAACTCTTTAGTATGAATAGAGGGGAATTTATACAATGATTGACGTTTGGATTATATGGCTAATATTAATTATCTTATTACTGAATACAATCTCAGCACTGATAACCGTCTTCCATAGACCTAGAAATATTGTTACTACTTGGGCGTGGATCTTAGTTCTGACGCTACTACCAATTATCGGTTTCTTGATTTATGCGTTCTTTGGGCGTGGAATCGCGCAGGAAAAAATCTTCAGCATCAGTAATCAAAAACACGTCGGCTTGGACCAATTGAAGCTGATGGAAGTGACCGATGAGGCTAAACGTAAGGCCATCGAACGTCAAAATGACGAGAAGGACTTGCGCAATCGTTACGATCAGACTCACTACGCAGCCCATATCATAAAATTCTTCAACGAAACTGAAGAAACACCACTGACTCGTCATAACGAAGTCGACTTAGTTTTTGATGGTAAAGAAAAGTTCCAGAAGATGTTTGAGGACATACGTAACGCCACCGAAACTGTCCACGTAGAATATTACGCCTTCATCAAGAGCGATATCGGTGATCAATTCCTAGAGCTACTGACTCAAAAAGCTAAAGAAGGTCTTGAGGTCCGCTTGCTCTATGATCCATGGGGTTCAAACGGTACTCGTAAAAAATGGTTCAATGACTTCGTTGCCGCAGGTGGTGAAGTATTGCAATTCATTACTTCTAAGAATGTCATCGCCAAGACCCGTCTCAACTATCACTTGCACAGAAAGATCGTTGTTATCGATGGTTGTGTCGGTTGGACTGGTGGCTTCAATGTTGGTGACCAATACGTCAATGTGACTGATAAATTCGGATATTGGCGTGATACCCACGTTCGAATCAAAGGTGTGGCTACTTTATTACTTCAGGAGCGATTCTTCCAAGATTGGAACGCTTCGATCGAGAAAAAAGAAGAAGCCCTCTCCTTTGAAGAGAAATACTTCCCTTCTGATCGTTTTGATGTCGATACTAACCTTCCTATCCAGATCGTCACCGATGGCCCTGACAGGCGTGAAGAAGTCCTCAAGGATGGCTTCATCGATATGATCGTCAGTGCCAAGAAGAGCGTCTGGATTCAATCACCTTACTTAGTTCCCGATGACCCTATGTTCACAGCGCTGACGATTGCGGCCAGATCAGGTGTCGATGTCCGGATCATGATCCCCTGCATGCCTGATCACCCCTTCATCTATCGTGCAACTCAGTATTATTCCAACCTCTTAACTAGCTACGGTATCAAAATATACAGTTATCAAAAAGGTTTCTTACATGCTAAGGCAAGTGTCTTTGATGATAAGATCTGTACTGTTGGCTCTATGAACCAAGACTTCAGAAGTTATTCATTGAACTTTGAAGCCAATGCTTTCATCTATGACTCCAAGGTTGCCCACAAAGTTGCCCGTGCCTTCGAAAACGACATGAAAGACAGTTTGTTGATAACACCAGAAGTTATCAAAAGCCAAGGACACTGGCTACACTTCAAACAACGTTTCTCAAGATTATTATCGCCTATTTTATAAGAGTCCGACGTCTTGCTACGGCAGGATCGTCGGCTTTATTTTTCAATAAAATATTTTGAAAGAAGTGATTTCATATAAAAATCATTATTGCACCCGCTAAAAAAATGGTCACTGACACTGATACCTTCAACTACGAGAAATTACCGCAATATCTTGACCAAACACAATTGATTTTAACTAGATTACGGGAATTAAGTTATGTCGAACTCAAGACTCTCTGGCATTGCAGTGATAAGCTGGCAGAACCAAACTATCGCTGGCTACAAGAACTAGATCTGACCAAACAGCTGACACCAGCACTCTTGGCATTCAGCGGTATCCAGTATCAATACATGGCACCGGACTTATTCACCGAACCAGCATTGGAGTATGTTCGTAAAAACCTGCGCATTCTTTCTGGTTTTTATGGTATTCTTCGTCCCTTCGACGGTGTGGTACCTTATCGCTTAGAATTACAAGCCCCATTGCAAGTAGGAAGATCTCAAAATCTCTATTCTTTTTGGGACGCACGATTGTACAACGCACTGAGCCCGACCTTAGAGCCAATAATCAACTTAGCTTCACAGGAATATGCGAAGTCGATCATACCTTATCTATTGCCGGAACAACCATTTGTCAATGTGACCTTTGGCAGTCTCGTTGCTGGAAAAATCAAGACTAAGGCCACGCTGGCTAAAATGGCTCGCGGTGAAATGGTGCGTTTTCTAGCTGAACATCAAGTCACTGATATTGATGATATCAAGAACTTTGATCACCCTGACTGGAATTTTTCAGCTGAATTATCCACTTCGACTAATATCATCTTTGTACACAAATAACAAAAGCCAATCAGTTATCTGACTGGCTTTTTTATATTATTCATCATGTTACTCGTCGTCCACTAAACTACCCACCGCAAAGTAATGATCTTCTGGATCGGAAAAATTGAATATCAACTGGTCACCTTGTACGGCGATCTCACTAGTAGTGTTAGCGTACATCTCGATCTGGTCATGCAGATCTCTAATGTTGTTCGTCACAAACATCAGTGATGGCGTTTCTAATGACACCATCGGTGAATATTCCTTAATAAATTCGATATCGTACAAATTAATATTGACTTGGTCGAGTATGCTTAACTTAAACTCAAAACTACTATCAATCATCTTTGTTTCTTTGATCAGCCGAGCACCCATTGCATCTTGAAAAAACTTCGAGATTAAATCTACATTCCTAACATACAACATCACTTCAAGCTTGTTTAACATAATTACCTGCTATATAAAATGTGGAAGAATGTCTATTTGACACCAATAAAGGTTTATATATTCCCTTTCTTGATTTACATTCTACATTTCACTTAGTCCAGTCTTCATTGATATTCTCACGCAGACATAAGTCCTCGCGACATTGACCAACTCTTGAACTATAAGGTATTAGCCATACCCTGAATGATTGATTAGCTTGCGTATTGAATCAAGTTCTCAATCGCATTCTCATCACGGTGCATTACTGCGCCGCATTGATAACACACATACACGTCATGTCCGGTGTGATGCTTTTGATTGCCGTTTAGGCCAATCTTTTCATCACCCGTCTTGACGTATCCACATTGGAAACACCGCTGGGTGCTTGGGTAAAATTGATCCACTAGAACCAATTTCACGCCATTCCACTCGCATTTATATGACATCATTTGCTTGAATTTACCAAACAACGAGCGATGGAGGTTCTTTGCCAGATGCTTATTCATGCGCATGTGTAGATTATCCAAATCTTCGATGGCGATCACATCATTTTCCGCAACCAACTTCGCCACAAACTTTTTGAGCAGATCCTCTTGTATCCTGCAAATTTTTTGATAATCCCGCTGCAACTTGGCTCTCATTGCGCGATAATTATTTGACCGAAAATTCGTCGGATTTGCCAAACGTTTACGGGCTAACAACCGCTGGTAGGCGGTAATACGCTGGTACAGTCTAAGCATACGTTCCGTTAGCGTGTTGACTACTTGATAGCCGTTGGCATCTTTATAGTTAAACCGGGCGATATTAGCGTCAACGCCGGTAACTTCGTTACCATGCTTTTCTACGATGTCATCCGCTACATCAATGGACAAACAGGCATAATACCCATCCGCTTCTTCTACCACGGTAACGAGCTTAATTTCGCCTTGCCAGCGTGGGACTTCAGCCAGTTTAATGCCATACCAAGTGCTGGTACCGCGTGGCTTATCAAGTCGTAAGCGACCATCAATCACTTTTGCGCGGTCAGTCTTGAATACTTGCTTTGAACGTTTTTTCGACTTGAAGAGCGGTCTAGCATGGTTTGGCATCTTGGGGTTGAAATAGTTCTTCCAACCTTTGGCTAAATCATTCACAGCTAGTTGTAGGACTCGCGCGGATCGAAGGCATTGCCAATCTTGCTTATCATTCACGAGTTCGTCCCGAACTTTGCGCTCACTAGGACGTAACGACTTATCACCAAGAACAGTAGATTCATCGTACATTGCGTTCCATGTTTCTAAAGCTTGGTTATAGCAGTATCGCCGATAATTGAACAAGTCATTCAAGATTTTTCTCATCGTGGAATTTGGATAGATCTTGATTTTGTGTGTCTTGATCATTCGATTCACCACCTCTAGTTGAATTACGGAACTATTTCAGCTTTTTGTCGTTCTCAATTTTATTTTTTATATTTATTTAATTCGTAGATACGGCAACTGAAAACGTGAATGATACCGATCAAGTCTTGCGTCATTTCTTCTTGAGGGGATAAATCTGGGTTGTTTGGCTTGAGAATGAGGATACCTCCCACTAAATTATTGAATCCTCATTATATTATATTGTTATGCATTGTTCTATTTTTACGTTTGCAGTCCCCTACCTCCAAAACAATAGAGTATACTACACTGAAAGTATACTCTATCGCTGAAAATAAATGTACTTTTTCATTATTTACATAACCAGCGCCTCTAAACACTGATGCAATGTAAGTCACAGGGGGAAGGTTATAAATTAAGGACTATTAATCGAACCACTTGTTCGATTAGATTTAGAGACATGGAACTCTAAATCCACATCTATTATGTAACCTTTATTTGATAATTGCCACTATTTAAACTCAAAAAAACCACTTCTAAATACTCGACCTAGAAGTGGTTTCTTCAGATATTTTTTTGATCGTTCTGCGATGATACAAGTCATTACCTTGGCTCCAAAAAATAAAATTCAGTGATATGTATAAGATTGAAACCAATACATCCAACAGATCAAAGTTCAGCTGTTTAGTAACTAGTAGCCAAATAATAAAAATAATCGACACTATTGGCACGACGGCACCTAACCAGCCGATCGCATTGTTGGCTAGGGCATATTTTTCGATCATCAACACTAATAACGAACCCGACACAAATAAAATTTCTCGCATATATACGTCCTCCCCATAAGTCGTATTAATTAACTAATAAAAATGTTACCATAAATATTTTCAGAAAATAAGCAATACCACTTACGTAAACGTATCCATAATCAATTTTCTATCTGTTTTCGTATCTCTTGAATATTATCCGCAAAGGTCACCTGAATAATTATTTTTGAGAGTTCTTCCGGAGTTTCTTTCATGCCACCCTTGACCCACTGCTTCATGATTGCTAACATCCCTGCCATCAAATAGGCTTCTTGATACTGTCCAAAGGCTCTCATATCGGGCTTATCAGGTGATCCACTCTCGATCAGTTCATGTATCTTGTCGATCAACTTGGTCTTGCCTTCAACGAAAACCAAATTGCTGAGTAGTTGTTGTTCCCGAAAAGCCCCTAGTAATTTTTGGAACCCCTCGACTGGTGTCAAATCATCAATTGGCCCTAGAGATTCGATGAATTCTAATTCGATATTGTCAACACAATCATATACGTCATCATAATATCGATAAAAAGTTGTACGATTAATATCTGCCAATTTACATACTTCGGTTATTTTAATATCATTAATAAATTTATTCTCCAACAACGATAACACCGCATTTTGTATTACCTTGCGGGTATAACGGGCACGCCGATTATTTTTGATTCCTACCATAATATGCTATCCTTTCAATACAACAGAATACTAGCAAGTGTCGTATTCACAACATTTTGAAAAAAACTGACGGTTGCTATATTTATTTAAAGTTTTTATTATATGAAACATGGTGTTGCAATAATGACATTCTAACAAAGAATTGATTATTTAACATTACAAAATCTAAATAAAAGGATTAATACAATGCTGGAATTAAAACACATTAAAAAGTATTTTTATGTCGGTGATTCTGTAACCAAGGCTTTAGATGACGTATCCGTGTCATTTCGCCCCAAAGAATTCGTTGCCATACTGGGACCCAGTGGTTCAGGTAAGACCACAATGCTTAACGGAATCGGTGGCTTAGATATTTATGATTCTGGTGACTTGATCATTAAGGGTAAATCAACTAAGGATTTCTCAGAGTCCGACTGGGATGCCTACCGTAACAACTCGGTTGGTTTTATTTTCCAAAGCTACAACATCATCGGACACCTTAGCATCATTGATAATGTGGAAATGGGAATGACTCTCAGTGGCGTGCCCAGTGAAGTCAAAAAAGAAAAGGCTATTCAAGCACTGAAACGGGTTGGATTAGGTCCACACATGAATAAGAAGCCTAATCAACTCTCTGGTGGTCAGATGCAACGTGTGGCTATCGCTCGTGCGATCGCCAATGATCCTGAGATCCTACTCTGTGATGAGCCAACTGGCGCTTTAGATACTGAAACCAGTGTTCAAATCATGGAGCTTATCAAGGAGCTTTCAAAAGAACGACTAGTAATCATGGTTACACACAACCCTGACTTAGCCGCTGAATACGCTGACCGTATTATCAACTTCGCTGACGGTAAGATCAAAGATGACTCTAACCCTTATGCTGAAGATGAAAACAAAGACAAGTTTGAACTCAAAAAGACCAAGATGACTTTTTGGACTGCGTTGAAGCTGTCTTACACTAATA
Organism: Companilactobacillus sp. y65-5; assembly: GCF_057541095.1. Taxonomy (NCBI): domain Bacteria; kingdom Bacillati; phylum Bacillota; class Bacilli; order Lactobacillales; family Lactobacillaceae; genus Companilactobacillus; species Companilactobacillus sp. y65-5. The sequence continues at coordinate 273,830 of NZ_BAAJOA010000002.1, forward strand.
TCAAGACTAAAAAGGCCAGAACTTTCTTGACCGCCTTTGCCTCAAGTATTGGTATCATCAGTATCGCCATCGTCTTGGCCTTATCATCCGGCTTCCAAAAGCAGATCGACAAAACACAGTCAAATACCTTGGCACAATTCCCTATCACCATCTCACAAGTTGCCTCGACTCAATCGGGGCCACCGACTGATGACAGTAAGATGACCAAGTCTAAGAAGACTAAAGTCACTGCTAAGCTGAGTCAGGCGGATAAATCAACTCACGTCAACAAGATCAACAAGAAATACATGAACTATATTGACAACATCGACCCAGAATTGAGTAAGACTGTTACTTATACTTACTCAACGGGGATGAATCTATTGAGTAATGTTAATGGAAAGATCAAAAACGTTACTTTCTCTAACACTGACAGTAATAATTCTGCCAGCGCCATGACTAATGCTATGGCAACTTCAACTGGTATCGGTGGTTCGGTCTATCCTGGTGGAAAAAGTGGCCAGTCATTCTTAAAGAAGCACTACAAAGTTGTTTCCGGCTCTATGCCAACTAGCGCCAACGATATCGTCCTACTAGTTGATAGCGATAATTCTACCAATATCAACGCTTTGAAGAACTTAGGAATCTCAGTCAAAGATGGTCAAAAATTAAACTTCGACCAACTGGTGGGCAAAGAAGTCAAGGTAGTCAATAATAATACCTACTATAAAAAACTAGAAACTGGCACGTTCTTGCCCAATGCTGCCAGTGACGAACTATACAACAATAGTTCCAATACAACTCTGAAGATCTCCGGTATCCTCCGCGTCAAATCCAAGTCATCAAACAATATCTTGGCTTCAGGGATTGCATATAGTGACCAATTAACTAAGAATATCATTCAAGCTAATCAAGATTCTGACATCGTCAAAGCTCAAAAGAGCAGTAACGACAACGTCTTGACTGGTGCCAATATTGCAGACGCCGCTACTAAAGCCAATCTTGTCAGCTACTTAGGTGGTTCAACGACTCCTTCAAGTATCATGATCTATCCTAATACTTTCAAGAATAAGGATAAGGTCCTAGATTACTTAGATAAGTACAACAAAGGCAAGAAGAAAACCGACAAAGTTATCTATACTGATATGGCTGGCCAAGTTTCCGACTTGACTGGTGGATTGATGGACGCGATCACTTACGTCTTGATTGCCTTTGCGGGAATCTCATTAGTAACAAGTATGATCATGATCTCCATCATCACTTACACGTCAGTGCTTGAACGTACCAAAGAAATCGGTATCCTCAAGGCTCTCGGTGCTAGAAAGAAAGATATCACCCGCGTGTTCGATGCTGAGACGACCATCTTAGGTGTCGCATCTGGATTGCTAGGTGTAGTGATCGCCTATCTAGCTACCTTCCCGATTAATGCAATTTTGAAGAGCATGACTGATTTGACTAACGTTGCTCAGTTGAATCCCGTCCATGCTATCACCTTGATCATCGTCAGTACCGTCTTGACCGTTATCGGTGGACATATCCCAGCTAAAATGGCTGCGAAAAAAGATGCCGCAACGGCTTTACGTTCTGAATAGCTCCAAAAAAAATAAACTTAGAAAATTTCTAGGTTTATTTTTTTGGCGTTATAACGTTCCCCGTGAAACAATTTAAGACATTTTAATAGTTTTGGTAGATAATGGATGTCTTGGAGGGGAAAATTTTGTACAAAGAGATAACTATTAGAGAATTATTCCAACTCTTGAACCAGCAGCTCGGTCGCCAGAATTGGTGGCCTACTAGTAGTACAGAAGAGATGCTGATCGGGATGATCTTGATTCAAAATACTAATTGGAAAAATGCCGACCGTTCACTCGCTAATCTGAAGCAAGCCACTGACTTTGACTTGAATAGATTACTCGCCCTATCACTGAATGATCTACAAGAACTGATTCAACCGAGTGGATTCTACAAAAATAAGTCAATCTACATCAGAGCCTTATTGACTGCTTATCGTGACGACTTCGACCAGTGGGAGGCTCTTCCCACACCTGCATTACGCAAAAAATTACTAAGTCTTAAAGGTGTTGGTAATGAGACCGCTGACGTATTGCTACTATATTACTTCCATCGTTCTACCTTTGTAGCTGACAACTATTGTATCCGTCTGTTCAAAGTTCTACATGCGTTTACCGACAAACCAACTTATATGCAACTAAAAAACTCCGTCGAAGCCGAATTTGATTTCACGCCTGACGAAGCTGGCGAGTTCCACGCCTTGATTGATGAGTTTGGCAAGTTGAAAAGTGACTTCTTCGACAATTACCGCTTGAAGCTACCACAATCACTTGCCCATAATTCCGTAAAAAAAGACGCGCGCTAGGCCGTTAGAGTATTTCTTAGTCACGACTTCCTTGCTATTCCGGGATGTCACAGGATTCATGAAATAAGAAAGGATCATATCGAGATAGAGCATGACAACTTCATCTTGAATATCATCACTGATCATCCCTTCGTCACGACCCTGCTTCAATATTTTGCTCCAAAAGCCATCCTTACCTTGGTCGTAAACTTTCATCACCCGATCGTCACCATTAGTAGCTTGGAATTCATCGATCATAAAGTTCATGAAGTCAGGATTGACCGTATTGACAGAGTCACTACCAAAATCAAGAATCGCCTGAACTTTTTCCTTGAAACTCAAATTAGTCTTACTCAGCTCTCGATCATAACTAGCGTACCCGTCAATGATCATCTTGATAGTAACTTCACGCGCCAGTTCGATCTTACTAGGAAAATACTTGTACAAGGTCACTTGTGATGAATGTGCCTCCTTCGCAATCTCTGCGATGGAGGTATTTTTGTATCCATTGGTAATAAAAACCTTGGTTGCGGCATTCAATATCTCTAATTTTTTCTTTTCTTTACGTTTTTGGTTGGTCGCCATAATTTCCTCCAAAAATATTTTTGACTGATATTTCACTTTTGTTATTGATATATCAATATAATTATTTTTAATACGATAGATAGTTCATCTTAGCAATATTTTAAGGTTGACACTCGTTACCGGTACACTTAATATACATCTTGATAAGTGAACTATTCAATAAAAATATTTCATTTTATTAGTGATAATTCAAGTTTATTGCTCATAAATTTGGGATTCGTACAAAGGGGATAATATGATGCGACAAAATAATAACGCCATATTACATATTGATCATCTACAAAAAAATTTTGGTAAAGTACAAGCACTTAAAAACGTAACTTTCGATGTTTACCCGGGGGAAGTCTTCGGATTCATCGGTCCGAATGGTGCCGGTAAATCCACTACTATCAGAACGCTATTGGGGATACTGCGCGCCAGTGGTGGTACAGCTACGATCTTTGGCAAGGATGTCTACAAAGACTCGGTTGCAATCCACAAGCACATTGCATATGTCCCGGGAGATGTCTATCTGTGGCCCAACCTCACTGGCGGCGAGATAATCGACCTCTTCTTAAAACTAGGCAACACTAAACATAATCGCAAGACTGATGCGATGATCAAACGATTCCAATTGGACCCAACAAAAAAAGCTCGGACTTATTCCAAGGGTAATCGCCAAAAGGTCGCACTGATCGCCGCTTTCTCAACTAATGCGGATTTTTATATTTTTGACGAACCGACTTCTGGACTTGATCCACTCAATGAAGAAATATTTCAACAGTCCGTCATGGAATTAAAAAAAGAAGGTAAAGCCGTCCTCCTATCCAGTCATATCTTATCGGAAGTGGAAAAAATGTGTGATCGAATCGGGATCATTCGTAACGGCCAGATTGTTGAGACTGGCTCCCTGTCTGACATGCGTCATTTGACGAGAACTGTGATTCAGTTCCAGGCTATGCAGCCGGCACCGGAATTACAAGCCATGCATGGTGTCTACAACGTGACTGTCGGAGCCAATGGGCTAACTACCTTTTCCGTTGACTCCGACCAAATTGGTTACATCATGGAATATTTAGCTTCCAAGCAAGTAGTCTCACTACAATCGACCCCACCAACTTTGGAAGACTTGTTCATGAGATATTACAGCACAAACGAAGGGAGATAATAATTATGGAAAATCGTAATTTTCATCAAACTTGGTTTTTGACCCGTTTTAGTTTGAAGCGAGACTGGCTCAAACTCACCCTCTGGTCAGTGATCATGGTTGTAATGTTCGCATCAGTTGCTGCTAAGTTCACTTCGATCTATGGGACACAATCGTCAATTGACGAAATCGTCAAAACTTTAAAATCACCCTCGATGGTTTCACTGTTTGGTAAGCTATCGGGCAGCGCTCCATACACTTCAGCCGACGTTTTTGCAGGTGAGATGACCATCTTCATGGCGATCATCGCTGCAGTTATGAACTTCTCGATCATCATCAAGAATACTCGTGGTGAAGAAGACTCCGGATTGCTCGAAATAATTCAATCACATCCGGTTGGAAAGTTGTCCAATCTAGCTTCTTCTTTGATCGAACTATTCATCATCAATCTTATTATCGGTTTGTTCTATAGCCTTGGATTACAGTTAGCTAACTTAACTGGTACAGATACTAATGGTAACTTCCTACTCGGATTGGGTCTCGGTGCCGTTGGGTTCATGTTCGCCGCTATGGCGGCCTTCTTAGCACAATTAGTCGACAACTCACGTTCCGCAACGATTCTCTCATATACCGTCTTCGGTATCATGTATATCGCTAGAATGTCGACCGACGTTTCTAATCCGAAGGCGACTTGGTTCGTGCCTTTCGGTTGGGTAGAAAAATTCTCGACTTATCAAGATAACAATTGGCTTCCCGTCTTCTTGATGTTAGGATTATCGCTTATTCTTTCCGTGGCAGCTCTATGGGTCAACGATCATCGTGATATCGGTTCCGGTATCATCGCCACTAGACCGGGGCGGGCCAAGGCTTCTGCTTTCTTACGTGGTCCACTGAGTTTGTTTTGGAGATTGCATCGAACGACGATCATCGTCTGGGTCATTGGCTTGTTAGTCCTTGGATTCACTTACGGATCGATCTTCAATACGATCGGTGATATCCTCAAGACTAATCCAACGATGGAAAAACTCGTCGGAGCTAGCGCCGTCCATAAAGCAAACGTGCTGATCATCAAGCACTTCGTAGCCATCTTAATGATCGTCTTCGGAGTATTAGCGCTCTTCCCCGGAATTCAAATCATCAACTACTTAAAGACTGGCGAGAGCAAAGGTTACTTAGAGTTGATTCATTCCAAACCCGTTAGTCGGAGTTACTTATTCACTAGTGCTCTGATACTGGGGATACTCACCAGTATCGTAGCCCTCTTCGCCGGTATGTGGGGCTTACAGCTGGGTGGTGCTTCAGTGATGAAACACCCCGTCGAGATGTCAGTTTTTCTACGTTGCTTCTACGCCTATATCTCACCGATAATGGTAATATTAGGACTATCCGCCTGCATCGTTGGTTGGGTACCTAAGTTTGCTATCACTGGCTACCTATATACAGGTTTTGCACTATTCATCGGCTACTTCGGTAAGCTGATTGATCTACCAAAGTGGGCCTCTAAATTGACACCTTTCGGGTTCATCTCTAACGTTCCTGTTGCCAAAATCGACTTGGGCACGATGTGGTGGCAGTTAGGTATCGCAGCAGTTCTGATCATCGCTGGATACATTGGTTATTGTGTTCGTGACTTAAAGAGTGCTAATTAATATATTTATATACAAATATATTAATATAGTTACACCAAAAAGGCTGTACTACGGGAATCACCGTAATACAGCCTTTTGTACTGCTTATTTATATTTGTCCGACCTCAACTTGAACACCTGAGGACAGCTTATTACTCAAATAATCTTGCACCGTCTTATAAGAAGTATTAAAACTCATCTGTATCTGTTGTGGTCGATTCGTATTAAAAATCACCGCAACTTTAGGCTTTCGCTCTGGAACTTCGATTGGAATCAGTGTCACATGAACGATTTGAGCGTAATCTAGCACGCCCGAGTAAAATCCGTTCATCACGACTTTTTTCTCGCCGATTCCCCCGACACCATTCATAATGGTGAGAGTTACGAATCCAGCTACCATAATGATATATGGCAGATCATTAGTTGCTGAAACTAATAGCCAGAATCCAATAAAGGTGGCAAAGATCAATGATGATACTTTGTAAATCGAACGAATTTCTATTTGGGACTGCCAATAAATGTTAAAGGCAGCTCCGGCAAGGAAAATCACGTCTACTACGATTATTATTAAGTCCATACGGCCTCATCCCTTTTTAATTAATTGTAGGTTACTCTAAGCTTTTTTACAAATCTTTACGTTGATTTATATCAAATATTAATAAATAAGTATAAGTTAAGACAACCTAAATTTATTTTTTATTACTCTTTAAAAGGATGACGTAACATGATACTATATTGGAGGATTGAAAAGGGGGATACAAGCTTGAGTGAAAATAATAAACAACACGAGAGCCTGATTCATTATGCAAACGGTCCTTCTCTGGAAGAAATAAATGATACCGTTGAAATTCCAAAGGATGCTGGATTCTTCAAGACTTTACTAGCTTATAGTGGTCCTGGAGCTTTGGTAGCCGTTGGATATATGGATCCTGGTAATTGGGTCACTTCAATTGCCGGTGGTGCTCAATTCAAATATAAACTTTTGACTGTGATTTTGATATCTAGTTTAATCGCTATGTTACTACAATATATGGCCGCTAAACTAGGGATTGTAACGGGTCGAGACTTGGCACAATTAACGAGAGATAGAACTACCAAAAAAGTTGGTTTTGTTCTCTGGATCGTTACTGAATTAGCCATCATGGCGACAGATATCGCGGAGATCATTGGTTCTGCGATCGCTTTGAAACTACTATTTAACATCCCGATCCTGTGGGGTGTTATCATTACCGCCTTCGACGTCTTACTATTGCTAGTACTGATGAAACTAGGCTTTAGAAAGATCGAAGCAATCGTTGCCGCACTTATCTTAGTTATCTTAGCCGTATTTATGTACGAAGTGGTTTTGGCACAACCTAATATGGGTCAAATGGTCGTTGGATTCGTTCCCGACCCAGTGATTCTACAAAATCAAAGTATGCTATATATTTCGTTAGGTATCGTTGGTGCGACTGTCATGCCGCATAACTTATACTTACATTCGAGTATTTCGCAAGCTAGAAAATACGATCGTAACGATGCTAAGAGTGTTAAACAAGCCGTTCGCTTCTCAACATGGGACTCAAATATCCAATTAACCTTAGCCTTTGTTGTTAACACGCTACTATTACTTCTGGGTGCCGCACTGTTCTATGGTACAAAGAGTGATTTAGGTCGTTTCGTAGATCTATACAATGCTTTGAAAGATCCAAAGATTGCCGGTGCCGTGGCTAGTCCGATCTTGAGTATTTTGTTCGCGGTGGCTCTGTTAGCCTCAGGTCAAAACTCAACTATCACCGGTACATTGTCAGGTCAGATCGTTATGGAAGGTTTCGTCCACATGAAGATGAAACTCTGGGCAAGACGTGTGGTTACACGTTTGCTCTCGATCTTACCAGTTATCACTTTCGCTATAATTTATAAGGGAAATGAAGCGAAGATTGAATCATTATTGACATTCTCACAGGTATTCTTGAGTGTCGCATTGCCATTCTCGATTTTCCCATTGATCGCCTTCTCCAGTAACAAAAAACTGATGGGTGAATTTGCGAATAAGAACTACATTAAATATATCGGTTACGCGATTGCGGTTGTTTTAACCATCTTAAATGTTTGGTTGATCTATACTACATTCGTTCCAGCCGTTTAATACAAAAGGAGATGCCTTGGGCATCTCCTTTTTAGTTTGGAATAATTTATTATCCTTTTTGTAATTCTGCTATAAAATCACTGACTTTATTTAATCCCTTCAAAAGCTCATCACTCTCAAAGGCATATCCAATTCTCAATGAATGCTCAATATCAAAGCATGCACCGGGAACTAGCAAAACTTCTTTTTCAGTCATTAACTTATCACAGAATTCTTCACTTGAAATGTTTAGATCATAATGCAACAATGCCGTTGTTCCTGCTTGGGGTTTGACCCATGAGATATGTTCTTGGGAGTCGACCCATTCTTCTAATATTTGTAAATTATGTTTTACGATCTCTCGATTACGCTTAATTACCAAGTCGGCATTCTCTAAAGTAAGTTTAGCAATCAATTCATCGATAACACCATTGCTGATAGTATTGTAATCCCGATGATTTAAGATGATTTTCATCAATTCTTCGTCTTTAGTCGCAATCCAACCTAATCGAAGACCTGCCATCGAGAATACTTTTGACATACTACTAGTTGAAATACCTTTGTCATAGAGATCAACTACCGAATTAGAGTATACGTCGGCTTGATTCAAATGACGATAAACCTCATCACACAGGACATATGCATCAACACCTTTGGCAATTTCAATCACTTCAGCCAGTAATTCATTGGGAATCAAAGCCCCGCTAGGATTATCAGGGTTATTCAAGATAATCAACTTGGTTTTATTGCTTACTAATAACTTCAATTGTTCAATACTTGGTAAGTAATTATTCCCCAATTTTAAATCTAAGGTCTTTACCTTGGCGCCAATGGTCTCAGGGATAGACTGTAGCTGTTGATATGTAGGTTTTACTACTACTACTTCATCTCCTGATTCAACGATAGATGTCAAAACTAGACTGTTGGCACCGATGGCCCCGTGTGTAGTGACAACATCAGTGTAATCTAGGCCTCTATACAATTTGGTGATGTTTCTTCTCAAATCATCGTTACCTACAATATCTCCATAAGTTAATCGTAGATTAAGAACTTGATTCAGTATTTCCTCTGCCGATGTGGAATTTACTAAATCCAATAAATCCTTGATAGACATAGGAGAAACACAAGTTTCACCCAAATTATACTTTGCTTTGGTTTCATACTCATTCATCCATTGCTCGACACCGAATGTCTTGATTTTCATTGCTATTATCCTCTATAACTCAACACTTTCACCTAGATTTAATTTTTCAGCTCTTTGAATCGCTAACCCTGCAGTTGCGAGATCTTGTAATGCAATACCCGTGCTATCAAAAATAGTAATGCCTGCAAATTGGTGGTCGTCCTTATTCGCAAGTATTAAATTTCCAATCTCTGTAACATCATCTTTTTTAATTAACCCTTGGCGGATGGCAGTCTGTGTTTCTCCCACCGAAGTGGCCTGTTCAACATCATCGACAAATACTTGCGCCTTTGAAAAAATATGTTCGTCAACTTCTTGTTTACCCGTCATATCAGCGCCGATTGTATTGAGATGTGTATCTGGTGAAATCCATGAAGATTTCAAAATTGGTTTAGTAGATGGCGTTACTGTTACAATGATATCTGCATTTCTAGTAGCATCTTCAATATTATTTACTGCTACAAATTGGACTTTCGAAATTCTAGATTTCAAGTCATCGACATTATCGCTAGTTACTGCAGAATCTGCGATCTTTTGATTAAGAATTTCTGGTAAATTTTTGGCTAGCTCGACAGCATTATCACTGTTTATTGGATCATAAATACTAACAGTAGTTAAATGTTGCATAACATTCAGTTGTCCCCAAATTTGATATACAGCTTGATTACCTGCTCCGACAATCAATAGATTATGTGAATCTGGATTAGCCAAATACTTACTCCCTACGGCTCCAGCGGCACCAGTTCTTAATCCCGTCAAAGCTACGGCATTCACCAATCCCTTAGGAAGACCAGTTTTATCATCATAGAGCATGGTTGTTCCTGACAGTTCTGGCAAGTTATTATCCGCATTAGATGAAAACCACGATAATAATTTTGTTCCATATAATCCTTGCTTTTTTAAATAACCCGATCGAATATCCATATCGGCTTTTCCAGTTTCAAACTCGTTATAAATCATTGGCCAAATGATCCCTGTACCATCTTCTTTAGCAATGTAGCCCTGTTCTACCACCTTAATAACACTACCCATATCCAACAGCTGACCAACGACTTGACCATTCAGTACTCTTACTTTACTCATCAAGATTTCCTCCTAAAAAATAAAAAAGGGTATCTCCCTGATAAACCTTATAGCGCTTATGCGCCGTACCTGCGGTTTATCGGAAAATACCCTACTTGAGAATTTACCCGGTGATAAATTCCCAACATATTCGAATAATTATGCTTATCATAATCAACAGATTGTTCTTTGTCAATTATTTTTTTGAATTCGTTTTCTAGAATCAATATTATTCAACCCCTAAAAACAAACTATTTAATCCCGTTCAATAACGCTTTCTCGCTCATCAATATGAACTGGGATCAATTGTTGCTCACCTGTCTTTTGAGATTTTTTAGACAAAGTTTGCTGAATACGTTGAACACCTACTACTCCCATTTTATAAAAATCTTGAGAAATACTGGTCAGCTGTGGTTGAACGATCTGACACATTTCTGTGCCGTCGATACTCACGATTGAAATATCTTGTGGAACTCTAAGTCCTAAGTTTCTAGCTTGATTCAAAACTCCGATAGCAGCCAAGTCACTGACGGCTACAATACCTGTTAATTCAGTCTCGGCACCATATGCCGCCATAGCGGACACGCCAGCCTGATAACTATAATCCCCAGCTTGAACCCATGATTTTTGTGGAACGATATTTACCTCGGCTAGAGCTTTTTTGTACCCCGCCAGTCGCAGTTGTCCGGTATAAGGGTATTTATCAATGGCAGCTAGACCAATTTTACGATGGCCTTTCTCTATCAATAACTTTGTCGCCTGATAACCGATCCTTTCGTCATCCGAACTGACAAATGGTCGGGTATCATCAAATCCCATCGATAAAAAGCAATATGGTATCTCTGACTCCTGTAATAAATCTAAATTATCATCAGATAAGGCAATCGATAGCAGTAATATTCCCATAACTGGCCGTTCGATCACTGTTAGCAAGGCCTTTTTTTGTTCTTCAGAATTGGCACTATTGGAATACACAATAATTAGATTGTAACCATGTTTAGCAGCTTCGGACTGAATACCTTCGATTATTTGACCAGCAAAATTAGTCTTAACCGAGCTAACCACTGCTGCAATGACATTGCTGCTTTTCTTGACTAATTCAACTGCCGCTTGATTTTTTTTATAGCCTAATTCTCGGGCAGCCTTTTTAACTTTCTCTGCCGTCTCCGAAGTATAATACTGTGATTTATTAGCTAATACACGAGATACAGTTGATGGTGCCACGCCAACTTTTCGAGCTATATCTTTGATTGTTGCTGACATTCACCTGTCTCCTCATTTCTTGTTATAAGATTCACTATAAGTTTACCTTCTAACATATTTAAAGGAAAGACTCGTAATTCACTAATAACATTTTTTTATTTACCTTCGTGAATGATCGCAACTGAGAATCCACCGATCACCATTGCAACAAATCCGATGATCATCATCATGCTTTGGCTATTTCCAACTAATGGGAAGACTACGAAACTAGCTAGAGAACCAATGATTTGCGGTAAACACACAGCAATATTGAATAATCCTAAATATGAGCCGTTGTTCTTACCATCCAATGATGTCGTTAACATTGCAAATGGCAATGTGTTGATGGTGAAATTACCAATTCCGTACAATGCAAATGCTAGTAACGCAATCCACTGATTATGTGTGACGGCGACAATGATAATACTGATTGCATCTGCGAATAGTCCGAATGAATACCAGAATTTACGTTGAGTTGCTTTGGTTTTTGCATAGAATAGTCCCCATAGTAAGGCGGCTACACTATAAAATGCCGTCATAACACCATACCAATTACCAGCGGCTTGAAATCCTGCCGAGGCTGGATTAGTGGTATGCCAGATATTGTTAGCCATAGCGCCCGTTGCGTAAGTCCAAGTATACATGATTCCGATCCAACTAAATAATTGGACAACAGCTAATTCCCAAAATGCTCTGGGAGCTTTTTTTACTAATTTCCACAAGTTAGGTGTTACTTTTTGTTCTTTTGCGTCAATCTTATGATATTTTGCATATTTTTCTGGATCGTATTCTTTAACATTGAAGATCGTAATCAAACTGGTGATCAATAGCATTGCGGCACCGATCAAATATGCCCAGATAACGGTTGCCGGAACTTGACCTTTAGCAGCCGTATTCGGCATACCTAGTTTAGTAAGAATAAATGGCAATAATGCAGCTAAGATTCCCCCAGCGTAACTAAAAATTTGTTGCCAAGACCAAGCGAGATTTTTTTGATCCTCGTTGACCATATCACCCGCCAACATTTTGTATGGTGCCAGACAGACATTACTGAATAAATCCATCAGTGCAATTGCTATTGCGGCATATATCAGTGCCGTTAGAGAACCATATCCAAATCCAAAAGAACCTGTGAATGGTAGCATGATCATTACCACCACGGTAATAGGAGCACCGACCAATAAATACGGTATTCTACGTCCCCACTTAGTCCAAGTGATATCAGAATATTTACCAATGAGCGGTTGAACGAACATACCTAACAATGGTGGCAATAGGAAGAACCATCCCAAATTATTAGGATTAACACCGATAGTTTGAGTAATTCTACTCATTTGTGAGCCTTGCAATGTGAAAGCCATGTTCACACCAATACATCCAAAGGTCATCGCAAAAATAGTTTTCATTGGCAAAGTAGGTAATGCATTATCGAAACCAAATGATTTTTCTTTCTTAGTCGTTACTTCATCCGACTTATCTGCAGATGCTTTTATCATAATCTATACCCCCTTCACCCACTAAAATTGATAGACCTTTGCTTCATATGGACGTAATTTATCGTCTTGATCATTGTCATAGTTACTTATCAATAATTTTGCATCTTCTGGTACATCATAATGACGTTCCAAATTTTTATCGGTGTAGTTCAAGACTACTAACAGCGTCGTCTTCTCATCACTACGAGTATATGCGTACACCTCTGCATCATTTTCATTATCAGCAACTAACGCATAGGTCCCGTCTGTAATGACAGGCAATTCATGGCGCAGCTTGATCAAGTGTTGATAATAATAGAAGACTGAATTTGGATCAGCCAAGGCTTTTTCCACATTGATTTGTTTATAACTTGGATTCATATTTTCCCATGGTTTCCCAGTTGAGAAGCCACCATTGGCACTGTCATCCCATTGCATCGGAGTACGAGCATTATCTCGACTATGCATCCCTAGATACTTCAACATCGTTGGTCCATCAAGCAGATGTTGTTCATCAACGATTTGATGATATGAGTTGATCGAATCTAGATCTACGTAGTCACTCAACTTATCAAAATATGCATTGGTCATCCCGATTTCTTCACCTTCAAAGACGTACGGAGTACCTTGCTGAAAATGTAGCATCGTTGCCAGCATTTTCGCACTCAAAACTCGATATTCTTCTGTACTGTCATTTCCGAATCTAGAAACGACTCGAGGTTGGTCATGATTATTCCAATACAATGAGTTCCATGCCGAACCTGCTAAGGCAGTTTGCCACTTAGTCAAATTAGTACGCAAGTCAGTCAAACTAGCTTTTCGATCCGCCCAACGTCCTAGCGCAGGATTAGCACTACCATCTAATCCCATGTGTTCGAATTGAAAGACCATATCCAGTTCTTGGCCATTGAGGTTTGAATATTCCTTAGCCTCTTCAGTCGTTACGGCAGGAGCTTCACCAACAGTTACCATCTTGTGCTTGCTCATAACATTCTGATTCATTTCTTGTAGGAATTCATGAATGCGATGTCCATTAGCAACTAGTGGTTCGGGGTTACCGTATAATTCGTCTGCCTTTTTAGGAGCATCTGACAATTCGTCAGGTTTAGAAATATAGTTGATAACATCCATTCGGAAGCCATCAACACCCTTGTCTGCCCACCAATTCATCATGTCATAGACGGAATGACGAACTTTGGTATTTTCCCAATTCAAGTCTGGTTGTTCAGGAGCGAATAAGTGCAAATAATACTGTCCTGACTGTTCATCATATTTCCATGCCGGACCAGTGAAGAATGAACCCCAGTTATTAGGTGCTTCCCCATTTTTGCCATCACGCCAAATATAATAATCACGATCCGGATTATCCTTACCCTTGCGTGATTCTTGGAACCACTTGTGCTCATCGGAAGTATGATTGACTACTAAGTCCATCATTATCTTTAATCCGAGTTCGTGTGCTTTCTTTAATAAATTATCGAAGTCTGTCATATTTCCAAAATCTGGATTGATAGCACGATAGTCTGAAATGTCATAACCATTATCGACTTGAGGCGATTGATAAATTGGACTCAGCCAAATAATATCCGCACCTAACTTCTTAATATATTCTAATCGGCTGGTAATGCCTGGTAGATCTCCAATTCCATCACCATTACTATCCTGATAGCTGGCCGGATATACTTGATAAACAACTGCGTTCTTCCACCATTTTTCCAAAATTCGTCATCCTCACTTTTGTTATTAATAATTCCCACCTAAGCAAACGTTTGCGCAAATAAAATGTAATCCCTTTCACTTAAATTGTCAACAAATATTTTAGTAAACGATTATTTTTTTGAAAACATTTTTAAAGAATTCTAAATTTAATAGCCTAGATAGATACCATTCGGCCAAATTTCTAGTAGAATAAAAGGGAGATAAAAATATACAACCGTCATAAAATAAAGTATCATATGACAAATAATAATATTTAAGGGAGCATATTCTGATTGAATGCACTTGCTAACATGTACGGCCCATTCTTCGACCTCCATAACTGGGCAACGGTTATCGAATCTGGCGAAGATTGGTTAATAATTCTATCCTTGGTGATCATGGAGTGTATGTTATCGGTTGATAACGCTGTGGTACTAGCCGCACAAACACAGTCATTACCTAACAAGGTGGAACAAGAAAAGTCCTTATTCTACGGTTTAGTGGGAGCTTACGTCTTCCGCTTTCTAGTTATCGGTATCGGTGTCTATCTGATCAACTTCTGGTGGATAAAAGTCCTCGGCGCGGGTTATCTATTCTATCTGTTCTTGAAGTACTTCTTCTTCGACAGACATAAACGAAACAAAGAAGTGGAAGTCCCAACCAAAAAACCTGAACCTAAAGGTTGGAGAAAACATATCCATATTTCTCAATTCTGGCAGGTCGTTATATCGATCGAATTGATGGACATTGTCTTCTCGATCGACTCGGTTTTGGCGTCATTGGCGATTTCCAGTAATCCCGTCATCGTTTTGATCGGTGGTATGATCGGTATCCTCGCCATGCGTGGAATCGCAGAATTGATCATGGGCTTGATGGGACGGATCCCTGAATTACAAGGAATGGCATACTTCTTGATTTTGTTCATCTCTATCAAGTTGTTCCTCTCCATCCCCGCTATCGACATCGAAATACCTAACATGCTGTTCGTCGGTGTCTTGGTATTGTCGATCATCATTACTTTGATACTTCATCAATTTAACAAGAAGAAAAAAAGAAAAACAAACTAAAAAACGGCTCTAAATAACATCGTATTGGTGAGAAATTTTAGACTCTGGGCACACTCGAAAGAGTGTGTCTTTTTTACGATCACAAAAAAGACGATTTTAGAAGAACGAATTGAAGTAGTTTAGTAAGTGGTCAAGCAAAAGTATTCATACACTGAGGCGACAGAGCACTTTCAAGTTTCATATCAGCAGGCATACATCGCAATCCAAGAGGTCAGTGTCCATAAAACATAGAATCCTAGTACGTCTACTCTTTACCACTTCGAAAAATTTCGTCTAGGCGCTCATAGTCAACAAAGGGATCGTACTTCTGATGTGTACGTTCCAACCAGATATTCATCCCTTTAAATCTTCCAATCAAAAAATATTTTTCCAATTCAGTTTTTTTAGATTCACTTTTGATAATGAAATCCATAATAAATTGAAATTGAGCATTACGGAATTCACTATCTTGACGTTGGAATTTGAAAATGGGTAATAATGTCGGTCCTCCAAGTGTCGCGAAGCTTGTATAAGGTTTTTGATAAACACTGTCTATATTCAAACTAGTCGCTGTCCCTTTATCAGCAAGAAATTTAGATAATAAATCATATTTATCCAAAAAATGGATGTAGAAAGTTGAACGATTAATCATTGATTCTTCAGCGATATCATTGATTGTAATCTTGCTGAAGAGCTTCTTAGTAAGTAATTCTTGAAAACCTATGAAGATCATTTTTTCTGTCCTGGCATTTTGTAAACTGGTCATCTCATCTACCTCATCGACATTTTATAGACAATGTCTATTTATTGAATTATATCTAATTAATGAATATTAACTATTTAATCTATGCTGTTATTATAAGAAATATCAAGAAATTAACAAGAGGAGATAGATCTTATGAACATATTTATGACTGGGGCAACTGGCTATGTTGGATCACTAGTAGCAAAGGAATTAATTAGTGATGGCTTTACTGTTAGTGGTTTAACTCGCTCTGAAAAAAGTGCCCAAAAATTAACCGATATGGGTGGAAAAACAATTATGGGAACCTTATCAAACCTAGATATTATTAAAGACGCTTCCAAACAAGCTGATGCAGTTCTTCATCTAGGGTTCACAAATGATTTTGCGCATTTTGACCAAGCTGCTCTTTTGGATAAAAACGCAATCTTAGCAATTGGTGATGCAATCAAAGATACTGATAAACCATTTCTCATCACTGCCGGAACTGCGGGAGTAGACCCTGGTGAAATTTTGACAGAGAATGATTTGGGATCTGAAAATTATGCTGAGACAACGCCACGTAAATCAGAGTTACTCGCACGCCAACTCAAACAAGAGGGTCTAAACACGGCAACCGTCCGCTTTGCTCCCTCAGTACATGGCGCCGGACGTTATGGTTTAATTTCTATGTTAATCAATCAGTCTAACGAGCTCGGTTACATACCATACATTGGCAATGGTCAAAATCGTTGGAATGCTGTCAACGTGAACGATGCTGCTCATTTATTTGTTTTAGTTTTAAAATACAAACTGAACGGTGGACCCATGACTGTCTTCAATGCTGTGGGTGATGGACAAGTCAAGATGATCGACATTCTTAATATTTTATCAAAAAAACTAGAACTACCAATTAAGCCAGTGAAAGCCAATTATAATAACAGTTTCAATATTTTACAGTCGTTCAGTGCTGATCTCCCCGCTTCCAGTATATTAACGCAAAGGGAATTAGGTTGGAACCCAACTCACATCAACTTAATAGATGATTTATCTAGTAATCTCTAATCAAAAATGGCTTGATCCCAGTGGAATACCGGGAACAAGCCATTTTTGATTAATTCAAATTGTCTAACTTTTCTATCGCACTTCATGTCAATCCAGTGTATTTTTTAATTTCTCCGAAATTTGGAAGGTGTATAACCAGTGTATTTTTTAAACGTCTGACTAAAGTAGCTCATTCGCGTAAATCCTAACTCATCGGACACATCTTGGATGCTTAGCTCTGTATCCTTCAACAAAAACATCGCCCGCTGAATTTTTCTGGCGTTCAAGTAGACTGAAAAACTCAGCTTTGTCTCCTTCTTGAAGAGCTTGCTAAAATAATAATCTGACAAATAAACCCGATTAGCAACTTGATCCAACGTCAATCGTTTGTCCAAATTATCATCGATGAACTCAATAGCAGTGATGATGGCGCGATTGGAGGTGGACAATTCTTTCAGTTGTTGCAAAGCTAAAGCTTCACTATCATCCAACTCGTCGATCATCTCATCTACACTGACAGTTTGCTTGACTAAGAAGTCATCAATACCACGATTATCCACCAAGAGGCGGGCGATATTTTCAACCAAGTATTTCAAAAACTCAGCTTGTTTTTGTAATCTTTGCAATAGCATCAGGCTCTCAGGACTAGGCTTGCCCTGAACATCGTGAGCAACATACAACTTCCCGACCATCTGATTGATCATTGAAATACGGATGGGCACGTCTGTTAACTCAATATTGTACTTGAAGCGATTGATACTCAATTCCGAAAAGTTTTTGACCTTTTCTAAATCTGCCAAAACACTCCCATCACGCGTCTCACCGAGAGCTCTTGACATCAACTTATCATTGTTATCTAACACAAAAACAACCAGATCATTCGTTCTGGCGTAGTTTTGTAACACTCGTATCAAAGTTTTTTCGTTGCTGGAAAGAAGAGTTGCTAAATCGAATTCTTCCATTTTTATCCGTCCCGTCTATTAGCTTCACTTATATCATTATAATACGATAGGTCTATACTTCAATTATTTATTAATTTCTTTATTCAAATACTTTTGTAAAACGACTGCATTATTGTGTTCTTCGTCTTTGGCACCGTATAAAATCAAAACATCTTGCTCCTGTAACGCCGTTATAACGCTTTGAACAAACACTTTGGTATAGTCATTATTTTTTATTTCTTCCAGATATTTCACTTCAAACTCTGAAAATTTTTCAGGATCATGGCCGAACCATTTGCGTAATTCTGGTGACGGAGCGATTTCTTTGGCCCAAAGGTCTAAATTGGCACGTAATTTGGACATACCTCGTGGCCATAGGCGATCAATTAAAATTCTATATCCATCGGGTAATTCCTTGCTATAGATACGTTTGATAACTATTTTTGCCATATTATCTTCGACCTCTTTTTGAATTAATCTCACTATAATTGTATCATAGCTAACGTTAGTCATATTAATAGGAGGTTCTATGCAGTCTACGAAAGAAATAATTTCATTTCAGAATGTAGCAAAGAATTACCGCGGCGGCAATGACGCTGTCGAGGATATCAACATAACTATCAATAAAGGGGAATTCGTCTGTCTGATCGGAACTTCAGGTTCTGGGAAGACCACGACGATGAGAATGATCAACCGTATGATCGAACCTAGTCGCGGCAAGATCATCTTCAAAGGAAAGAATCTTAAAACATTCGATCCAGTAAAATTACGACGTACAATTGGTTACGTTATTCAGAACAATGGATTGATGCCTCACATGACCATTAAGGATAATATCACCCTTGTACCTAAGCTGCTCAAGTGGCAACAGGAAAAAATGGACCGTAAGGCGAAAGAATTAATAAATCTGGCTGACTTGCCTGAAAGCTATTTAGAACGTTACCCTGCCGAACTATCCGGTGGACAGCAACAAAGGATCGGCGTCGTACGTGCTCTGGCCGCTGATCAAGATATTATTTTGATGGACGAGCCCTTCGGTGCGCTTGATCCAATCACGCGTGATGACTTACAAGACTTGGTCAAACACTTGCAAGAAGAACTCGGCAAAACCATTATCTTCGTCACGCACGATATGGATGAAGCTCTGAAACTCGCTACTCATATAGTTATCATGGACAGCGGCCACGTTATTCAAGACGATACACCTGATAATATCTTGCAACATCCCGGTAATGACTTCGTTAAGGAATTACTCGGTGAAGAACGTCTATTACAAGCGCAACAAAACACCCTCTCCGTTAGTGACATCATGTCTAAGAATCCTGCTAAGATCACGCTGGGACAGTCACTAGCTGAAGCGATTCGGGCGATGAGTTATCATCACGTTGATACGCTACTAGTGACGGACGACAATAACAAACTCAAAGGCTACATCGACTTAGAGACGATCAACGACCGATACTCGAAGTATTCCAATGTCTCGGATATTTACAAAGCTAATCGCTTCAAAGTCAAGACCACATCGTACTTGCGAGACACTAGTGAACGTATCTTAAAGCAAGGGTACAAGTATGTCCCCGTGATCGACGACGACAACAACTTGATCGGTATCGTAACCCGTGCATCCCTCGTCAATATCATCTATGATGCCATCTGGGGCAAGGATGAATTAGACGACCCCGAAAATATCAAACTACCAGCTACGATCGCAAAGGAGAGTGATAATGCATGATCACTTTTCTGAATCAACACGGCTCTGAGTTAATAATCAAGACTTGGGAACAGATCTATATCTCAGCCTTCGCCATTGTTCTGGGAATAATCGTGGCCGTCCCACTAGGTATCGTATTGACACGTTACAACAAGACTGCCAAGTACGTCATGTCGATCTCCGGCATGCTGCAGACGATTCCATCGTTAGCACTGTTAGCGTTAATGATCCCCATCTTTGGGATCGGCAAGACACCTGCGATCGTCGCCCTCTTCATTTATTCGCTACTACCCATTTTGCGCAACACTTATATTGGGATGAAAAAAGTTAACCCCAATCTGATCGATGCCGCCCGTGGTCTCGGAATGACAACGATGCAGTCCATCTTTAAAGTTGAAATACCTATGTCCATGCCTATTATTATGTCTGGTGTAAGGCTCTCAACTGTCTATGTGATTTCTTGGTCTACGTTGGCATCATACATTGGTGCCGGTGGATTAGGTGATTTCATCTTTAATGGACTGAATCTTTATAATCCCAGTCTGATCATCGGTGGTACTATCCCTGTTACGATTCTTGCGATTTTAGCAGACTATTTATTAGGGATATTCGAAAAAAAAGTTACACCAAAAACGAAAAGTCGTGAGGTGTAACTATGAAAAAATTACTCAAAAAGTTTATTACTTTAATTTCGCTAGCCTCGCTCCTTTTCGTTTCGGGCTGTGGTTGGCCCGGACTAGGTTCCGGTTCACGAGACACTATCAAGGTCGCCAGTCTATCGACAACTGAGTCGATGATCATGTCTGAAATAATCATGGAACTCATCTCACATGAGACGAATTATCACACTCAAATCGTCAATAACTTAGGTTCTAATCAGCTAGTTCATGCCGCTTTGATGCGTCATAACGCCGACATCGCCGCAGAAAATTTCACTGGTGATGAACTGATCGCCACCTTAAATCACAAGCCGATCAAGAATCGAGCTAAAGCTAACCGCGTCGTTAAAGAACTCTATCAAAAACGGTTCGACCAGACTTGGTTCCCAACTTACGGCTTCGCCAATACTTACAACATGCTAGTAACTCAAAAAATTGCGAAAAAATACAATTTACATGATATTAGTGACCTCAAAAAAATCGCTCCCAATATCAATATTGGCGCTGACAATATCTGGATCAATCGACCTGACGATGGTTATCCAGCTTTTTCACGTACCTACGGTTTTACTTTCAAACGCGTCTATCCAATGCAAGTTGGGCTAGTCTACTCTGCGGTCGCCGCAGGTAAGATGTCTGCCGTTCTAGGCTATTCTACCGACGGACGGATCAAGAGTTACAACTTGAAGATATTGCCAGACGACAAGCATTTCTTCCCACCATACGATACTAGTATGGTCGTCAACAATAGCCTGTTGCGCAAACATCCCGAACTGAAACCACTCTTACATCGTTTGGATGGTCAGATATCATTGTCACAGATGCAAACGATGAATTACGAAGTGGATAATAACCTCCGTGAACCTGCGGACGTTGCACGAGAATTCCTACAAAAACATAATTACTTTAGAGGTGACAATTAATGGTTGAACAGCCGTTATGGAAACAACTGATTTTTTATTTTACTCACAACGGAATTTATATCTTAGAACAATTTTGTCGACATTTTTTGATTTCATTCTACGGAGTATTGATCGCGGCAGTGATCGGTATCCCCCTAGGAATCTACATCGCCAATCATTACAAGTTGGGCGATTTCATCATCAGCATCGCTAATGTTATTCAGACTATCCCCTCACTAGCAATGCTATCGATCATCATGTTAGGACTAGGTCTTGGACCCAACACCGTTATCGTCACTATTTTCTTATACTCACTCTTACCGATCCTCAAGAATACCTATACTGGTATGAAAAACGTTGATCCTAATATTATTGATTCTGCCAAGGGCATGGGCATGACTGGCTTACAATTGCTATACATGGTCAAATTACCCTTGGCGATGTCAGTCATCATGTCGGGTATCAGAACGGCTATGGTCGTGGCCATCGGTAATACAGCGATCGGTTCCTTCGTTGGGGCTGGTGGTTTAGGAGATTTGATAATCCGTGGCACTAATGCGACTGATGGTGCACCACTGATCCTAGCTGGTGCTTTGCCAACAGCACTGATGGCCGTCATCACTGACCTTTTGATCGGTTTGCTTCAAAAATATTTCGAGCCTACAAATTATATGAAAAAATAATTTGTTAGCACTCAATAACTTAGAGTGCTAAATATTTGAATTCCCCTCCTAATAGGTACTACAATGTATTTGTAATGAAGGAAAGGGAGTAATTGATATATGAGTAACGAAATTATGGATCGTCCAAACGACATTATGAGAGATTGGTTTGATACCAATTGGATGAATAGCTTTCCAACATTCTTTAAGGATGCTAATACAAATGCAACACTTAAGACTGACATCAAAGAATCTGACAAAAACTATGAAGTCCATGTAGACATGCCAGCGTTCGACAAGAAGAACATTGACATCAACTATCAAAATGACACATTAACTATCAGTGGTCATCGTGATAGCTTCAATGATCATGAGGACAAGAATGGAGATATGATCATGAGCGAACGTTCCAGCGGTCGCTTCGCAAGACAATATCACTTGCCAGCAGTTGACGATAAAAATATCAAGGCTGACTACAATGACGGCGTTTTGAAGATCACATTACCTAAGGTGGCTGACAAGCAAGACTTAGTTCATCATATCGAAATCAACTAGTAATCTAAATCTAGTAATACAAAAATAGAGCCAAGGCAAATTGCCTTAGCTCTATTTCTTTATTCCCAATTCTTACAAGTATCGACCCAACCTTGAGCATCTGTGTACTGCTCCAACTCCGCCAATGAGAGCTTCACAGCACTGGAAGTGCTGCCAGCGGCAGGATACAAAGTCTTAAACCGCCTCAAGGATTTGTCTAAATAAATCTTCACACCATCGTTGACCGCGAATGGGCAGACACCTCCAGGAGCATGTCCAGTAATCGATTCTACATCATCCCACGGTATCATCTTTGCCTTTTTGTGGAACATCATCTTATACTTATGGTTATCGACCTTAGCATCGCCGGCCATGACAATAAGAATGGGGTTCTCATCGACTAAAAACGACATTGTCTTAGCGATGTGTTCAGGCAGACAACCAATTGCTTCTGCAGCCATTTCAACAGTAGCGCTAGATTCATCAAACACCTTAATGCGATCTTGAAGACCTACGCTTGCAAAAAAACTTTGTACTTTTTCCAAAGACATAATATCGCTTCCAATCAAAAAATAATTAATTGTAAGCTATATTACCATAAACTAGTCTAAGATTCAGTCTTTGCTTCTGCATCGACTTTATCTCCGGCTTTAGATTGAACTTTAACTTTGATTTTATAAATAACGATCAATGCAATCCAGAAGATGATCGTTGCAATCATAGCTACTCTAGTTTGCTTAATAACGATAAGTAAGATCAAGATCGCAATAAAGAACAACAAACTCAAGTAACTAGTTGCAGGGTATCCAGGCATTTGGTATTTACCAAGATCAGAAACCTTATGACGGTAAACTACGTGTGTCCATAATAGGACTACCCAAACAACAATAAAGTTAATCGTTGAAACAGTTGAAATCAAACTGAAGACACTAGCCGGCATGAAGTAATTCATAATAACGATTACTAGCAATGCGGCACCAGAGAACATTAATGACCAAATAGGAACACTATGATTACTTACTAAAGACATCCTCTCGGGAGCGTTACCTTTGATACTCAAACTGTGTAATGTACGACTAGTACTAAACAGACAACTATTGGTTGCCGAGAAGGCAGCCGTTAGAACAACGAAGTTCAAAATCCCTGCGGCACTCTTGATACCGATTCCAGAGAAAACTTGAACGAAAGGACTAACGGTGGTGACGATATTGTTCCAAGGATAAACTGCCATGATGGCTATCATTGAACCAACATAGAATATAGCAATTCTGATAGGAACAGCGTTGATAGCCTTAGGTAGGTTTATTTCAGGATTGTCAGTCTCACCTGCAGTAATACCAACCATTTCGATTCCAACGAAAGCGAATGCTACCATTTGGAATGATAATAGGAATCCGTTGATCCCAGTAGGGAAGAATCCACCGTGACTCCATAAGTTACTAAATCCGGCCTGTCCACTACCTACTGGAACGTGGATAAATGCCATTGCGAATCCAACAATGATAAGCAAGATGATCGCAACGACTTTGATCATTGAGAACGCCGATTCCAATTCACCGAACATTCTTACATTAACGAAATTAATTCCAAACAAAATCAATAAGACGGTTAAGGCCGTTGCCCACTGTGGAACTTGTGGGAACCAAAACTTGATATAAATACCAGTTGCTGTCAAATCAGCCATTGCCAATGTGATCCAGCAGAACCAGTAGGCCCAACCAGTAACGAATTCATAGCCATCACCTAAGTATTGACTAATAAAATCCAAAAACGAATGTTTCTTAATATCTGACAGTAGCAATTCTCCAGTTGCTCTCATCATGAAGAAACAAAAAAGTCCTGTAACAATATATGCAATGATTATGGATGGTCCTGACTTGTGAATTGCTTCACCAGAACCTAAGAATAGTCCTGTACCAATGGCACCACCAATAGCAATCATCTGTATGTGTCTGCTTCCTAGTGATCTAGAAAGCGACTGTTTCTTACTCATAGTATCAACTCCCTTATAAAATAGAGAAGACGTCTAAAATACGCTTCAGTACTAGGGACATCTTCAATTTATCACCACCAAGAGTTGCAAATATCGCATCCCGGTGACAATTAAAGACAAGTAATCCTATTAAACAATAGATACATTTTCACTATTAACTTTCAGCCTAAAAGTTAATAACCTATTAGTGAATATATGCACAAGACACGTGTATAGTATAATTGGTATAAGATTAAAATGCAACTAACATTATAAAATAAATAATTCCAAAATATTAAAAATTCACACTTTTTTCATATTTTGGAATTATTTACTTCATAATCTTCGGTTAATATATTACTTGTAGATGAGAGATACATAATCCCTTTTCTCACCCCCCTATAACATATATATTTAATCCCCTAAAGAAATCGCCCCTCCCCAGGACGATTTCTCTTTTTTTGGTTTTTGAGTACCAACCAGTAGTAGTTATACAAAAAATAAGTTATACTAGTAAGCGTGGGATGAATAGTTATCCCAAGGGAGACAACTATTGTTGTCGTATTAAAATTGGACAAAGAATTTAAACTTATAAAAAAGACTTATCATCAAAAGTTGGCTATCCAAGATTCACATAATTTTCACAATTTACAAACAATTACTTCATGATAGGCCTGTATTATATAAATTGTAGATAAGAGATAAACAAATCCCTTTTCTCATCCCCCCTATAACAATATTTAATCCCCTATACAAAAAACACCCTTCCCCGGGGTGTTTTTTTGTTGCCTAAATTTCAGTGCCATAATTCATCGGACACGTCAGTTGCCAGTTCTAACTTACCACGTCGGATAAATTTGGAAGGGATCGGCTTCTTGATAACTTGCCTCTGGAATAATAATTTGAAGACCTCCTCGCCGATGTCCGTCAAACGGTGATCGATGGTGGAAAAATTCATCAGAAAGCTGATGGATAAATTCTCTTGACCAATGACTTCGATATCTTGGCGCCCTAGTTGTTGTAACTTACGAATTGCGCCTGCCGCGATCTCATCGTCGTCACCAAAAATTGCTTGTAACTGAGGATCGTAATTGAGAAATTGTTCCGCCGCATTTATTCCATCAAACATCGTTTTAGATTCACGAAATAGCAATTGCTCATCGATTTTTTGATCAAAAACTTCCTCATAGGCAGCAATCGTCAAGCGAGCGCTCTGACTGGTACTTTCACTGCGACTGATCGTTACCCCGAGATGAGAATACCCTTGATTTTTTAGCACTTGCATAGCATCGACAAATGACGCTTTTCGATCCGTAAAGGCACACGAGATGGGATAATCGAAAGTATCCTCGCAACAAGCAATCGGTCCGAATTTTTGATATTCCACTAACTTGTCAAACGAGATCGCACGGGAAGTAAAGATCAAGCCATCAAAAACGTGATGCTTTAACATATCCAAAAAATCGATCTCCTGTTCTGAACTATAATTCGACTGCAATAATGTGGCTTGGTAATTATGATCGAATGCCGCACTTATAATTGCATTAGCTAGTTTTTGAAAATACGGGTGATCGATATAAGGAACAACAATACCGACTTGGTGCGTTTTTCCTAGACTAAGCGCCCGAGCCATGTCATTGCGGTGATAATTCAATTGCTTGATCGCCGCTTCGATCTCACACCTAGTTTGGTCGGACACATAACCTCGTTTATTTATTACTCGAGAGACGGTCGAGACCGAATGACCAGACGTTTTGGCAACATCCCGAATATTTGTCATCATTTACCACCTTTCTTTTTACAAGACTAATATAATTCATCGAACGGGTTTCATATCAAATAAAATCACTAAAATCTAATTTTTAACAAATAATAATTGAATATCTTGATATTGTTAGCTTGCGACATTGATATTTTTTTGATTATATCAAGTCAAAAGAGATTTTTTGAAAAAGTTCACACTTTCTTCACATTTTAAAAACATTTGTTTCACACTTAGCCTGTATATTAGTAGTTGTAGATGAGAGACGAGAGCCTCTCACCTCATCCCCCCTATAACATATATTTAATCCCCTAAAAACATAAAAGTCATTCCTCCCCAGGATGGCTTTTTCTTTCGCCGTTTTTACACAAAAAAACTGCCGTAAGTGACTGAACCCACTCGAGTTCACTCATCTACGACAGTTTTTTTATTTTTTTTCGCCAAAGTGAATTGCGGCAGATTTCAACATCAAGTCTTTCACTTTAACATTCTCAAAACCAGCTTTACGATACATCTCGACTAGTTGTGGGATACTGACGAATTTATTGACGGAATCGTCCAAATACTGATATTCACTCTGTTTAGAGACAAACAGTCTACCCATCAGTGGCATCAACCGGTTGAAGTATACTTTCCAGCCTAGTCGAATCACTGGTGTTTCAACTTTGAATGCCTCTAGGCAGATGATCTGTCCACCGGGTCTCAAAACTCGATAGATCTCTTGCAAGACTGCATTAGCGTCCGGAACATTCCTGAGCCCAAATCCAATCGTGACCACATCAAAACTATTGTCCAAAAATGTCAGGTGCATGGCATCTCCCGCCAATAGTGCTACGTTTTCAATACCAGCTTGACCCACTTTGTTCTGGCCGATCTTCAACATTTCTTGACTAAAATCCATGCCGGTCACTCTGGCTAACGGGAATCTCTTACCTAATAAGATCGTCCAATCAGCTGTACCGCAACAGAGATCCAAAATCCGCTTAGGGTGATTGTCGATCATATCGGTGGCAGTACTGCGCCACTTATTGTGGGTCCCCAAACTCATAATGGAATTCATCTTGTCGTAATTCGTAGCGATCGAGTTAAAAACATTTCTGACGTCACGTTCTGGAACTTTATTTGTTAGAGCCAAACTTACACCTCATCAAAATCTAGTCTATGCTGTTTTTTCTACCGTAATAATTCAAGTACTTGCGTCCAGACTTAGAAACCGTATATTTCGATACTCCGGCATTGTCTGGTTGGATAATCGCCGAAATGTCTTCTGCACCAGTCACGACTTTTAAGAATGAACGACTGACAAAACCATGACAGACGACCATGATCTTCTTGTCACCCTTTTTAGCCATATCATTCATGAAATCTTCAACACGCTTATAGACGTCTTCGTATTCTTCACCGTCTTTGGCGTATTTGGTGTAATTAGGTAATAAATAATTATTTTCATCGAATACTTCTGGATACTTAACTTTTAATTCTGCTTCGGATAATCCATCCCAACTACCATAATCAGCTTCATAAAGTCGCTTATCGAGTTTTACTTCGTGGATTCCTTGATTCAAGATCTCAGCAGTTTGTACAGCTCGCTTCATCGGACTTGAATACACTTCGTCAAACATATTAACATCGATGTATTTTTCAAGCTCTTCAACTTGTTTGATCCCGTTGTCATTCAAAGGCTTATCAGTCGACATACCGTTGATACGGTTCTCATAATTAGTATCTGTTTCTCCGTGTCTTACAATATACAATTCAACCATAGTTTAAAAATTCTCTCCTCTTGTCAGCGCTTGGCATTCATACTCTTAAGTATTTCATTATTGACATTGCATTTCAACTCTATTATGATTAAGAAAATTAAATAGTCCTTTAACATTGGTCCCGTGAGGCTATGAAGGGAACACGTTCAGTCTTTTATTTCGCATATACACGGGATAGAGGACTATTTTTTTGCAAAAAAGTAAGTGGGGGAAATAAACTTGGACGCAAATGATAAATCATATCGAAATCCTGAAGCGGTTATCGACTTATATGAAAAGCCACCTTTAAGTAGCTGGTGGCTCCTATCCTTGCAGCACTTATTCTCAATGTTCGGAGCAACGGTCCTAGTACCGTTACTGATTGGACTAGATCCCGGTATCGCCTTATTCAGTTCTGGTATCGGTACTATCTTACATATCTTGATCACAAAGGGTCGAATCCCAGCGTATATGAGTTCCAGTTTTTCTTTTATCGTTCCTAGTATCGCCTTGATGAAGACTGCTGGTTATGCCGGAGTTGCCCAAGGTACTATCGCCGTTGGTATCGTCTATCTGGTAGTAGCCTTGATGATTGCCTTCATCGGGTCTGACTGGATCGACAAGGCCTTGCCACCGATCGTTGTTGGACCGATCATCATTGTTATTGGTCTATCAGTTGCCAGCAACGCTGCTGACAATGCCATGATGAACAACGGTCACTATGATCTAAAATACTTCATCATCTCGATGATCACTTTATTTTTAACCGTATTATTCAACATGTACTTTAAAGGTTTCTGGAGCAACATCGCCATCCTACTAGGTATCGTCTGCGGCTATGCCATCTCGGTTGCCTTCGGTATCGTTGACTTCTCAAAAGTAGTCTCCACACCATGGTTCAAACTTCCCAACTTTGAATTCCCATTTATCAGCTACACCCCTAAGAAGATCTACTGGGATGCCATATTGAGTTTTGCCCCGATAGCGTTCGTAACGATGGCGGAGCACTTGGGTCACATCATGGTTCTAGATGAATTGACACATCGTAACTTCTTCAAGAATCCCGGACTTCACAGAACTCTAGCCGGTGATGGTACTGCTTCGATCTTTGCTGGATTGATCGGTGGTCCTCCCATCACATCATACGGTGAAAATATCGGCGTTATGGCCGTCAACAAAATCTTTAGTGTCTACGTTATTATCGGTGCCGCCGTCTTCGCTGCCCTATTTGGATTCGTCGGTAAATTAAGTGCTTTGATCCAAACTATCCCCGGACCAGTAATCGGTGGAATAAGTTTTGTCCTCTTCGGTGTTATCGCCTCTAGTGGTCTCAAGTTACTGGTCGATAACAAAGTTGACTTCAATAAAAAACACAATCTTATGATTGCGTCAGTTATTTTGGTTATTGGTATTGGTAATGCCTACTTGAAAGTTGGAACTTTCCAATTCACAGGTATCGGTGTTGCTACGATCGTTGGTATCGTCTTGAATCTGATCTTACCTAAAAAAGCTTTATCAGAATAATTACTTTTGTTTCAATCGAGCAGATAGCTGAGCTATCTGCTTTTTTATTTTGATGCCATTGTCAGTGTCTGCGACCGTTTTACGTTTGACCGACTGTTCGATAACTCGCTTAGTTGAAACGACGTCTGTCATATCCTCAATAGCCCGTTTACGCGTTGTGAAAGGTTCATGCGTTACTAATTGCAAGCCATAAGAGTTAGACAGCAATGTGTAACCACCGATACCAGTCGTCTTGTGATATGGTTTCGACATGCCCCCGTCGATGACGAAGATCTTGCCGTTAGCCATGATCGGCGTGTGACCGATCTTCACAGGTGTATGACCATTGATGATATGACCTTCTTCAGTATCCAAACCGAATTCTTCAAGTAACTTATCAGCGAACCACTCTTCTTTTCTCAATGAATAATACGGGTTCTTCTTCTCGTGTTGTAACTCCTTGTCATCCACAAAGTAACGTTCAAACGTCGTCATCGCTTCTTTACCGAATAGCGGTGACAACTTGCCCGTCCAGAGATACCAGAGAACATCCGAATTGAAGCAATCGGCAGCTTGTGGTTTTTGGAAGGCACCTTTTAAAGTGACTTCAAAAAAGTCGAACAGACTCTTGCCTGAATATTTGTGTTCGCCCAATTTAAGACTCAGCATAGCGCCGTTATTATCAACTGGGACACAACCGTGAAGTAGTAAGTTACCGTTATAACGAAGATACATGGACCCGTTGTTCAACATATAACCCATGTGATAACGCAATTTTGGTGAAGCAATGAATTGCTGGATCAAGTCAGCCAAGATAGTCTGTTCTTCATTGGTCAGTTGATAAGGATCATCTGGATCGACTAATTGGAAACATCCATTTGTGATTTGATATTGCTCGCCTGCGATCGTTACGGATTTTCGATCTGCACTGATCTTATCTAGTAACATGCGTGGTTCCATGTCAAATTCAGGATTACGCTTGATGGCACTGCCTTCCATCTTAAATTGCATGATGGACATTGCTTGTTGAACACAGTTATTGCGTTTCTCCAAATCTGCCGAAATCTTAGTTCCAGTGTCGGACTTGGGTTTGAAAGAGTCTAATGGTTGATAGTGTCGCAGAGCGAACTTCTCTAATTCTTCGAAGTCGATCCCATACGAGTCACTCAAGATATCTAAGTTGTCGTAGCGAGCACTGATCCGAACTAGATTAGCCATGCAGAGCTTTGAACCAGCAGCACTACCGATCCAGAGGATGTCATGATTCCCCCACTGAAAATCTATACTGCCCCAACGTTTCATCAAGTGTTCTATGATATAGTCAGGGTGTGGTCCTCGATCATAGATATCGCCAATGATGTGCAGATGATCGACTACTAGTCGTTGGATCGTGTGACAAGTAGAAATGATGAACGAATCTGCCATATCTAAACTGATGATATTGTCCATGACTTCACGGTAATATTGGTGCTTGGTTGCGTCAGTCATGTCAGCGTACAATAATTCCTCCGTGATGTAGACTAGATCGGGTTTGATAGCCTTTCTAACTTTGGAACGCGTGTATTTATTGGCCGTGTAGCGCAACATCTCGATCAAGTTGTTGAAGGTCGTCATGTACCATTGACAGAGTTCAGCTTGTGTCTTGATATTTTTCTTGGTCTGTTTGAGTATTTCTGAAGGATAATAAATCAAAAATGCTAATTTCTTTTGGCTCTCACCAGTCAAACGGCCAGTGAATAGTTCACCGATTTTTTGTTTGGTATTACCAGATCCGTTACGAAGTATGTGTGCGAACTCGTCATATTCGCCATGAATATCACTGATGAACGCTTCGGTTCCTTTAGGCAAGTTCAAAATTGCCGATAAATTAATAATTTCTGATTTTATTTCATTAGTACTTGTGAATGTTTTTTGCATGTTTTGGGCTATACCTTTCCTTTATGAAATAGTTTCCATTATTGATAGACGTGAACATCTCGAACTATACCAAATAGTCAAGGATTTTACAAGAATCACAAAATCTTTTGCGTTAGAATATTTATTAGGAGGTTTTCATATGACTTTAAAATTAAATTCAACCGTAACTCTTAATAACAACGTGAAAATGCCTCAATTAGGTTTAGGTGTTTGGAAAGTAAATAATTCTAGTGCTGCTCAATCCGTCGAGTGGGCGATCAAACATGGATATAGAGCTATCGATACTGCTAAACAATACGGTAACGAAAAAGGTGTCGGTGAAGGTTTACAAAAGGCTTTGACTGACAACGGGTTAAAACGTGAAGACATCTTCTTAACTACCAAGATCTTCAATGGTGATCACGGCTACGATCAGACGTTAAAAGGCTTCGACGGTCAGCTTGAACGACTTCAAACTGACTACGTCGATCTATTACTGATCCACTGGCCAGTAGATGGCAAATATTTGGATACTTGGCACGCACTTGAAAAAATTTATCGTGACGGTAAAGCTAGAGCCATCGGTGTTTCCAACTTCAACATTGCCAAGTTAAAGAATTTACTTTTGAATTCCTCAATCAAACCAGCTGTCAATCAGATGGAATTCCACCCTCTCTGCCAAGAAGAGGACATCAAGGACTTCTGTGATCAACACAATATTTATCTGGAAGCTTGGTCTCCACTGGGTGGAGGTGCTGTCCTAGGTGACAAACGGCTCCAAAAGATTGCTGACAAGTATCACAAGTCAGTGGCTCAAGTCATCTTGCGCTGGGATCTACAACGTGGAATCATCACCATCCCCAAGTCCGTACACGAGGAACGCATCATCCAAAATACTGATATCTATGACTTTGAATTAAGTGACGCGGACGTTGCAGAAATCAGTGGCTTCGACACTGACAAGCGTAGTCTCTGGTATGGTAACTTCTTCTGGAGTGGTAATCCTGACGGTTTAAAAGACTCGGTCGTGGATTGGGACGATTAATCTTAATATAACCATAAGCAAAAAAGAGTATGGGACTTTTATTGTCCTATACTCTTTTTTTATTTTTCTTTTATTTTATCGAGATGAAGTGTTTTTTCATTTTGTTGTCGATCCAAAATACCTTCCGTAAAATGATCGACTCTTCATTATCCACCAAGATACCTGAAAGATAGACAAGCTTTAATTATTTGCTTGTCTACCCAAGAAGAAGTATCGCCGATTAAAATCATCACGCCGTTACAAACTAATTACAAAAAAAATTTTATAATTAAAAATAATTGGTATACATTAAAATTGTTATTATATCAACATTAAACATTCATTGGCTATATTGCTACCTACAATATTTCTATTCGGCCTATAATACATTTGATAAAAGTCGAAAGAGTTTTATCGGCACTTTATAAGGGAGATGTTTAAAGTGAAAATGAAAAGATCATCCATCTTAATCTTCATTTCAGCAATCTTTATGGCGCTGTTTCTTTTCTTCATCCCCAATGAAACAAGCGCACGCGCCGATACTGCCCCCACCTCATCTATCGAAATTGGTGGATTAACGGCAGCCGACGCCACTATTAAAGATGTTAATGGCAATATTGTTCCGCCTGGTCAGACTCTTTATGATTACGAGAACTACGATGTCACCTATGCCTGGACCATACCTGACGGCGTCAAGATCAATACCGGCGATATTGCCACCTTCGAAATTCCAAGTAACATTAAAATTAAATCTAATTTGTCAATTCCAATGTACAACCACGATGGCATTCAAATTGGTACTTTCAACCTAGTTGCCGGCCGTTCGACTGGCCGGATCATCTTCAATGATGCCCTAGCCAATACTTCGACTGATCGTCATGGGATGTTATTCTTCCACGCACTCGGGGCAACCGCCTCTGACAATACCAATAATCATTTTGATTGGAATATCAATAAATTTGGTTGGTACTCTAATCTAGATGAATACGGCACTCCTCGTGAGTGTACTTGGAATATTGCTCTCAATCCTCAAGGTGCGAAGTTAACCAATGTTGTCGTTACCGATACTTTGGGTCCTGGACAAACTTATATTCCCAACAGTGTCTTGGCACCTACTGGAAAATACGATAGCAGTGGTACTTTTATTGCTGATGGCAATCGAGTAATTCCTAAGGTTACTGTTGATGGCAA
This sequence comes from Companilactobacillus sp. y65-5, assembly GCF_057541095.1. Classification (NCBI taxonomy): domain Bacteria; kingdom Bacillati; phylum Bacillota; class Bacilli; order Lactobacillales; family Lactobacillaceae; genus Companilactobacillus; species Companilactobacillus sp. y65-5. Next base: position 307,581 of record NZ_BAAJOA010000002.1, read on the forward strand.
CAAAGTCATCTTCGATTTTGGTAGCATTAATTCTACTGTCAATATGACTTTCAGAACTAAGATCGATCCTGATGTGAACGGAAATAACAAGTGGACTGACGATGCCGTCTTGACCTCCGATACGGTTGGCGGCAATTCTTCAGCCTCCATTACCTGGGGCGGTAGCGGTACTGGTACCGGTACTAGTCATGGCGATGTTGTCTTGACTAAACACGATGCGATCACCCAAGTTTTGCTTCCCGGCGCTTACTACGAATTACGTGATAGCACTGGAAAAATTGTCCAAGAACGTCTGGTTACTAATGAATTCGGCTTCCTCAGAATTCCTAATCTGGTACCTGGCACATATAGCTTAACGGAAACACAAGCACCTGAAGGTTACGAACTAAATCCTAATCCGATCAACTTCACAGTTGAAAGCGGTGAAGACTCCAACGTCGATTTGACACAAGATGATTTTCCGTTGGCCTCTAAGATTATCTTTACTAAGACCGATCAAACTGGGACTTATCCATTAGCTAACGCCGTCTATAAGTTAGTTGACGCCGATGGCAATGTAGTTAAGGAAAACCTGACTACTGATGCTCAAGGTCAATTGACTCTCGATGGTCTAGCAGAAGGTCAGTATTCCTTGATTGAAACCAAGGCACCAGAGGGTTATGAACTGAATCAAACCCCTGTTACCTTCACAATCTCTAATGCCGTCCAAAAGGCACAAGAATTAAATCAAAAGGATACTCCGTTGCCAGATGATGATTCAGAGTTTGGTAATCTAGTCTTCACCAAGACTGACTCCGTTACTAAAGGACTCGTCCCTGGTGCAACTTACGATTTGATCAATGCTCGTGGCGAAGTTCTGATCAAGGGCCTAGTCACTAACGAAGATGGTCAATTCCTAGTTAAAGATCTCTATCCTGAAACATATACACTCATCGAAACAAAGGCTCCTGAAGGCTATGAGCTGAATAGTAAACCAATCAAATTCACGATCACAGTCAATCAAACTGAAGATGTAACTCAAGAAGATACAAAATTACCTGAAGATGAAAATGACTTCGGAGGCTTCAAGTTAACCAAGATCGACGCCAAAACTAACGGCCTCTTTGCAGGAGCTGTTTATAAGCTGTTGGACGCTAACGGTAAAATAGTTCTGGAGAGCCTCACTACAGACCAAAACGGTCAGATCCAAATTGACAGTCTTTTGGCTGGTTCCTACACCCTTATCGAAACAAAGGCACCTGACGGATATGAATTGAATTCAGCTCCGATCAAATTTGAAATAAAAAAGGATGAAACGACTGACTTACAACAAGAAGACACTGAGATTCCTAGTGAAGAAAACAACTTTGGCGGTTTTGTTTTGACTAAGACTGATGACAAAGGAGACCTCTTAGCTGGCGCTCACTATGACTTATTAGATGCTAAGAGCAATATCATTGCTAAAAATCTAGTAACTGATGAAAATGGTCAGATCAAGTTTGAGAACTTACCAGCTGGAACGTATCAACTGGTTGAAACTCAAGCTCCTGAAGTATATCTACTTGATCAAACCCCAATCGAGTTTGAAGTCAAAGCTGATACCATTGAGGATGTTAAACAACTTGATGTTAAGAAACCTTCTGAACCTGAAGTTCCTACCAAGGATACTGGCGGTTTTATCCTATTCAAGACGAACGTCAAAGAGAAGTTCTTAGCTGGAGCTCACTATGATCTATTGGATAAAGATGGAAACATCGTCATCAAAGATTTAGTAACCGATCAGAATGGTCAAATCAAACTGGGCAACTTGCCGGTCGGTTCTTATCAATTGATTGAGACTCAAGCTCCTGAAGGTTATCGTCTCAACGACATCCCAATGGAATTCGAGATCAAAGCCAATACCATCGAAGAACTAGAACAACTCGATGTTAAACTACCATCAAATCCGAAACCACCTGAAGATAGTACTGGTAGCTTCATCTTGACCAAACAAGATGCAACTACTAAAGAAGCCCTTGCTGGGGCTACTTACAATCTATTGGATAGTCAAGGAAATGTTGTTAGAGAAGACTTGACCACCGGACTTAGCGGCGAGATTAGCCTCGACGGCTTACTTCCTGGCAAGTACTCTTTGGTCGAAACTAAAGCTCCAAATGGTTATCAAATGAACAAGGAGCCTATCGTCTTCGAGGTTAAAGATGGCGATAATACTACCTTGACTCAAACCGATATCAAGAAGCCAACTACTCCAACAAATCCCGAAAAGCCAAGCAAACCTGAGAATCCGACTCCTCCTACTAAACCTGTAGAGCCTGAGAAACCAACTGTCCCAGGCAAACCTATCAAACCTGAGAAACCTACCGTACCAAGCAAACCTGAGAATCCGACTCCTCCTACTAAACCTGTAGAACCCGAGAAACCAACTGTCCCAGGCGAACCTATCAAACCTGAGAAACCTACCGTACCAAGCAAACCCGAAAAACCAGTTGTACCGACTGAACCTAGCATTCCTGCTCCACCTGTAACACCTAGTGAAGTGCTACCTTCAACACCTAACCCATCAGTTCCAAATCCTGGTGGTCCAACAACTGGTACTGGTTCCGCTGTACCAAATACCAATTCTTCAAGTTCTAACCAGAATGGCAGCAACAAGCTACCACAAACTGGCAATAACAAAGAAGTCTCGATTATTGGTTTAAGTATTTTGCTTTTCTTATTAGTACTTCTACGCTTTATAGTAAAAAAGTCCTAACTAAAGGTACAAAATAAAAGAGTGATCGAAAAATTCGGTCACTCTTTTACATCCCACACTCTTCTTTATTTCTCTTTTATTTTATCGAGATTAAGTGTTTTTTCATTTTGGTGTCGATCCAAAATACCTTCCGCAAAAATGATCGACTCTTCATTATCCACCAAGATACCTGAAAGATAGGCATTTTTAATCAAGCTAGTAAATTTATCTGTCCCAGCTGCTATTCCGACATTGGCCCAGATATCAGCATTGATCAAATCATCACTGACGATGGCTAGTTCCTGGATCGCGTCACCGCGGTCTTTTTTCAGATACTTAGTTCGGCTATTGATCTTAGCAGTAGAGATCGAACCATAGCGCATGTTGTAATTTTTCAAAATAGTTTGAATTTCCCATTCAAAATCGGTCGAAGGTCTCACGGCGAATTTTGCGTTACCACCAGCTTCCAACGAAATACCGATAACTTCATCATTTTCGAATAAAGGAATCAAGTAGCGATTGAAAGATTGTTCGATCGCCCAACTTTTGATCAATTTGGTGGGATCACCATTGAAGTATACGTCAAACGAACCATTACTAAATTCACCGACAACGACCGTCTTTGAATAAACCGACTTGAAAACTTCCGACTCCAAGAGTGGTGATCTATCACCTCGTTGGAAGCGAGAGACTAGCGATTCTTCACGAAAAGGTGAATATTTCAAATCGACTTTTTCTAGGTAATGACTCATCTGTTGATAAGTTTGGAACATCAGGTCTTCATTTGTATCGTTATTTTGATTGAACGCAATTCGGATGATAAAAGGTATATTCATCGAATTGATGGTTTTAGTTAAAAATTCAGTCATAGGCTAACTCCTTACATAATTTATTTTTTGAGTTTTTAAATGTTAATTTTATTATTTGATATGAAGCAATTTTTTACTTCACAAATTCATTGTAAAGGGTTTGTGTGAAAAAAATATGACGGAACTTAGAAAATTAATCCTTATTATGTGACCTGACATCAAAGGTTAAAACAATAAAAATCTCCCAAGGTTCTTGAGAGATTTTTATTTTAGAAATATTTTTTTGTTGGTGCTAAGTGACCCATCTCGAAAATTAACAATCCCGAGTTTTTTATCTACTAACATCCCTGTTAGATCGGCTCTGACGATCATATTAGGAAAACGTTCCGTTCCAGAGGAGATGCCCGCATTCGCCCAGACGACCGAGTCCGTCAAGTCACCACTCAGGATAGTTACTTGTTCCATATCACTCGGTTGGCTCCGAGGTACACGTTCAAAATTAAAAACATTGACCGTAGCGATAGCTCCATTTTGAAGATAATAACTAGTGAAATTATCTTCCGTATCGGGGCGATTGATATTTACGCTCCAACGATAATCAGAATCTCGGCGTGTAGCTAATTTGATCTCATCACCACTCTTGAAGGAGACACCTTCAACGTCTTGATTCAACAGTGGTCTGAGATAATCGTCAAAGACCCGCTCCATCGCCCAAGCCTTGATGATGCCCGTAGGATCATATTTACCATTAAAATAAGCACTGTAATAGTGTTGAGTCATTTGTTCAGCGATGATCGTTTTGTCATAGACTAATTGGAACAATTCAGAATTTATCAGTGGGTCTTGATCACCTTGTTGAAATTTCGAGACCATCGAATTTTTCTTTTCAATCGAAAAATCATCGTCGATCTCATGCAGATCCATTTCAATATGATGTTTGGCATCATCCAGCGCATCTTGTATCGAACCAGAGGGATCCGTCGTTGCGACAACAATATTAAATGTCGCATTCATTTGTTTAAGTGACGAAGTTAGATAATAATATTTCGTTTCTGTCATAATATTTCTCCTTTAATAATTTTATGTATGAGTTATATGTACTTTTCTATTTAAGGGAATTATATCGGCAGAATGTGAATAATCTATGATGCAACTTTGCTGTAAATACGAAAATTTTGCAAAAAAAATAGCGTGAATTTTCACACTATTTCAAAGACTTTAATGACTCTTCTTAGTCCGTGGATTCAAGACGATATTCAAGATGATAGCTGAGAAACTACCAACGACTAGTCCATTGTTCAAGATAGTTTGAAGAGTTGATGGCAAGAAATGTAGCAGTGTTGGTTGAACAGTCACACCTAGTCCCAAGCCGATGGCAACTGCCATGATCAACATATTTTCGTTGTTCATTTCAACTTTAGACAGCATTTTGACACCAGAGGCACCTACTGTACCAAACATGATCAGCATTGCTCCACCCAAAACCGAAGTAGGAATCAAAGTGGCGATGGCTCCAACCTTGGGGATCAATCCCAAAAGGATGAGCAAGAAGGCTGAGAAATAAACTGGCTTGTTCTTCTTGATCCCTGATAATTGCACGATAGCCACGTTTTGTGAGAAGGTCGAATATGGGAAGGTATTGAAGATACCACCGAGAATGGCGGCTAAACCTTCTGACGAATAGCCATGTTGTAAATCCTTCTCACTCAATTCACGACCAGTGATCTCAGATAGTGCATAGTAAACACCAGTTGATTCGATCATACATGTCAGTGAAGCCAACAACATGATCAAGATCGATGACCACTCAAACTTTGGTGTCGCAAAATAAAATGGTTGTGGTAATTGGAACCAGTGCGCATTGTGCACGCTGGAAAAGCCGATCGTACCCATAGCGATCGCAGCTACCGAGCCGACGACGATCCCGATCAACACTGAAATTTGCTTAATGAAGCCTCGTCCCCAAATACTGATTATTAAAATGATCAGTGCTGTCGAAAATCCTAAAGCCAAGTCAGTTGGGTTACCAAAGTTCTTCGCTGTAGCATCGCCACCACCGATATTTTGGAAGGCGACTGGGATCAAGGTGAACCCGATCAAGGTGATCAAAGACCCCGTCACTACTGGTGGGAAAAATCTTTTTAGCTTCGCAAACATCTTTGATATCAATAAGATAAAGATTCCGGCGGCGATGATCCCGCCATACATATAAGCTATACCAAAGTGATGTCCGATATTTTGAAGCGGAGTTACATATTCTACCGCCGAACCCAAAACTACTGGTAAACCAATTCCTGTAAGTGGTGTACGTTTGATTTGGAGTAATGTTGCGACCCCACACATGAAAATATCGACCGAAATCAAGTATGTCATCTGTGTAGGAGTGAACCCTAATGCTGCACCAATCAAAATAGGAATTAAAATATCCCCAGAATACATAGCCAACAAGTGTTGAAAACCGAGTAGTAAATTCTTCAAAAAAGAACCTTCAGTTTCGATTGTTTTTACTTCCATGTTGCACCTTCCCCAATATAATAATGAAAATTATTCGTTATCTAGTGAACTTTATTCATATATATAGTATTAAAGTTCGTGATTAACCCTAATCTTAGATACTTAACAATCAAAATTATATCACTAATTCGGAATTAAATGGAATAAGTATGCAAATGATAACCGTTTTCAAATATGATAGAATGTAAAATAGTATACGAATAGGAGGATTGCGTAATAATGAAAAAAAATCATTTGAATGACGCTTGTACAACTATCCTAGTTGGTAAAAACGCCAGTTTAGATGGATCGACCATGATTGCTAGAAATGACGATACATTTTTGGCAGTTACACCACAAAGCTTCGTGATGAATCCTGCCGTTAAAGGTGAGAAGGGCCGTAAAGTTAAATCATGGCTCAACGGATTCGAAGCGGAAGTTCCTGAAGACGGATACAAGTGGCCTGCCGTTCCTAATGTAGACTACAAAGAACTCGGTTACTACGACGAAAATGGTGTCAACGGTGCTAACGTTGCCATGTCAGCTACTGAGAGTACTTATGGTAACGAACGTACCTTAGCCATCGACCCTCTCGAAAAAGACGGTATGGACGAAGACGTTATCACACGTATGATCTTACCTTACGTTGACTCAGCCAGAGGTGCTGTTGAACGTACTGGTAAGTTGATTGCTGAATATGGTTCAGCTGCTGGTAACTCACTTCTCTTCAGTGACAAGAATGATGTTTGGTACATGGAACTAGTTACAGGTCATCACTGGGTTGCTCAGCGCATCCCTGATGACAGCTATGCAATTTGTGCTAACCGTGTCTCAATTCAACAAGTTGATTTCAATGACCCTTCACAATTCATGTGGTCAGATGGTATCCAAGAATTCGTTGAGACGAATCACTTGAATACAGATAAGACGGGCTTCAACTTCCGTCACATCTTTGGTACGAACAACATGAAGGATCGTCACTACAACAATCCACGTGTTTGGTTCGGTCAAAGATTCTTCAATCCTGAAATCGAAAACGATCCTGAAGATGGTGAATTACCATTCATCATGAAGACAGATCATAAGATTACAGTTGATGATATCGAATATATCTTAGGCTCACATTACAACGAAACTCCTTTTGACCCGTTCAGTCCTGACGCTTCAGATGCTGACAAGTATCGTTATCGTCCAATCGGCTTGAACAGAACTCAAAACTCACACGTTATCCAAATCAGAAATGATGTTCCGGAAGAATATGCTGCTATCATGTGGCAATGTATCGGCTTCCCAACATTCACTCCTTACATTCCTTTCTACACCAACATGAACGAAACAGACGAAAGTATGAACAACACATCTATCGACTTCAATTTCAAAGATGCATACTGGATGTACAACGCCTTGTCAGTTCTTGTAGAATCACGCTACACTGATTTCATTCAAGACGACATCGACTACTTGATCGAGGTTCGTCAAGATCTAAATGCAAGCATTGCCGAAACCGACAAACTGGCTAAGGATTATTCTGGTGATGAACTAGTAGACTTCTTAACAGCTAGAAACCAAAAAGTTGTCAAAGAAATGGCTGAAAAAACTCAGGCATTGTTCGGAAAACTATACACTAAGGGTATTGACCTCTCCAAACTTACTTTTGACATAGATAAGAACTTATAATCAATCGAGACACCTGAAATAGGAAACTATTTCAGGTGTTTTTTTTAGGCAAATTTAACTACTAAACTGTATAATACTTATTGGTGTTTTTTTACAAAATGTATGCTCTATTTTAGGAGGAAATTTATGGACGAAAGTAAGAAAATGACTAAGAAGACCTTACACAAAGGGTTTCTCTTAGCTTTCCTTGCATCAATTGTTTGGGGTGTTTCCGGCGCTGTCCAGCAGATCGTAGCTAAGGATAGCAACATCCCTGCCATGTGGTTCGTAGGCACTAGGACCCTGGCAGCTGGTATTATTTTATTAACGATTGCATTTTTTATTCTACCAAAAAAAGAATTCTTTTCAGTCTTCACATCATGGAAGGATACGTTGACTTTGATTGCCTTTTCTATTTTCGGGCTTTTCGCCAACATGTACACTTTCTTCTACGCTATTCAAACAGGTAACTCTTCGACTGCAACTATCTTACAGTATTTATCACCACTATTTATTATGGTCGGTGCAGTAGTCTTCTCACACAAAAAAGTTTTACGGATCGATATTATTTCATTCTCACTCGCCTTGTTGGGAGTAATTCTTTTGATCACCCGCGGTAATATCTCCCACTTAGCAATTCCGTTTGTTTCTGTTCTCTGGGGAATCGGTGGCGGTATCACCGCTGCACTTTATATCGTCATTCCTCAAAGACTGATTGCTAAACATAACGGTCTCCTGGTCACTGGTTGGGGAATGTTAGTAGCTGGTTTGTTCTCGAATATCTTCACACCCGTTTGGATCAATCCACCACATCTCTCAACTAAGAGTTTGATCGGCGTTATAACGGTGATTTTATTAAGTAATGTCATTGCCTTCTTATTGATGGTCTTCAGTACCAAGTATACGACTGCCGCAACAATCAGTATCACCGATGCGGTTCAGCCATTCACGACCTTGGTCTTGAGCGTTATTTTCTTATCATATAGCATCAATCTTCCAGAAATAATCGGGGCAATAATCGTTGTCTTTGCCATCTACATCTTAAATAGATATGATACTTCTGGAGACTAATCCATATTAAGGAGATCGACAAACTATGAAAATTTTTGCTTACGGCATCCGTGATGATGAGCTATCATCATTGAGAAAATGGGAAGCTGCACATCCAGACATCGAAGTGGGCTATTCAGGTGACACTTTGACTCCAGAAACAGCTAGATTAGCCGAAGGCTCTAATGGTGTTGTTACATTACAAACAACACCATACGAACGTCTCGCACTTGAGAAATTATCCGACTACGGTATCAAATTTATTTCGATTCGTAACGTAGGCTTCGATAATCTTGAATTCAAAGACCTCAATGACTTCGGGATGAAATTAACCAATGTACCGGTTTATTCACCTAACGCGATTGCTGAACATACCGTCTTATTGATGGGTAGATTATTGCGCCGCGTTCCGGAAGTCGATATTAAGTTTGATAACGGCGATTTCACGTGGGCCCCTACTATCGGGCGAGAATATCGTGAACAAACCGTCGGAGTTATCGGTACGGGTCATATCGGTCGTGTAGTTATCAAGATCTTGCAAGGCTTCGGTGCAAAAGTCGTGGCGTACGACGTATACCATAACGCCGATATAGAGCAGCAAGGACTATATGTAGACAGTCTTGAGGAGCTTTATAAGCAATCCGATATAGTCACATTACATGTACCATTATTCGATAGCAATAAATACATGATCAATCAAAAAGCCATCTCTCAAATGAAAGACGGCGTTATAATCATCAATTGTTCACGTGGTGAACTGATCGATACTGATGCTTTGATTGCTGGTTTAGATAGTGGCAAAGTTGGCGGTGCGGGTCTTGATGTGTTGGACGATGAGAATTCAGTCTTCGGACACAAATGGGGCAGCATCGATGACTTACCTAATCCCAAGATCAAAAATCTAGCTCAACGTGTCAACGTCATCATCACTCCCCACAATGCTTTTTATACTGAAACAGCGGTGCACAATATGATCACCGTAGCGTTCGACTCTAATCTAGCATTGATCAGTGGTGAAACACCAGATACCTTGATCGACACATCTAAATAAAACTAAATAGACCTTAGGACAATTGTCCTAAGGTCTATTTTTGTACAACTGTACTTTATTTGTGTAGTTGACTACTAGCGCCCAGATAGCTGGGATCCAGTAAAGATGATTCAAGATACCGACTAATAACAAGACTACTGCCCAACCGCCGTCGTTTTTGTTCAAGCCGACGATCGAAAAATAGATCAATAATTGCAATAATGAATATCCAACAAAGAGAATCAATCCGATCACTGATACGATCAAACTTCTAGATGTCAAAACTAAGAGAGCCGAGTTTTGAAAAGTGTGAATCACTGTAAAAATAGTAGCGATATTAGTCACCACCATGATGGCGAATCCTAATAATTGTGAGAATGAATATTTTTTTATCACTATCGATCCCCCTTTCATAAAGAATAGCATAATTACGCTTTTTTTGACTATTTGAATGTTTAGCTCTTTTAATTTGTGAAAATTGCGTTACACTTATTAACACAGTTTATTAAAATTTACTAATGTTCTAATGTATTTCACAGAAAGAAGGATTTTATTTATGAAGATTTACGTATTTGGCGTCCGAGGTGGGGACGAAGAAGAGCCTCTAAAAAATTGGATGGCAGAACATCCCGATATTGAAGTAGGTTACACTAATGACATCCTGACACCTGACAATGCAAATTTAGCCAAGGGTTACGATGGTGTATGTGCCGTTCAACGTGAGCCCTATGCTCGCGAAGCACTGAAGATGTTGCACGATTATGGTATCAGCAAGTTATCAGTTAGAAATGTCGGTATCGATGGTTTTGCCTTCAAAGACCTGAATGATTTCGGCTTTACGCTGACTAATGTGCCAGTATACTCACCTAATGCTATCGCCGAACACGCATCCTTCTTAGTCGGTCGCTTACTTCGCCGCGTGCCTGAATTCGACGCTAAATTCCGCAAGGGAAATCTCAAGTGGTCTCCAACTATCGGTACTGAAATTGCCGGTAAAACTGTTGGTGTTATTGGTACTGGACATATCGGTAGTGTCTTCGCAAGGATCATGCAATTCGGTTACGGTGCTAAGGTCATCGCCTATGATATCGACCCTAACCCTGCTCTGGAAAATTTGGGTATCTACGTAGATTCTCTTGATGAATTGTTAGAACAATCTGACATCATTTCGATCCATACTCCACTAGCACCAGAGGATTATCACATGATCGATGCCGATGCCATCTCAAAAATGAAGCAAGGATCATACTTGATCAACTGTGCTCGTGGTGGCTTAGTTGACACCGACGCTGTTATTGCAGGCTTGGACTCTGGCAAATTAGCTGGTGTCGGCCTAGACGTGCTCGATAACGAAAATGGTATTTTTCAAAAGGACTTCGGCGACTTCGACGCTATCCCTAACGAAAAATTCAAGAATCTAGCTAGTCGTGACAACGTGATCATCACCCCACACACCGCCTTCTACACCGAGAGAGCGGTCCACAATATGGTCTACGAAGCTATGGATACACAGATCAAATTATTGAACGGTGAAATCACCAAAAATATCGTTAATACCAAATAATTTTTAAATTTAATTTGACAAAGTATAAAACATAGTGTAATTTATTCACCAATCAAATAATTAAAACTTATTTAATCCAATTAGACGTTGAAGAGAAGAGTAGGTTAACGAGTAGTTTGTATAGTGACCGCTAGATAGTGAAAAGGCGGAACGAAAACTTAACTGAAGATGAGCTTGGAGTCTTACTTAGGTGAAAGCCGAAAGTACGCAAGGATGCGATATCATCCCGGACATGTTAGTGTCGTTGAGGTATTTTGTGCGAGCAAAATATGAATTAGGGTGGTACCACGGTAATCGTCCCTACATTACAGAGTAATTCTGTGCATGTAGGGACGATTTTTTTATTGGATTAAATAAAGTTAACGGAGGAAAATATTATGACAAAAACACAAACAAAGATCGGATTTCAACATGTAGGAAGTTTCTTAAGACCAGATGTACTAAAACAAGCACGCAAAGATTTTGAAGCTGGTAATATCGACCAAGTAGCACTAACGACCGTAGAGAATGAATCAATCGAGGACTTAGTAAACAAAGAGATCCAAGCCGGATTAGACTACGTAACTGACGGTGAATTCCGACGTTCATATTGGCATTTAGACTTCTTCTGGGGCTTTGAGGGCATCGATCACATCCACTATGGTGAAGGTTATAATTTTGCTCATGAAGAAACTCGCGATGACACTGCGATCCTTTCTGGCAAAATCAAATTCAATAAAGACACGCACCCTTTCATCGAGCATTTTAAATTTTTGAAATCAATCACTGACGGAACTGACGTCGAAGCTAAACAGACTATTCCTGCTCCAGCTCAACTGTATATCGAACTAGTTCGTGGTACCAATGCTGATAAGATCAGAGAATTTTATGATACTGACGAAGAACTATACGCTGACATCGAAAAAGCTTATCATGACGCAATCTTGGCTTTCTACGATGAAGGTGCACGTATCATTCAACTGGATGATTGTTCGTGGGGACTATTCCTTGATGACAAGTTCCTAGCAACTCCAGATGGTAAAGCCTACGCTAATTCAGGTATTCAAGATACGCTCCTCGAATTAAACAACGGCGCTATCAAAGATTTGCCAGAGGACTTGACTGTAAATACACATATCTGCCGTGGTAATTATCATTCAGACTTCGCTTTCGCTGGTGGTTACGGTCCTGTTGCTAATACTGTCTTTGCCAAAGAAAACGTAGATACATACTTCCTAGAATACGATTCAACTCGTTCAGGTAACTTCGAACCACTCGCTGAGGTATCTGGTGACAAACGTGTCGTACTCGGTTTGATCACTTCTAAGTCTGGGGAACTAGAAGATCGTCAAACTATCATCGACCGTATCAATGAGGCTAGCAAGTATCTTCCATTAAATAGATTATGGCTCTCTACTCAATGCGGATTCGCTTCAACTGAGGAAGGTAATGTCATCACAGAACAACAAGAATGGGCCAAATTAGCACTCGTTAAGTCGATCCAAGAAGAAGTTTGGGGATAAGTTTTTAAATAACGCTAAATTATTGTTAGCGCTTCCAACACGCGTTATAATAAGGTTGTAAAGAAGTTAATATATGTTGGAGGTGTTGATCATGCTAAACCTTATTGCTAATATCTTCAACAAGATCGTGGACTATACAATCAACTTCGATTGGTGGGGAATTAAGTAGCTTACGATTTTGTAAGAAGAATGTAAGTGAAACAAATGTAGAATTGAACCAAAAAACTTTAGTATATTTCTCAGGAGGTAAGGATAAATGAGAAGTCTACTAAAGTTTTTGTTGTTATCAGCTACTATTATAGGATTGGCATACGTGGGCGCATGCGCCTATACCAAGGATCGAACCGATCAGTTCTCTCAAGCACTGGCACAATACAATTTCATGGTTAAAAAGGAACCTAGATACGTCAAAATAGACAATAGTAAAGGTAAAGACGAAGATGGTTATGGTAATTACATTTATAACCTAACTAGTTATGATGACGAAGGTCAGGCCCACCCAGTCAAATTCACTGGCATGGGAAAGTTGAAACAAGGCCACTTCTTAGAACTAACGACTAAAGGGGCTTTTGTTTACACTTACAAAGAAGTATTCCAAAAAGATATGCCTAAAGATGTCTATAACAAATTAACGACCCAATAAAATAGAGCTGACAAAATTGTCAGCTCTATTTTTTATCAGCATCTAAAACGACTACCCCATCAGCGGGGTTATGATCTATCGCACCAATGATCTTGTGTGGGACGTAAGGTTCCTCTAAATAATCAATATCTTCTGAAGTCAAATGTACTTCAAAAGCCTTGGCAGCATCGTCAAAGTGCTTGCTCTTGGTAGCACCGATGATCGGCGCTGAAATTCCTTTAGCCCACTGCCAAGCTATGGCGATCTGGGACATTGAAACGTTGTATTTTTCAGATAACTCATGGACTCGCTGAGTTATTTTGATATCAAAATTCTTCGTATGATCGTACTTACCTTCGGCGACTACATCAGTCTGACTCCGTTTGGTATTCGCCGTCCAATTAGGTCTTGCTAGGCGACCGGCAGCCAAAGGACTATATGGCATCAGCGAAACATTCATCTGCTTACAAATCGGAATCAATTCTCGCTCATCTTCACGATACAAGAGATTGTAGTGATTCTCCATCGCTGAAAATGGCGTCCAGCCGTTATCACGGGCTGCCAGTTGCATATTGTAGAATTGATAACCATACATTGCTGAAGCTCCAATTGCACGCACCTTACCGGCCTTGACCAAGTCATTCAAGGCCGACATTGTTTCTTCGATCGGCGTATCGTAATCGAATCGATGAATAATATATAGATCCAAATAATCGGTCCCTAATCGAGATAAGGTACCGTCGATTTCGCGATCGATCGCGCTCTTCGATAATCGCCCCGGATTGAAATATACCTTTGAAGCGATAACGACTTTATCCCTCGCCACATTATTCTTCAACGCACGTCCGAGATATTCCTCACTGGTACCAGCAGAATAAACATTAGCAGTGTCAAAAAAATTAATGCCTAGACCCAATGCATGTGAGACGACCTTTTCACTCTGATCGGCATCCAGAGTCCAGTCGTGCATCGTGCCTGCCTTGCCAAAACTCATTGCACCAACACAGATTTTGGAAATATCAATATCTGTATTGCCTAATTTAGTATATTCCATTCCATCAGCTCCATTCATACAGTATCAAGACGATTGTAGCACAATAATCTCGACAGGATAATTGAATTGGAACATCAAAAAAGCCAGTGAACAATATTCACTGGCTTATACTGCCTAATTATTTAGCAGCTTTTTCATCACGACTCTTAAGGAATTCTTTAACGGCTTGAGCTTTTGCCATGCGTTCTTCACCGTTCTTAGCGTTAACGGGACGGCGGTGGCCTGTATAGCCTTTATGTGTATTTTGTGACATCTAAATCCCTCCTCCCTTTTCTAGTATTGTCTTATTATTCAACCCTATTATTGTAAAGGAATCAGTCAAATTATTCAACAACTATTTTCCTATTATATAAAAAAGAGCCAACTGATTGCAAGTATCAATTGGTCCAAAACCGTATCAATTGTTTTCAAGTAATAAATTAAGCTTCTTTAGTTGCTAGTTTAGTTGCTCTATGAGACTGTTCTTTAGCAACTTTTTGTGCTTCGTATTCTTTGGAATGAACACGGAATGCCAAGATGAAGCCTAATACTGCCAAGCTCAGTGTAAAGGCAAATCCGTAATGAGCACCGTTAGTAAAGGCTAAGGCAGTGGAATGTCCGCCATTAGCGAAATAATTGTTTTGACCAGTGCTCAAGAGGATCGTTGCGATACCGGTAGCTACGGCACCGATAACTTGTTGGAACGTATTAATGATAGCTGAACCATCGGCTGATTGATATTCATTCAATGAATTCAAACCGTAAGTTTGCGATGGTGACATTGCCAATGGCACACCGATCATCAAGACGATATGTGCAGCAACGATATAACCTAATGAACTATTTTGATTACTGAACAAGAACATTGCGGCTCCAATTGCAGAAATCAAGAATCCGAGACGTACCATCCACTTGGCACCAATGCTGTCGTACGCACGACCTGCACCAAAGGACACTAAGGCATTGATGATACCACCTGGTAGCATCACTACACCAGTTAAGGCAACAGCTACGCCTAGACCATTTTGGAGATACATTGGTAGTAGATACATCGCAGACAAGGTAATACCAAAGTTCAACATAACTAATACAGAGCCAGTAACAAACTCTGATCTACGTAAAACGGCAAAATCTAACGTAGGGATTCTGGTATGCATCTGCTGTCTAATGTAGATGACTAACATGACCAAACCAGCGATCAATGCTATGACGGCAACAGTTACACTATTAGATAAATAACTGACACCGAAGACGATCAAGCCAAAACTGACTGTTGAGAGTGCAATAGCTAACCAATCAACATCTGGTTTGGTAACTTCGAAAACATTTGTCAGATTTCTTTCCATAAATACTAGTCCTATTATTAGGAAAACGATAAATGAAACAAAAATCCATCTCCATGATAAGACACCTAAGATGAGTCCAGAGATCGTAGGTCCAATAGCTGGGGCGAACATAATCACTAACGCCGCTGAACCAAGAGCTGCACCTAACTTATTAGGTGGGAAAATTCTCATGGCGATCGAGAACATCAAGGGCAAAATAATACCAGTAGCAATACCTTGGATCATACGACCTGCTAAGAGGATCGAAAAACTAGGTGCTATTGCGGAGATGATCGAGCCTACGATGAAGTCGATCAAACCAAAGCGAACTAGTCCTCTGGTAGAAAAATGTTTAGTCAATAAACTTGAAAGTGGTAAGACGATCGCGATCACTAGCATGTAGCCAGTAATGAGCCATTGTGCTGTACCAGTTTCGATAGAAAAAGCTTTCATAATAGATGGAAGGGCGATATTTAGTGATGTTTCACTGAACATACCCACGAATCCACCGATCAATACACCCATTAAAGCCAAATAGGGATGTGTTGGGTTTGTGTTAATTTGAGATTTACTCATACTTACCTCCATTTTTGTTGCAACAGTGGATTAATATACCAGAAAAAAAATCTTTTCGTAAGTTTTTTCTGAAATTATTTTTTTGCTTACAAAAAAATCGAGCTTGGAATTATTATCCAAACTCGATCATATTTGATTAATATTTAAATTTAAGTCTAGTACCAAGCGGGCTTGTCGCCGTCTGTACCAGGTTTGTTGACACCGATAGATTCACGATTGAACTTATCTGGTGCTTGAGTAATATCAACAACTAATTGAGCGATCGACTTACGAGAAACTTCAGTCCCCTTGAAAGTCTCACCCTTTTGAGTAATTTCATAATCTACCTCGTCCTTGTCAGTTAACCAAGCTGGACGAACGATCGTATAATCCAAGTCTGAATCTTCGATAACCTTAGCTGCAGCTGCATAAGTTGTAATGTAGTTGCCCAGTGTACTATTATTCCACTCGCCAAACTTGCCAGGAACTTCATCGTAGATTCCCAAAGTAGAAATCCAGATCAAACGCTTCTTGCCAGTTGCGTGCATAGCTTCTACAACATCCTTAGCTTGTTCTTCGATATTGCCACCAGCGAGGTTGGCATAGACGACGTCGATATCTTTCATAGAATCAGTCAATGTCTTTTCGTCAGTTACATCCCCACCGACAACTTCAACTAGGTTATTTTCAAAGTCTTGTAATCTCTCCGGACGTCTCAGATAAAGTCTCAGACTGTTATCAGTATAATCCAAATATATTTGTGTAGCCAATCTAGCAATCTTACCGTTAGCGCCAAGTACTAATACTCTAGTCATAATCATATCTCCCTCTAATTTTTCTCTACAATCACACTATAATGTAGCAACGGTTTTTTTACAAAAATAGCTTCTCGTGAAATAAATATAGACATAAAAATGATAATTATATTTGTATTGTCGATTATTGGTTGCATCCCCAAATACTACTTCAATATATCCTTTTGAACTTGATCGATCATTTCGCTATACGCGATCGGTCCTTTGTATTGCCAACTGGAGTCATCGCCGTATTGGAACAAATTACCATTCTGTACGGCGGGAATGCTTTGCCACAATGAATCTTTGAACAAACTAGCATCCTTGTCACTGTTGACTAAGAAAATATAATCAGCGTCTAACTTAGCCAATCTCTCTAAGGAAACTGACGACCAATCGGCTGTAGCTTTCTTTGATACTTCTTTCACTAGCGATGGTACTTTCAAACCTAAATCACCATATAATAATGATCCACTAGCTGATTTTTCGCTGACCATGAAAGCTGAATTATTAGTTACCCACAAAACAGCGACCGATTTGCCGGCGGCCTTTTGTTTCAGTTCCGACTTTGTTGTATCAACTTTTTTATCATAATCATTAAGGACTTCTTTGGCCTTAGCTGTCTTATTAACTGCCTTAGCTACGTCTAAGAATTGAGTTCGCCAGCTGACGTCAGTCCCGTTCTTAACAACATATGTCGGCGCGATCTTCTTGTATTGAGCATACTTACCATTTTCAACTGCACTGTTCGTACCCATCAAGATCAAGTCAGGCTTGGCCTTGGTTACTGCCTCATATGGTAATGAGTAGTCGATCAAAGGAACATTCTTCAATTCTTTTTTCAAATACTTCTGAGTTCCAGAGCCATTTTTTACTGACCATTGGACGACTGGCTTAACTCCCAAAGCTACTAAGTAATCTTCCAAATAACTCCCGACGACGCGCTTAGGATGTGTGGGTACTGAAACCTCATGTCCCATCGTATCTGTCAACGACTGTGTCGACTCCGAGCTCTTATTGCTATTGCCACATGCCGTTAAAAAAACGGCAAAAAACAACGTAATTATTAAAAGTGTTCTCACAAATTTATTTCTTTTCAAAATATTCCTTCCCCCAAACTTCTCAAGTTATATTGATTATTAGTGAAAGTGCTAACAAATGTCAATAGATTGCGGTAAAATAATATTAAAATTATTCCTTGTACATATTATTTTTATACCAAAAATATGTGTTCACAACAAACCGACTTGGAGGTACGACTATGAATGTCATTGAAACAAAAAATGTTTGTGTCAGCTATGAGAAAAAGTTAACGATTCATGACTTAACGATTCAAATTCCCAAAGGACAAGTTACGACCCTGATCGGCCCTAACGGGTCTGGTAAGTCAACGCTGATTCGGACGATTGCACATTTGTTGCAACCTTGCGATGGCACAGTCTTCCTTGATAGTCAGGATATTAATCGTGAAAAAACTAGTGAGATCGCCAAAAAAGTAGCCGTCTTACCGCAATCCAGTAACACTGCCAGTGACTTGACGGTCAACGATCTAGTCAGCTTTGGTCGAATCCCTTATCGCAAACGATTTGCCACTTTGTCAAAAATGGATCGTGAAAAGATCGATTGGGCCTTGGAGCGTGCCTCACTGACAGATCTTAAAAACCGTCGGCTCAGCACTCTATCCGGTGGACAACGCCAACGAGCTTGGATAGCAATGGCGATCGCCCAAGATACCGACACTATCATCTTAGATGAACCGACGACATACTTGGACTTGACTCATCAACTCGACGTGATGCTCTTGATCAAAGAACTAAATGAAAAAGAACATCGAACCATCATTATGGCACTACATGATCTCAATCATGCCGCCAGATTTTCCGATCAATTGATTGCGATCAAAAACGGCGTCTTACAAGTTAACGGTCCAGTTCAAGAAGTCATCAACCAACAGAACCTCCGTGATATTTTCAACATCGATGCAACCATTGTTGACAATCATGGCAAACCCTTGATCTTAACTTACGACCGCTGGCAAGAAGGGATCGCCAATTGAGCCCACGCACTAGATTCATGTTACAATTCAGCATCGAAATTGTATTACTATGTATCTTATTGATTTTGAGTATTCGCTATGGTGCCAACGAAAATAGCAACGGTACCGTCATTCACGCCCTGTTCGACTACCAAGCAAATAGTTTAGATCAACGTATCATTCGCCAAATCAGAGTTCCGCGTGTCATCGGTGCTGCCTTGATTGGTTCGGCACTCGCATGCAGTGGCGCCTTGATGCAGAGTGTGACCAAAAATCCAATGGCAGACTCTGGACTACTAGGGATCAACGCTGGAGCTGCTTTGATGTTGACCTTTAGTTTTATTTTCTTCCCTAAGCTGTCCACTCAGCAGACGACGATTTTTGCCGTCTTCGGTGCTGCTTTAGCTTCTATCTTAGTCTTTGGACTGAGTTCAATGAAAAAACAAGTCAGCCCTACGATCTTAGTCTTAGCCGGAATGGCGATCAGTGCTTTCTTCACTGCCTTGAGTGAGGGACTGGCACTAGTCACGCAATTAAAACAGGACTTAGCCTTCTGGCATTTCGGTGGTATCTCAGCTGTCAGTTGGTCGCAACTAGCTAACCTCGGTCCCTGGATCGCACTCGGTCTATTGGTCACGCTCTTGATGGCACCAAGTTTGAATCTTCTCAATCTCAGTGATGACTCGATCCAAAGCCTCGGTAAAAATATCAATACGATTCGACTAGTTGCCTTGATCTGTGTGGTGATATTGTCCGGTATCTCTGTTTCACTCGTAGGTGCCGTGGCTTTCGTCGGTTTGATCGTTCCCCACATCACCCGTTTTTTGGTTGGGAACAATTACCGTCACGTCATACCACTGACGTTAGTTTTAGGTGCCAATCTGACTCTCTGTGCGGATTTGATTGCTAGAACTATCAATCCTCCAAACGAAACACCGTTCGGAATCATCATTTCCTTAGTTGGTGTACCTTTCTTCATCTACTTAGCCAGAAAGGATAATCAACGCATATGAAAAAAAACGCTAAACTCACCACTTGGATCGTTGCTTTATCCGCTCTCATCGTCTTGTTAGCGATCATCAACCTAAATACCGGACAGATGAGGATTTCTCCGCAAGAGATCTGGCAACTCGTCACTGGTGGTGGCACATATTCTCAGTCGATCGTTATTTTTGACTTTAGGATGCCACGGATCGTCATCGCTATCCTGGTCGGATTTGCCTTGGCTATCGCTGGTGATGTCCTTCAAACGACTACGCAAAATCCCATGGCAGATACTAATTTTCTAGGTATCAATTCTGGCGCTGGATTAGCCGTGATGATCTTCATCGCTTTCATCAAAAATCAAGACGCTAATTTATTCATGTTGCCGATGATGGCACTACTGGGAGCCATCCTTAGTACTATTATTGTTTTCTTTTGTGCATACAAAAAAGACACCGGTATAACCGCAAATCGCTTGCTGCTAACTGGTATCGCACTATCTGGTTGTTTCTCATCTATTATGGTCTTGTTCACACTCAAGTTATCACCAGAGAATTACCAATTCGTCATGAATTGGTTGACTGGAAGTATCTGGGGTACCAGTTGGTCATTTATTTTGATCTTCTTGCCGTGGTTCATCGTCTTCACTGCCGTTATCTTCAGTAAGTCCAAAGTCCTGGATACTTTCAATCTCGGTGATGAAGCGGCTCAATCTCTAGGCATCTCACTCCGTCGTGAAAGGATCATCTTGATCGGTGCTGCTGTTATTTTGGCCGGTGTCAGTGTCTCGATCTCTGGTGGGATCGGCTTCATTGGCTTGATCACTCCTAACTTAGCTCGCCGAGTTATCGGCTTCAAGAGCAACAAGCGCATGTTGCTGTCAGGAACACTGGGTAGTTGTTTATTGATCATGGCAGATACGCTCGGCAAGTGTCTCAGTACTACCACTGAGATTCCTGTCGGTGTGATAGTTGCAATTATTGGTGCGCCGTATTTTGTTTATATTTTGATCAAGTCTAATAGTTGATACTCTTACGCATGGCATTTTCGAGACTGGAGCCGTAGCCTTCACCGAACAAATTCAAATGGGCTAACAAATAATACGTCTGATACCAAGGCATCCGCTCATTCCAATTTGACTCTAGCGGGTACTCTTGGGCATATCCGATATAAAATTCTCGACCAAAGCCTCCGAATAATAATGTCATCGCCAGATCCATCTCACGATTACCATAAAAGACATCGGGATCAAAGAGGATCGGTGTGCCATCTGCTTGGTAACCAACATTACCACTCCAGAGATCCCCATGCATCAGGCTGGGAACGACTGGATGCACTTGATAATAACTGATGATCTTATCCTCTAACTGCATCATCAGATCCTCGCGATACTGATTCCAATACGACTTCTTGCGAACTTCATTGACCAATACTTCTAGACGTTGATTGACATAAAAGTCACCCCAATTATCTTGCCACGTATTGATCTTAGGATTTTTAGCATTCAGGATATTATGATCGAGTCCAAACTTGTCATTATGTTTTTTGTGCATTTTAGCAACCATCTGACCTAGTTCAGTATCGTGACCTTCGCCAAATGCAAGATAGTTCATCAATAAATATCCACTTCCCGCAATTGTTCCAGACTTTAATGGTTGCGGAGTATTCGCTACGGAACCGATCAAATTAAGTCCTTCCACCTCATGATCAAAAAACGAACCGTCATTATTAGGCTGAACTTTTAAGAAAAATTTTTGTTCCGAAGTCTCGATAGCATAACTGTGATTGATGTCCCCTCCCGATACGGTTTGACAGTCAATTACGTTATCTAATCCCAGTTCTTTGAACCATTCCTGATTTAATTCCATCTTTGCATACCCTTTCCACAAATCGCTATTTTTAAATGATATAATTTGAGTGTAATACTAATGGCTCTCAAGGGAGGCTTGCTATGACGAGTAACGTGGCCCATCTTATTAAGGTCGCTTCAAATGAGATTTCACGCAGTATCAACGATTTTGCATCTAAATATAATCTAACTGGTACACAAGTGCAAATAATCGACTTCTTGACGAATTTGCCCGAAAAAAAAGACATTTTTCAAAGAGATATTGAAGCAGAATTTAATATTCGGCGTTCTACTGCAACTAACATCCTCAAAAATATGGAAAAAAAAGAACTGATCAAACGTGTTCAAGTCTCAACCGACTCACGCTTGAAAAAAATCATTCTTTTACCTAAATCCACTGAATTGCAAGGTGCTATCGCCGAATTCATGAAGGAAAATGACCAAAAGATACTTTCTAGCTTAGGCGCGTTTGAACGACTTGGTTTTACCCGTGCTCTTCAAAAGTTACCTGAAAAGCTGAAAACAAACAAAAAGTGAGGTAGGAATTAATGACAAAAGTAATTATGGATTGTGACCCCGGTATCGACGACGCCGTTGCTCTAACGGTCTTACTAGCTCATCCTGAAAAGGCTGACTTGATCGGTGTAACTACCGTTGGTGGTAACGTGAAGTTGGATTATGTTACAGCTAACGCAAAGAAGCTGCTGACATTTCTCGGTTCTCACGCTGAACTAGCCTCTGGTCAAGCTACACCTCTAGTCAAAGAAATCGAAACTGCTGGTGAGATCCACGGTAAGACTGGTATGGACGGATATGATTTCCCTGCCAACAGTGCCGATTATCCATTAGCTAGTGACAATGCCGTGGCCTTCATGTATGACCGGATCTCCAAGTGTGACGAAAAAGTCAGCATTGTTGCTACAGCACCATTGACTAACGTGGCATTGTTGTTGAAAACTTTCCCTGACGTCAAAGAAAATATTGACCGTATTTATATCATGGGTGGCTCTACACTTCAAGGCAATATCACTTTAGCTGCTGAATTCAACGCATACGTTGATCCCGAAGCAATGCGTATCGTCTTTAACTCCGGTCTACCAATTACATTGTCCGGTCTTAACCTCACTGAAAATAAGGCCTACTTGACGATGGATGAGATAAATAATATCAAAAACCTCGGTAAGGCTGGAGTCATGGCTAATGCCATCTTAGACTTCTATTCTTCAGCTGAATTAGAAAAGGGCATGACGAAGATCCCCGTGCATGATGCTTGTGCCGTATTGAGCTTGATCGCACCCGAATTATTCACTGAGAGTACTGATTATTCAATGGATGTTTCGCTAACAAACGACGAATTCCGTGGTATGACCTACCCTGACCGTCGTGTCTATGCCGAAGAACAGAATAATGTCACTGTTCTAGAGGACGTTGACCGTGAAGCATTTGTGAAATACTTGTTTGACTCGATCGCTTCGTACGATAAGTAAAAAATAAAAGTTAGATACGATTTGGATACAAAATAAGGCGAAAGAAACCCCGATCACGGAGTTTGCATTCGCCTATTTTGGTGAATTTAATTATCTAAGCCATTTTTCTTATACGCATACAAGAAGATGACAATTGAGATGACTAACCAACTGAGTAATACCCCGATCACCTTGACGTCCCACTGGAAATCACCCAAAATAAATTTATTATTGAAGTCATTCATAACTCCCACAAAGGTGTAAGAAACCACCTTGCTTAGCGACTTGTTGACAGTTTGTAATAACGGAGCTAGTGAAAAAATAATAAACAACGGTGTACTGAGCAAGCCCGCCTGTGACTGATTACTCGAAAATATCCCTATCACATAACCGATCAAAATGCTCGTGATACCGCAGACGAACGTGATTATCAAAAATGATGCGATGGGCACTTGATTCCAAGAAATTTTACTAAAAGGAATCAATAAGAAGTTAACCGCAGTTAGCAGTAACAATGCTGGCAACATACTACCAATAAAATATTCTAAGCCATTCACTGAAGACGTCATCAACACTCTTAACGTCTTCTTTTCTTTTTCTTCAGCTAATGGAAAAGCACTCATTTCGATACCACCGACGAAGATATTAAAGAACATTCCCAATCCTAAAAGATACGCCTTGGCACCTTGACTGTTCGGATAGACGTATTGCATGAACCACACGAATCCGATCGACAGTAGTGGTGCGATGATAATACTCTTGTTAGCCAACATTAACCGCGATTTGATTTCAAAAATAGCGCCGATTCTTCTAAGTGATATTCTCATATTAATTTTCTCCCCGTAACTGTCAAAAAGACTTCTTCTAGTGTAGGTTCTGAAGAATGGATCGTTATCAAATCATGATTGATCATCCAAAAATTGATTTTAGAAATATTTTCTTCAGAATTCTTCAGTGCCATTTTCTCCCCATTTTTAAGTAAAACTTTGTATTCTTTGTGACGATTATATTTCAATCTAATACTCTGCGGGGTTCCTAGCTCTACGATTTTACCATCATTCAACAGTGCGATTCGATCACATAGTTTGTCTGCTTCTTCCATATTGTGAGTAGTTAAAAAGATCGTCGTACCTTTATCGCGCAACTCCCTCAATAAATCGTGAATCGCTCTGGAGGTGGTCGGATCTAGTCCACTAGTAGGTTCATCCAAAAATAACACCTTGGGATTATGTAAAACGGCCCGAGCTAAAATCAACCGTTGTTTCATCCCTTGGGACAATTTTGACGCTGATATCTTTCGATCTTTATAGAGAGCGACGCGCTGCAAAATTCGATCGATCTTTTCTCGATCGACATTGAGTAGTTTCGCAAAATATTTCAAATTGTCATATACTGACAGCCGGTCATAAATACCACTATTGTGAGTGACGATACCCACTTGCTCATAAATCTGTTCATTGATCTGCTGAACAGGTATTCCCAAGACAGATGCCTGACCATTGTCCTGTCTCAACTGACCCGTCAAAATCTTGATAGTTGTAGTCTTACCCGCACCAGAGGGACCTAAGAACCCAAATATCTCACCTTGATTGATAGAAAAACTTACATCCTTTAAAGCTGATTTGTCATCGAAATGTTTCGACAAGTGTTCAACTTTGATAATTTCGTCCATTAATGAATCTTCCTTTCTGTTGTCGAGATTCATATTAAAGAATGTGTGGGTATTTGTCGCAAATTTCTGGTCAGTGGTGGCAAATTCTAGTTCAGCTGTACCGATTATTCGATCAACTGACGCAATTCGTCGAGTCGATTACGAGATAACGGCAATTTATCAGTCGAGTTCTTCAGTATCAGAGTATAACTATTGCGCGAGTAGCTGATCAATTCGGAGATACGTTGTAGATTCACCAAATACGAGCGGTGACATCTAAAGAAGCCAAAGTATTTCAGCTTTTCTTCCAATTCATTCATCGTTAGTGTTGAGGGGAAGTATGTATCATCTACTCGGATATTACTAGTACCATTGATGCTCTCAATATAATCAATCTCATTGGGACTGAAAAAGACTGTCTTATCGTCAAATTTACATGCTACTTTAAATACACTCTTAGGACGCATCTCAGGCCTTCCCGAACCAGTTTCAACGTCTATATCGGTCTTTTCTAGCCCTGCACTACCGTTATAACGATAAATTTCTGTACTAGTCAGCAACAATTCTTCCATGTAGTTTGAAGTTATCAGTACCGTTATAGCGGTAGACCGGACAAATTGTAAAGCGCGTAAATATAATTCGATCCCCGAATCGGTCAGATCTAGTAAGGGACTGTCAATCAAGATCAATTGTGCTTGTGAGAGATACATCCGCAACAAATGAACTCGACGTTTTTGGTCGATGGTTAGATTACTAGTTTTGGTATTCCATACATCTAACAGTGAAAAAATTTCTGCGTATTCTCGCAAATCAGCTTTATTGTCAGCTAATCGTGCAAACAACTTGAGATACTTTTGCACACTGAATGTATCATAGAGCTGATCTTCATTGATCGAAGTGACGATCGACAGATCTTTAGGCGTCACACTGCCGCTAGACGGTTGAATCTTGCCGGAAATAATCCCAAACAAAAAAGCACTCTCCTTGTGGGTCATTTTGATCCCAACTTGTGAATCAGTAACTAGTTCGAGATCAATATTTTTGAGAAACGTTTGGTTATCAACTTGTTTGATTATCTGATTTAGCTTTAGCAAGATCGCGTACACTTTCTTTTTCTTTAGAATGTTATTGCGTTTGTCACTGTTTTACCTTATTTATATCAGTAAAAGACCAATTCTGAAAGCTATTTCAGAATCGGTCCTTTTTTAATTATTAACAATATCTTGATAACGCTTAGGAGTGTAACCCGTTTTTTGACGAAACTTATCGGTAAAGTGACTTTGACTACAAAAATTCAGTATCGTAGATATCTCATTGATCGACATGGAGGTATTTCTCAACAAGTATTTAGATTCCTTGATCTTCATATCACTGATATATGTTTTTAGCGTAATCCCCGTCTCCCGTTTGAATAGAGTCGCTAAATAAGCCGGATTCATATTCAAATACTTACTGACAGACTGGTTGTTAATATCGTGATACAAATTATCGTTGACGAATCTAATCATCTCATTAATAATTTTGGAGTCGTACTTCTCAGAGTTATCGTTCAATAAAATATAATATTCCACTGCAGCATACTCTAGAAGCAACTTAATATCTTTTTCATCTTCCACTTTGTCTAGTTGTGCAATCATTTTGTCCGAAGTGCGCATGGTCACTCCGATGGGACAGCCTTCTTTGACGCAAATACGACTGATCAAAGTAATGAGTGATACGAAACGATATTTCTTGGCTAATAACTCCTCAACCGACAGTGACGAGCTATTTATGTTCAGTAATTTACTTAGTAATAATTGAACACTTTTTTCGTTCCTTCTGACTAATTCATGCAAAAAAATCTCTTCAAGATTAAATACAGTTTCTTCATTAAGCAAATCATAATTAAAAGTCTGTTCTTTACTCGTAATTTTTTCTTTTTTAATATTTTCTGATGTATCTAGAACACTAATTTCCAAATTTTTCGTACTCAGAATGGAAACTGCAATTTCCATTTTTTCTTTTAGATAATCCAGCTTATCTAACTCGTCTCGGTCCATCAAAACAATCGTAAACATATATTTGACATTCTCTATCTCTAATTCTGTCGCGATCGTTGTTTTATTACCGATGTGCAATAGGCTGAGCTCGTCTATTTTTATTCGTGTCCACAGCTTGGCGGAAATCGTATTGATGGTTATCTCATCATTGATTCCATATTCAAAAATACATGTTTTATTTTCGTACATTGCAAAAGGCATATTCAACAATTTTTTTAAATACGGTATCTTAGATAACATACATATTCCTCCTAAGTATAAAAAATGATACAAATGTGATTATGATTATAAAAAAATAAAATAACCCCGCATATACTTAATACTAATAAAACTTAATTAATAAGTAAAATAACTTATCTCTTGGGGCAATTTGTCATGAAAAAAAATATTGTTTTTTCTGTTATATTATTAATTTTATCATCATTGTGTTTTTTATCTAGTAACGACGTCGAAGCTAGTAGTCAAGATATCAACCTAGCGACTGCCAGCAGTACACCGGTAACACCACGGAGAGAACCCACCGGTGATCCCACTGTCTGGCTGGGCATCTGGTGGACTAGTGGCTATAGTCCAAACGTTGAGTCTGACTACTACACTGTTCGAGGACATACAGTTCCCATATACGCCAGTGCCGGTCGAGCGCTCTGGAACGCAGCTTTGAACTTTGGACTATCGCCACATTATCGCTGGTATAAAACTTCCGACTACGGTAAAACCTGGAATAGTGTATCTAAGAGTGACAATGGAAACAAAATGCACTTCAGCGTGACTCCGACTGAAGTAGGAACATTTCATTATCAGATGAAGACTTACTATGTAATGTGGCCTGTCTCTAGCGACATAACTGAAAATACCGACCCGCTAGGTTGGTATCATTTCTATACCAGGATTGCCGCCGTACACGTCTTGGATCATGAAGTTAATATCACAGATATGGATATTGACGTCAATAAATACTATTTAATGTATTCAACAGCCGACAACGGTGTAAATAAATTATCACAAGATGTCGACGAAGACGGTATCCCTGACATAGGACCTAACGTCGCTAACGCCAAAGCCATCCTAGATCCTAAGGAATCAACTGGTGATATTAATTGGTCCATCAGTGACTCATCATTGGCCACGATTGATAGTGATGGAAAGATCGTCGCTAATGCCTACGGAAAGAGCGGGACTGTGACGGTTCAAGCGACCTTCACCAATATTGACGGTACCTCACTAACTAGAACGTCAGATCCTATCCAAGTGGGCGGTGGGTTGAATGATGAGACAGTTTACGAAAATCAAAAAGCTACTTTTACACCACTAACTGAAATCACCGGATCAGGTTCAGATGATTCCGGGAAAGCCGAATATTCACTGACTTGGTATCGGATCGAAGCAAACAAATTCAATTCTAATTCACCATACAGTAATGCCGTCGCCATATCTGGTGCCAATGACAAGACTTACACGACTGAAAACACCACATTGGCTAAGGATAACGGCGCATACTATTACTTAGACACAGTAGTCAAAACTAACAATAAGACCTTCAGTTTGAAGACTAATCCAGCTAAATTAAACGTGATTCCTCTGCCGGACACTAAGAACGTAAAAATAACCAATTCCATCCAAAACATGACTTTTTCACCGTCAAAAAATGACGCACACAATCTTTTTCAAGTAGCCAACAGAGATAATATTTCTTATCAAGCTAGTTTGACGAATGAATCGAAGTCGATCATTAAAAGTGGTCACTACGTGATACCTATCCAAGACAATATAAATATCACTAGTGTTGCAGTGGACGACCAAATTTTGGACTCTAGTCAATACCAATTGCTCCAGACAAATGATGGTACTAAATTAGACATCAGTGGTATAAACTTCAACGGATACGTCACTAAGAACGTAACTGTTGACGCTACTATAGCGAATATCACCGATGAGGCAAAGTTCAGTTACACACCGTATTTTTATGATGAATCCGATCCTGACTTTCATGTCGATGCTACCACCGAGACGATCAATCTAACTAAGAACACCATTACTATCAATCCTGAAAATGTTATCTTCCAAGATATAAAAAACTTCGAATCTGACACGACAAAATACCGTAAGGCCGGTAAATTTTCGATCCAACTAGATGATACTCGCCGTGAAAGTACACCTCTGAACTTGTCAGTTTCTCAACAAAATCCCTGGACTAAGACAGACTTCCCCACTACTATCGACCCCGGATTACAAACATTATTCGTAACTGACGCCGCAACCTCACAGGTTGGCACCGAACCTACATTTGTCAAACGAATCAATTCCAATAATAATTCCGTGCTAACTTGGGATAACGAACACGGTCCACTCCTGTACGTCCATCCTAATACAGCTAGGAGTGAAGGTAATTACAGCACTACCCTCACTTGGTCTTTGACCGATGGGATTTGATATTGTAGATGATTCAATCAAAAAACCAGTCAATTATTCGACTGGTTTTTTTATACCCAATATTATGTTATGCGTAATACCCAGCTTCAAATCCGGCAGTAGAAGCTTCCAAAGCATTATCTGGTTCGTTGACATCACCGACTGCAACTACATGATCCAACTCTGCTTGCAATGATTTGAGCAAGTCGTTATCAGAATGATAGCCCATCGCCAAAACTATCTCATCCGCGGCGATGGCTTCTCGATTACCATTGTGATCGATGATGATCTCATTCTCAGTAAATTCTTTTACCTTAGCATCTGTGAGAACATCGACCTCGTGATCTCTGAAAAAACGCTTGGTCGGTACAGTGCGCAACAAGCCTGCATCAATATCATTAGTCATCTCTAGTAAGGTCACGTGTCCGCGTTCGGCATCTGCCAAGTACATGGCGGTTTCCGTTCCGACTTCACCACCACCAACTACTACGATCTCACCCGCGGCGGTCGCTCTACCCAACAAAATATCATTGGCAAAGTGGACCTTATCAGACTCGATCCCCTTCAAAGCTGGTTTATTGGGATTACCTCCCGTTGCCACGATGATCTTGTCGGCGCCAAAATCCTTAACGTTAGCTAGGTTAGCTGTCTTGTTCAGTTCTACATCCACCTTCAATGCTTTGATCTGATGATTCAAAAAGACCAGGAAGTTCGCATATTCGCCCTTTGCAGGTGGATAAATAGCAGCTAGAAACTCACCACCTAATTCAGAAGATCGTTCCCACAATGTCACCTCGTGACCACGTCTAGCGGCAGCAGTCGCTGCTTCCAATCCCGCAGGACCACCACCGATCACCAAGATTTTTTTAGCAGCGACTTTGTCTGCGAATGTATACTTAGTCTCATTACCTAATTCCGGATTGACGAGACAGCGCACATGTCCACCTTCCAATAGACTACCTTCGCAACCTTGTAAACAACGAATGCAGTAATTGATATCGCCTAATTGTCCGCGGGCTGTCTTACGTGGCATATCTGGATCGGCTAGTGAGGCTCGCGCCATCCCAACGAAGTCACAAGCACCATGCTCCAAGACCGTTTCCGCCAGTGCTGGATCATTGATGCCATTAGCAACAATGATTGGCAGATTAACGAAGTCGCGAACTTTTTTAGCATTTTCAACGTTATAACCTTTTTTAGTAAAAGTAGATGAAATCAATTCTGGTGCGTACGACGTATATTCCCCATTGGTCAAGCTCAAACCATTGAAGCCGAGCTTCTCCAAATACTTAGCTATCATCAAGGTTTCGGGTAATTGTCGTCCATCCACTGTGTCCTCGGTCAATGATAGACGCGCTGTGATTGGAAAATCCTCTCCCACTTCTGAACGCATAGCTTGATATATTTCGGCAATGATACGAATCCTATTTTCGAAACAGCCACCGTACTCATCGGTGCGGCGGTTTTGACGAGTACTCAAAAACCCCGCCAATAAATATCCGTGGGCTAAGTGTAATTCGATCCCATCGAAACCGGATTTTTTCATCAAACGTGCCGTGTTTTGAAACTCCCCTACCAATTGATGGATCTCAGATACTGTCAGTTCCCGTGGTACCTCACGATTGAAGGCGTCGGGAATCCTAGCTGAGGCCACTGGTTGGACACCGCCGTTGACGGTCGAATTAGTTTGACGACCGGGATGAAAAACTTGAGCAAATATCTTCGCCCCGTACATATGCACCGTCTCTGTCAATCTCTGATTAGCTGGGACTTGTGCGTCATCGTACAGACGAACACAGTTTTTATAGCCGACTCCATTTGGATTCACACCATAATCTTCCGTAATGATCAAGCCAAAACCGCCACGTGCTTTAGCTTCATGATACTTGATAAATGCTTCGGTGATATTCCCATCCTCGTCACAGAGATTGGTCACCATTGCTGGAACCACGAAGCGATTCTTTATCTCACATTGATTGATTTTATATGGCGCAAATAGTTTTTGAAAAAACATCTGACTTCCTCCACTTCAATTAGCTGAGTTACTCCCAATATAAGTTATAGAGTATGACCTAACAGTAAGGTCAAGTAGTTTTGTGATTATTTTTACAAACTTTTTTTAGATGAGTGCGGTGATCAAGTAATACATGCCACTGAAGCCGATGAAAGTGTAGATGCATATACTGACTAGTGCCAGATTCATGTGATTCAGTAATCGGCTAGCAATGAAAGTCCCTATCGTCGCACCCAAGATGCCAACTAGAATTATCGGGATCTCACTCACACCGATGATGCCGTTGAATATTCTGAACGAAGATGTATATACCATATCCAAAACAAAAAACATCTGGACCGTTGCCATATACTCTTCTGTGGAGTTGGACAACGACAAAAAATACAGTGCCATCAAAGGACCACCGATGCCAAATAAACCACTGAAGAACCCTGAGATCAGTACGAAGACAATCGCCACGTAGATTGGAAATGGCTTATTCACGCCCTTGTGGAACAACAGAAAATACAACGCCAGGATTATCAACAATCCACCGAGCATCGCCCGAAGAAGTTGCACATCCATGAGACCACCCAGATGGATCATGAGCGAGGCTACGATGACATACAAACAAAAAGGCCAGATGATCCGATTGAACTTGATATGTGCGCGATAATGAATCGCCAGCATGACCACTGATATCACCGGGATAATCCCCGCTACACCGGCTGCTTTCGCCATCGGTAAAATACTCGGCAAAAAGACCATCAATACTATAGCTGGTCCAAATCCTGTCAAACCTTGAACTAGTCCAGCTAGTATTCCCGGTACTAATACAAAAAACCACGGCATACTAATACTCCTTCGTTATTATTTATGATAGGTACGATGATTGATGATCATGAACGAGCGATAGATCTGTTCCGTCATAACTAAGCGCATCAACTGATGTGGCAAGGTGAATTTGCCAAAACAGATGCTGTAATCCGCACGCTTGGTGACAGCAGGGCTGACACCTAGGGAACCACCGATAATAAAGGAAATATCACTAGTTCCATAGGTGGATAAGTCGTCGATTTTTTTCGCCAACTCTTCCGACGTCAATTCTTTACCACGCAAATCTAACAAGATGACGTATTCCTTATCTTTGATCTTAGATAAGATTCTCTCGCCTTCGACCTCTTTGACGTGGGCATCTTCTGCTTCGCTCAAATTTTCCGGAGCTTTCTCATCCGGGCACTCGATCACTTGAAACTTACAAAACGCCCCCAGACGCTTAGCGTATTCCGCGATTCCTGCTTTTAAATATTTTTCTTTTAATTTTCCAACAGTAATTAATTTAATATTCACAATTAACCTCCATAAATAACCAACATAATTATTAACAATTAAAATAATGACTAAAAACGAATTTTAAACTAGTTGTTTTTATACACATGAATAAAAAAGTTTGTATAACTATGTGGAACATACCAAAGACCTATTATACCAGTCGTTTGGTAAGATTCATAATTAATATTTTTTACGTTATCAACAGGTAGAAAGGTGGTTGTGGATAACTTTTCTACAGTGTTTTTCCTAAATATTATCCACTTTTCCACAAGTTATCCACATCTGTGGAAAAGTGGATTTTATTCACGCGATAAAAACACGAAATATATTTGATGATTAGCCAATAAATGTTCAAAAAAAAATGTGAAACTAGTATTAACTAGTTTCACAAGTCATTTTATTCAGAAGTTTTTTTAGTTAAATGAACCTCAGCCGTCTTCAACTTACCGTTACGGTAATATTGAACACTGACCGTGTCACCGACTGAATGCGAATACAATGCGCTATGTAGGTCAGCAACCGAACTTACTTTTTTGTTTCCCAACTTGACGATCACATCGTTCTTATCTAGTCCGGAACGTTTAGCAACTGAACCGGTAGTAGTGCTATAAATCACTACACCCTTAGTTACATTACTTGGCAACTTCAGGCTAGATTGTGAATCATCTGTTATTTGATCAAGGTCAATAACTTTGATACCCAACGATGGCCGTTCAACCTTTCCATTTTGGACTAATTGATTGATGATCTTCACTACTTCATTACTTGGAATGGCGAAGCCCATACCCTCAACTGAAGTTCCATCAGTATTGGAGGCTAATTTCATCGAGTTGATCCCGACGATCTGCCCTGCCTCATTAACTAGCGGTCCCCCTGAATTACCGGGATTGATCGCAGCATCGGTTTGTATTACGGTAGCCTCACCTGTAACTTGTCCTGTGTTTTGATCTTGTGTCTCCACCGTTCTATTCGTAGCTGAAATGATACCTTGTGTTACTGTCGTCGCATACTGGCTACCTAGAGGCGAACCAATCGCGATCACAGGGTCTCCGGGTGAAACATTATCGGAATTACCGAATGAAGCCGTTGCTGGAACTTTATTACCAGCAATCTCCAAAACAGCCAAGTCAGTAGTTGAATCACTCCCGACCAACTTAGCGGATAATTTAGTTCCATCCTCTAAGATGACCTCCAGAGAATCCGAACCTTCGACAACGTGATTATTAGTTACGATGTAGCCTTTGCCGTTTTGTTTAGAATAGATCACACCTGAGCCTTCACTGTATTCCTCTAAGTCAGTCGAGCTAGAGGAGTCACTGCTACTGCTGTCACTGGAATTACCGTCAGTAGAATTACTATCCGAAGACCCACTATCTGACGAGTCACTATCTCCAAACAAATCACCAAAAATAGAATTCAAACTCCCATCACCGGAAGATTGCTGTTGTTGCTTCTGCAAGTTGATAACTGAGACGACCGCTCCATTCACTTGCTTATATGCTCCAGACATACTATTGGCAGTCTTAGCTTTGGTATTACTTACTTGCGTAGTACCCGCAGTTCCGTCGGAAGACGTATCGGTAACGTTGTTATTTCCAAAATAACTAAAACCGGCAAAAGCAATCCCAACACCAAGCATTGCCGAAATAAATGCAACAATACTGATTTTAACTAAAGAATTTCCTGATTTCACTTTAGGATCTCTCTTCTTTCCATTATTATTCATTCTAGAATCATTTTGATTATTATCCATTACGTAATCACTTCCCCACTTATCACTATACTTAATATAACCTTAAATTTTGAAAAAATTATGAAGAATTTTTGAGAAAAGAGTGCACGGCTGACAAAGTTTGATATAGAAAAAGAACTGCAACAAAGTCAATCATCACAGTTCCTATTTAATTGTTCGATTACAAACTTATCAATGGATCGGCTATCTGCGGGTCCGTGTCCATGATCTTGAAGTCATGGCCAACCGCATAATCGTGTTGCTCTAGGATCTCCGTCACGGACTCACGCGCTACTTGTTTAGTGTTGTTCTCAGGACTCAAATGACCTAAGTATATTTCCTTAGTCTTATTGCCGATCACATCCATGATCGTCCTCGCACCGTCATCATTCGACAAGTGACCCTGCTCACTGAGGATCCTTTGTTTCAGCGGCCATGGGTACATCCCGTTGCGTAACATCTCGATGTCATGGTTACACTCCAGCAAGTAGCCATTCGCATTCTCGATCGTCTTGGCGACTTTCTCTGAAACATACCCCGTATCAGTCAAGATAACGAATTCTTTGCCATTATGATAAAATTTATAAAACTGTGGGTCCGCAGCATCGTGAGAAACAGCGAAGCTCTGAATATCCAAGTCATCTAAGGTCAAGACCTTATTGTGTTCAAAGATATTCTTCTTCTCTTCCGGAACCTTGCCGATCTTAGACGACATTGCTGCCCAAGTTTTTTTGTTGGCATAAACGTTCAAGTCATAACGACGCGCCAAAACTCCTACGCCCTTGACGTGATCAGAGTGTTCGTGGGTCACGAAGAGAGAATCAATATCATTGATATCTTTGCCGATACTCTCCAATGACTCTTTGATTTTTTTACCAGACATCCCCGCATCAACTAGCACACGGTGCTTAGGCGTCTCGATATAAGTCACATTACCTGAACTGCTACTGACTAAAACACTTACCTTCAAATCATCACTCACTATCTTCGTCCCCCGTTGTTGCTGTCGTGGTCGAATTCTTAATAATATTACCCGTAAAGGCATTCACCCGCTTGAGTGAGTTGACCTTACTGTCTTTATTTTGAATCGTAACAAACCACACTGGTATATAAATAGTGCTACCCTTAGCTTCTGTCAATTTGGTATACGCCAAGTTGGCATATGTTATCTTAGAATTATTCGGAATCTCAGAATTGGTATATAGACTAGAGATAACATCTTTCTCACTCTTTGTAGCTTCTTTTTCGTGTAAAATCATCAACTTATCTACGTAAGTTTGTGTGTATCCGACAACTTTTTTATTTTCAACGTCAAATGTAACACGACCGGTCTTATCATACAACTCTCCGACCTGATCGGTCTGGGCATAAACTATCAGCGAAGAGGTCGATAACTGTGGCGCATACTTATATTTATTTCCAAGCAGAACATTCGAATCTTTTTTCAAAAAATCATCTAGCTTAGTTTTTTGATTGCTCTTAGTAATAGTGATCGGGTTGTTCAATATACTCTCGATCTTGTGCTCGTCAGAATCATATTGCACTTCTTGATTTCTCAAACGAGTGACGTTACTTGCCAGCTGATTATTCGGACGTGAGCCCAAATAATACGCCGTCCCCGTCTTCGAATCCAATTTTCCAAAACTAATATCTCGCTTACGCATATCAGCTACAGTAGAAGTCGTGGTGTTACTGCTAGATACGATCTGTTGACCGTTACGAAAGGAAAACAGCAACCAGATATCTAATGAAAAGAAAACAATCAAAAATATGATTTCAATTCTTCTAAAATCCATTTACTATTCCTCCTCTGCTGGTTCATTTGACCAATCACTATAAGTCTTCCAATGACCACCGATCTTAATGTAGTACGTTGGGGTCAGATCAATCACATCTTCATTGTCGGTTTCACTTTCCCACTGATAACCGATCTGAATATCTTGAACATCGTTCGGTGAATATCCCGCACGTTCCAAGCCCTTCAACACATCAGTCGTTGCCTTCAGAGTCGTCGCTGACTGATCAGATGGGACTGGGACTTCCAGCACCTTGTTGAGGAAGTATTCAGTCGTTCCGCTACGGCTAAACTTGATCTTGATCGAGCCGAATTGACTCTTCTTGAAGATCGGGAACCCTTCGACGTATTCACGATAAGTCAATTCCCTGTCGTTCCAGTCGGCATCATACAGCCGCAAGTTCGAAACAGAGTTTTGTAAGTTGACCGCTTTATTATACCCACGTTGGAAAAATGATAGTTTATCTTTTGGTACTGTCGTATCAGTGTAATCGTAGAAGGTGAGTTCTCCCTTATCACGGTCAGAGATCAGGCGTTTAGTCTCACCGTAATTATAAGTATAAAGATTATCATTCTGTGTTGTGACCAAGTCATCACTGTTAGAATCAAACAGCGCTGTCGTATATTCAGAATCCTTTTTACCACTCATCACATACGAATATGACTTCATCTTGATAGGCTCAGTATAAAAAGTAAACACTCCGTGTTTCATGAGATTGAGACGGACTTTCAAGTCCACATTCGCCTTGCGAGCCAGCTTCAAGATTGGTTCTGACAACGCATCCTCAACTTTGGCACGATAGACGGCATAGTTACTGTCATTTGCCAAATAAACATAGCTGTCCTGTTTATTCTTTACCGTGAAGATGATTCGATTGAATGAATAATCAGTGGCACGTCTCAACTCTGAGCTATCTAACAAGTATCCTAACGTCTTGACTGAGATTGCCGTAGGGTAGACTAACTGAATCGTGTTATCTTGTTGGATCATCTTTTGATACCTAGCGCCATCCTTCTTGAAGACCCGCTCAGGTTCACCGATCTTCCAGTCTTTCATAACTTTTTGAATACTCATTGAGATGTTTTCTTCATTGTTATAGATCAGACGTTGATCATTCCCATCCTGCAAAATAACTTGCGTTGGGCTGATCACTTGATCGATCGGTATTTTATTCTTATCAGTATCAGTTGTAGTCACATCAATATTTCTACCTGCTTGGTATCTCGCAGTATTGGTCCAAATATAGAAGGATAGGACAATACTCGTGATAACCGCTATGACTAGCAGGACTTGTACGATCAATCGACTAAATTTCATCCCATTCCCCTCCAGTTTCATTAGGATTAAACGGTAGGGAGATATAGAAGGTCGAACCTTTACCTTCCGCACTGTTTACCCAAATTCTACCTTTGTGTTGCTCAACGATCTCTTTCGAGATAGATAATCCCAGACCGGTACCACCTTGCTTACGAGATCTGGCCTTATCAACTCGATAAAATCGATCAAAGACTTTCTTGATATCCTTTCTAGGGATACCCAAACCTTCATCAGAAATACTAATGATGATATGTTTATTAGTTTCCAAGAGACGGCAGGTTATCACACCACCATCTGGTGAATACTTGATAGCATTATTCATGATATTATCGATCACTTGCGTCATCTTATCTGTATCTATCTCTACCCACAGATCCTTGTTAGTGAAGATCCGCTTGATCCGATAATTTTTGACGACCTTCGTGTCATCTTCTTTCGCATCGGCCTTTTCTTTCTTCAACATCATATCGAAGCGATCCAAGATGTATGAGAAGAATTCATTGAAGTTCACTAATTCCTTATCCAACTTCGAACGTCCTTGATCCATTCGAGACAAGCTCAAGAGGTCTTGGATCATTCGGATCATTCGGTCAGTCTCTTCGGCAGTCACATTTAGGAATTGTGGTGCTAGCTTCTGGTCTTTCCAAGCACCGTTATTCAGAGCATCGATATAACTACTGATACTAGTCAACGGCGTCCTCAACTCGTGGGAAACATTAGAAACAAATTGACGACGTTCACTGTCGATCTTCTGTTGCTCAGTAACATCGTGTAAGACACAGACCATACCACTGATGAAACCACTGTTTCTTTGGATCAATGAGAAGTCAGCGTTCAAGATCAAGGAATTATCATCGCCGTCATCGTAAGAATCATCTGAACCGTCATTGGTCTCGATAACCATCGGATCAGGATTCTCAAGCAACTCGTCAAACGTGATATGGTCAGCGATCCCAAGAATTTCTACTAATGACTTACCGTCAGCTTCATCCTCGTCCTTATTCAAGAACTCCTGCGCCATTTCGTTGATTACAGTAATATTACCCAATCTA
Source organism: Companilactobacillus sp. y65-5 (assembly GCF_057541095.1). Classification (NCBI taxonomy): domain Bacteria; kingdom Bacillati; phylum Bacillota; class Bacilli; order Lactobacillales; family Lactobacillaceae; genus Companilactobacillus; species Companilactobacillus sp. y65-5. Next base: position 346,379 of record NZ_BAAJOA010000002.1, read on the forward strand.
TTGGTTGCAATAACTCCATCTGACATTTGAGTGAGGACACTGTCTAGCCTTCGTCGTTCTGACTCCGAGTTCTCAGTCGCCTCTTCGACCTTGACTGACAAGTCATTGACCGCCATCGCAAGTTGGCCCAATTCATCTGGAGAATAAACTCGAACCTGTCCAGAATAGTCTCCTTCCGCCATTCGTACCGCCTGCTGCTTCATCTCGTCGATCGGTCGAGTGATAGCTCTGGAGATAAAGATGGCTATGACAGCTCCCAGAACACCAGCTACTAAAGAAGCCGTCAGGAAGATCACGATGATATTATTTATCCCTGTATAGACTGATTCCATGCTGGCACGGACGTATACTGCACCAACGATCGAGCTATTGTCTGGGGATGAAACTGGCGAAACCGATTCATATGAACTACCTGAACCTTTGTCATAATAAATCTGAGTTATCTTCTTACCATTACTGATACTCTGCTTGATCTGATTTTTCATCGTCTTAGTTCCGATTAATGACGACTTATCAACATCCTTAGTCCCAACGATGATACCGTTACGATCCACTATCTGAATATCCGTGATGTCAGAATTGTTTCGGGCATAGTCTTGAATAACATTACTGATATTCTCTCGCGTTGCATTATCGTTATCGTTCAAGTTGTCAGAAATCTGATTCAAAGTGTATGCCGGCACGATGATCGAGTTTTCAAAATCCGAGACATTTTGTTCTTCCAATCTCTGCACGAAATAAGCCCCAATTATTTCAATCGTGACGATAAGAATTAAAATAAAAGACAATCCGATTTTGAAATTAATCGAATGTAAAAATACGAATCTATTTTTCAAAATTTTTCCACCTATAAATTGCAATATATAGTTTTCATTATACAGCTTTCAAGATAACAAAAAAACTGACCCGAAGAGTCAGTTGATGAGTTAAGCTTCTGCCTCAGGATCTCTGAGGTAGTAGCCCACTCCACGTCTAGTCATGAGCCATTCTGGTTGACTAGGATTATTTTCGATTTTTTCACGAAGACGACGGACGGTAACATCTACCGTTCTAACGTCTCCGAAGTAGTCATAACCCCAAACTGTTTGAAGTAAATGTTCACGTTTCATTACTTGACCTATGTGCTGAGCTAAGTAATACAATAGTTCAAACTCTCGATGAGTTAATTCAATTTCTTTTCCATTCTTGGTTACTGTGTATGCGTCGGGCAGAATAGTTAAATCACCAATCTTGATTTCGCTATTTTTGCTTTCGTCATTTTGAACATTTCTCTGCGTTCTCAATCGAGCTTTCACACGAGCAACTAATTCACGGTTAGAGAATGGTTTGGTCACATAATCATCAGCACCAAGTTCCAAACCAATAACCTTATCGATTTCAGTATCCTTAGCGGTCAACATAATAATCGGTGTATCTTTAGTTTTTCTTACAGTTCTAGCCACTTCTAAACCGTCAATAACTGGCAACATTAGATCAAGTAAAATCAGATCTGGATCGTCTTCTTCTACTTTATCGAGTGCTTCTTGACCGTCAAAAGCTGTTATGACTTCGTAACCTTCGTTTTCCAAATTGTATTTTACAATATCGGAAATGGGTTTTTCATCATCTACTACTAGAATTTTTTTTGCCATATTATCTCTCCTTGACGTGACTATTATACTAGTTATATCCTATTAAAACAAAATCAACATAATTGAAGCTTAAAAAAAATAAAAATTTTATTGAAAAAGTACTTGCCTGATATTTTACCCGTATGGTATTATATATCTCGTTGGTTGATACAACACATTAACACATGGGCGGCTAGCTCAGCTGGCAGAGCAACGGACTCTTAATCCGTGGGTCCAGGGTTCGATCCCCTGGCCGCCCATAAATGCATCAGTTAAGCGATTATGTTTAGGTTTTATACCTTAACATAGTCGCTTTTTATTTTACAACAATAATACACTACCACTTAGATGACTCTTTACTCGCGAATTATGTCATTCTACTTCCAATTATAGATGCATCCAATTGTATATACAAATATCATGTGTAGATTTCAAAACAAAAGGTTCGGAATTTGACTCCCGAGCCTTCTTTTTTATTATTTAACTGGAATCATCATCTCACAATAACCGGCTGTTACCAGTGACTGCCGATAGCGCTCGATTATAGGTCGTCCCACGATCACCAACTCGTTGGCAGTTAGTAGTCGCGGCATCTCTGTGTAAAAATCTTGAATAGCTTCTTTCGTATGTTCAATTTTAAAGACAGCGTACTTTCCACCAGTCAAAGTGCTCTGACTGATCGTAGTCTGAAAATCCTCTTTATCGGTTACTAAGCATACGTCATAACGACAGTCTTGATCTGGTGTTACTTGGGGATCATCCAAGGCTATCCCTAAGATGGTAGAGTTTTCGAACAAGTTTTCAGCTTTGAGCCAATTTTTAAAAGTTTTCATCAGAGATTTATTTTCAAAGCCATAGATTCCTACCCGTCTAAAATAAGCCACCTTCGTCGGTGGTAAATATTCGATATTCAATTTGATTCGCTCCATTTTTTTACTCGGTCGACCTGTGCTCATATCATAACTTCTATTAAAATGAAATACAGCAGTTTTTATTAAAGATTTGATAATAAATTGGGTGAAACTTTTTTATGATATTCCAAAATATATTTTTCAATCACTGATTAAATCAGTATATAAATACTAAATAATTACCAGAATTATTCAAACGCTTTTATCAGAAAATAAAGGGTTCTCATTAGACGAGCACCAACTTAGTTATATAGAATATGGATAGCTTAAATGAGGAGGACCACCACCATGGAACAACCTTCAAATTCAGAATCGGATATAATTGAGATTCTCAACCGCCACAACATCTTTTTTGAACGCGAAAAGATCTTTCAAGGGCTGAAAAATGTTAACAACGACGCCTTTTTACCCGTAGATTTTGCGTTGAATGTCGATGGGTTCTTAGCAATCATCGAATATAACGGATCCCAACATTATCGGCCTATCAATAACAATCCCAGCTCGATCGCAGCTTGGCACCGGCTCACCCAAAATGGTTCAGCTCGAATGAATTTTGCTAAAAAAAATAGCATCCCTCTGCTGATCATTCACTACAAGGATCGTAAATCAATGAAGCATCTGATACCGAAGTTCATCGAGGACATCCGCTCACGCCAACACGATACCAAATCTAGCTACACGAAGAACACCAAGGCTTACTTCTCTACCTACCCCTACTCCAATTACGACAAAACAGCCGATACACCCAACGCTCCGATCAATCCGCTCAAATTAGAAAAAATCGACGACCTCGGTTGTTTCAATATCGACCACGCCATCCTCTGGACAAAAGAAGGATTGGACACCTTAGTCGCTCGAGAACAAAATTATAAATCAGAGATCGAACAGTATAAGAGTGTGACTTCCGAATTAGTTTTGCACGTCCACGAATTAGAGGAACAAGTTGAGCGACAGTCCGACCTGATCCAATCCCTGACTGATCGCAAGAGCATCTCCTATGAAAAAAATCCCCAACAGGAGCTACCTGACTTTATCGGTAAATTTCGGCGCAACGATTCACCTAGATCACGCTTGACTGATGACGCCAAGACTTTCATCCGCTTACTTTCCAATCGTTACAGTGTTGATATTTTTGAAATTCATCGCTTTCTCAAAATCAATTACGATGAGAATATTTCCGTTCCGACGATCAAAAAATGTGTTGAGAAAATTTAGCTTGCGTGTGCAAACCTACGTTCGTATAATATTCTTAACGATATCTTTAGTTAGGAATACTCTTGTGCTATTGAATAAATTGTTTCACAAGAAACACTCTGCAAACATTCACATAGAATCTCCTACGCTAAAGTATATCCTTGAATAAGGATTATAATAGTTACTAAAAAATAGTTACTAAAAACATGGGGGATATCTATATGCGGTTTTTGCACACGGCAGATTGGCACATCGGTAAAAAATTACACGGTTTCGATTTGCACGATGAACAACAAGATACTTACGAACAAATATTGAAGATCGCTGAAACTCAAAAGGTCGACGCCGTGGTCATCGCCGGTGATCTGTACGATCGCGCCGTTCCCGGAGAAGACTCGGTCAAACAACTGAACAGCATGCTGATAGACTTGAACTTGGAGCACAAGTTCCCATTATTGGCTATCAGTGGCAATCATGATAGCGCAACTAGACTACATACTGGTAGCGAGTGGTTCAGTGCGACTAACTTCTACTTGAATACCAAAGTCAGTCATTCGACCACTCCTGTGGAATTCAACGATACACAGTTCTTTTTATTACCATACTTTGAGCCTTTCCAAGCTCGACAATATCTTCAAGATGAAGATATCAAAAATGTCAATCAGGCGATGATCAAATTAGTCGAAGAAATGAAGACTCAATTCGATCCTGCAAAAAAACACGTTTTAGTAGCACATTTTTTTGCGGCTGGTAGCGAACACGTGGATTCCGAAACTCAAGTTTCAGTCGGAGGTTTGAACGCTGTACCAATCGACATCCTCACTGACTTCGACTATGTGGCACTTGGTCACTTACACGGTAAAGACGCATTACATGCAGATAAGATCAAGTACAGTGGCTCACCTGTGAAGTTTTCTATTTCGGAGACCAAGCAGACGAAGGGCGTTTGGATCGTGGACACTGATCCTTATCACATTGAATTCTTCCCACTGACACCTTCCAAAGACATTCGTATCCTGACTGAAGATTATCAGACACTAACGACACCAGAGTTTTATAACCATCAAAAAAGAGATGACTTCTTGTCAGTTCAATTGACTGATAAAAAAATCATCCCTAATGTGATGCAACAATTGCGTGAGATCTATCCTTTTATCATCAACCTAGAGCGAGTTAACGGACCAATTCAGACTGACACTATCGCCAAAGTAGATCCTAATCTCGACCCCATGGCACTTCTCAAAAACTTCTTTACTGAGTCAACTGACGAAGAAATGTCACCTAATCAAGAACACTGGGCGGCAAGCACACTGAAGAACGCCAACAAGGAGGTCAATTAGGATGAAACCTTTACAATTAGAATTGAATTATTTCGGACCATATCGCCACGAAAAGATCGACTTCACCCGTTTCAATGACTTTTCCGTCTTCTTGATCAGTGGCAATACTGGCGCTGGCAAGACCACGATTTTTGACGCCATGTGCTTTGCTCTATTTGGCGGTACTTCTGGCAACGATCGACAGGCTAAGCAGATGCGCTCTGACTTTGCGACCCTGCAAGACGAGACTAAAGTAAAATTCAAGTTTGAACATCAAGACCGAACTTACTCGATCATTCGGACACCGGAGCAAGAACTGCCAAAAAAACGTGGTACTGGTACTCGTCTCCAACCCGCCGAAGTTACGCTACAAGTCTTCGATGAGACTGGGACTCAAGTGGACGAATATAAAAAAATAAATAAAGTTCAATCATATATTCACGAATTACTACAATTAACTAGAGAACAATTTGTAGAGATAGTCTTACTGCCGCAAGGTCAATTTCGTAAGTTCCTGATGGCCAATAGTGATGAAAAAGAAAAAGTCCTCCGTGATATCTTTGGTACTAATCTCTACGGTCACTGGGCTCAGGATATTAAGAACAAGCTCAAGCAACAGCAACAACTAAATGAAGATGCCTCCAAAGAACTCAGTACCTATCAACAACAGCTGGTTTGGGTAGACTTGGACGATGAGGAACCTTCTGAACTGACTCCACAAATGGCATTGGACAAACAATTAGAACAAAAAAAACTACAAACTCAACAATTTGCTAAACTGAAACAGTCTTTGGATCAGGCTAAGAAAGATTTGTCCGTCGCGCAAAACAACGAGGCTGAAGGTAAGAAACTAGCTCAAAATTATGCGGACTTAAGTTCCTTGAATAAAAACCTAGAAGAACTTTCGGAACAAGAAGAAACTATCAAACAGCAGCGCCAAAAAATTGAGACCTTAGATTGGGCGCAGTCATTAGCTTCTGCGTCCCAACAGTTGGAACAAACTCAGCAACAAGTCGAAACGAATACTGAAAAGATCCAACAATTAAAAACCACTAAAGAGACTTTAGAAACACGAAAAGAATCAGTCGAACATAAAATCAAAAACCTCGATGATGAAAAAGAATTGTCCAAAGAACGTCAGAATGAAATTCTGACACTACAAGATAAAAAAGAAGTTTATCAACAAGTCGAAGATACAAAAAAAGCTTTACAAACGGCTCAAGATCAATTGAATAAATCCCAGATCCAAGATACTGAATTAACTAAAAAATCAAAAGAATTGACTGAGCAAAATAGAATTTTGCAGAATCAGGCTGATAACTTATCGACTATCTTAGAAACTGAAAATCACTTAGCTGAACAAAAAAATAAGCTCGATAAAATATTCGAGCAAGTGACAGCCGTATCTCAGCAACAAACGAAACTTGAATCTCAAAATCAAAAAATTAACACTCAGCAGATAGATGTCGATCAACAAACAAACGAGTTTGAAAAACTTAAAAAAGCGTATGTGCAAATAAACAGTGATTGGGCCAGTGAACAAATAGCCCTCCTGAGCAGGGACTTAGTCGCAGGCGCTCCGTGTCCAGTTTGCGGTTCCACAGAACATCCCGCGCCCGCAGCAACGAATACGATCACAGTAACTGAAGAACAAGTTAAGCAGGCTAAGAAAATCAGTGACCAAGCTAATTCTCAGCTAGTGAGTTTACAAACTCAATTGGCAAACTCAAAACAACAGTTGGATGATATGAAAAAAGAATTAACATCCTCTCAAGATTCTTTAGCTACGCTAGTACAAGCAGAGTTAGAAATTAAATATACTAGCCTATCGGAATTGAATACTAAATTAACTGATTATCAAGCGAATTTACAGGTTGAACAAATGAATAATCATCATCAAAAAATCACTGCCCAACAAGCTAAAGAAGCTTTAGTCGTGGTTCAACAAAACTTGACCAATTCCGTGCAGCAACAAACCACACAGGCTACTCAGACTAAAGAACATGAAAATATCGTTCTCCGCCTACAAACTCAGTTACACACTCAAAAAGAGCAACTGGCGGAAAAATTTGAAAATCTAGCCGAACTAGAAACTTATCTGAATAAAATTACAGTGGTAGAAGCACAGTATCAGCAAACCGTCACTGAAGCTAATCAAAGTTTAAATATACTCAACAATCAACTTTCTGCTAACACATCCAGTTTAACTTCCACCAATGAATACTTGGCTGACGCCAACAAGAGAAGCGAGTCACTCAATGATTCATTAGCTGCTGCAATGAGAACTAGATGGCATGACGTTGATTTCCCACGATTGGCGACCTTATTAGCCGAACTACCTCAACTAGCTAACTTACGGTCTATCATCAGTGACTTCGAAAGAAACAAGTCTACATTAGCAGGGAAAATTGAGACTACTCAGAAAAATATTGCTAACAGACCTCAACCAGACTTATCAAAACTAGCCGAAAAAACTCAATCGGCTTCGGACAATGAAGATGGTCTCGATAATAAATATCACGATTTAGATAATTTGATTCAGAGCAACGAAAAATTAACCCAGAAGATGCAAGAGATCCTCTCACACGTCCAAGAACAACAGGGTCAATTAGCTGAACTAAAGCAATTGTCTGACGTCACTAACGGCAGTGGTTCACAAAAATTAAGTTTAGAGCGTTTCGTCTTACAAACTTATCTCCAAAAAGTTTTATTTTTGGGTAATACTAGATTGCAACAGCTGACCAACGGTCGCTATCAATTCCAACTTGACCGAGATATCGGTACATACAAGAACGGTACTGGCTTAGAGATCAACATCTATGATGACAACGCTGGTAAAGTTCGTAGCGTTCATACGCTATCAGGTGGTGAGAGTTTCATCGCTGCTCTGTCGTTAGCCCTAGCACTGGCTGAAGTGATCCAAAACCAAGCTGGTGGTATCAAGATCGATGCCCTTTTCATCGACGAAGGTTTCGGTTCTCTCGATGAGGATGCACTGGCAACTGCCATGGAAGCTCTCCAAACGATCGAAAGCCACTCACGGATGATCGGTATAATCAGTCACGTGCGTGAATTGGAAGATCAACTGCCCGCACAATTGCAGGTGATCGCCGATGGCGATGGTATCAGCCATGTCAAATATCAGCTTGAATTTGAATAGCCGTATTAAATAAGTGTTCCATAATAATCTTTATAGTCTATAATCTATTGATAATAGATTGATACAAATTTCTTAGTTGATTTTGTAAGGAGATAATTATGGGATATACAATCAGTGATGTAGCAAAGAGAACTGGTATCAGTTCGTACACGTTAAGATATTACGATAAAAAAGGACTCCTACCTTTCGTGACTCGCGATGACAATGGTCGCCGACACTTCAAAGAACATGATTTTGATTATTTATCGACGATCAATTGTCTCAAAAAAACCGGCATGAGTCTCAAAGATATCAAGGAGTTCATCGAATGGTGCCAAGATGGAGATGACACGCTGGAGGAACGACGTGATTTTTTGATCGGACACCGCAAAGACGTAGAAAAACAACTCCAAGAAGTTCAATCATACTTGGATCAGATCGACCGTAAAATCGATTACTACTCCAGAGCTTACGAAAAAGGTACTGAAGATGGTGTCGAATGCTAAAAACGAGTTTGGAAATAAATTTCCAAGCTCGTTTTTTTAGAATGGATTTTGCATCTGCAAGATATAATTGTAAATACGTTTTGCATAGCCTGCTTGATCAAAATTACTTCGTATCTCCGATTTCAAATCTGATAAATCATCAGTAATAATGCCATCGACATCCAAAAACATCATCTGGCTCATGTCAGCCGTATCATTCACCGTCCAAGCATATACTTTTTTACCGATAGCGTGACTACCATCAACAAAACTCGAATTCAAAGTGGAATATTCCATAGTGAATCCATCGGCATCACTAATAGGTACTCCCGTTAAATTGAACGAAAGAATGTAATTGGCAGCAATCTTAGGCATGTATTTCTTACTCTGCTCGATATAGCTGTATTTCAACGAATGAACCATGTCGCCATTTTTGCCCAATTGTTTTCCATACTTCTTGGCAAAATTCTCTACAAATTGGTCACTATTTCCACTGACCGACTTGAATTCGACTAATAGTTTTTGATGCAACTGCGTAGCAGTTTTTAAGTAATCGTCAAAACTAGCAATATAGGCCGTCTTCCCATTCTCATGGATCTTGGTCTGAGTCAGTTCGTTCAGCGTCATCTGGCTAGGTCGCTTATTGATCCCTGCCAACCCCTTGAGGGTATTATCATGATAAACAACATACTGATGGTCTTTTGTTTCTTGAATATCCATTTCAATGTAAGTAGGTTTTTCCTTAGCGGTAGCTTTTAACGCTGAGATAGAGTTTTGAACACCATTACCGTTATCAACTCCACGATGAGAGATAGTCGCTGGTCGTTCCATCAGCCAACCTTGGAAGTAAACTACATCATATGTCACAAAACTAAAAATCGTTGCCACGAATAAGAGTGCCCAAAACCACTTGTGAGAACGATTCTTACGTGGATTGTAAATATACATGGTCTTAGTCTGACTCAGTATTATCAAGGTTGATACCGAAGTCACAAATATACTTGTCAAAATATTGATCAATTGAACTAATGTCAAGTTGACGATCGCCATGGGGAACTGTACTAACGAAATGTGATCTAATCCCCACTGCGCTGCCAGAATCAATCCGTATGATACGTTGGAAAAAATCGAGGCGGCGACGAACAAGATAAAAAACGCACCTAAATAATAAAAAAATTTATTTCTAGTCATGCGCCAACTACGATCTAGCGCGCTCTTAATACTGCGATTATCAAAAATAATCAGCGGAATCACAAATAGCCAACGTATCCCGATATAAAAAATAACTATATAAAGAACTAGCAGAGTTATACCCCAAGGTAGATGTTCTGTGAATAACCAATCTAAAATAAACTGAGGAACTTTGACCTTACTCAATAAGTTCGACGAGAAGCCTATGTCCGCAAAGGGAGTGATGATCAAAAAGTACAATAAGAAAAATCCGAAGGCTTTGAATGGTAAACTGGCGATCTCTCGAACGATCGACTTCAAATAATCCCGCCATCGCAAATTAGCCCTAGATTTGATGGCTTGAAAACTGAGCAGCACAACTGCGAATTGGCTAAATACTAACAGTAGTATCAGCAATAAAACCAAAATCAATCCTACAAAGACTAGTGGTTGCTGTAAGACGATATCCAATAAATTAGTATATGAAACGTATTTGATGTCCCCTAACATCAAAATCCAGTTGGTCAACAGTGCCAAAGCTGGAATCAAAATAAAATTGATGATCAATTCTATCAGAATGATAACCTGACTGTATTTCCAAAAGAATTTCCAGAAGTTGCGGTTTTGTTCCTTAAAAAACCTAAAGCTCCCCATAACGGATTCCCCCATTCTAACTACTTTGATAATAATACTAGTGAACGGGTAAAAAGTAATTATTAAAATTTATTTATGAAATAATTTCGATTCAGACTTGACTTAGACTACACTCTAAGACTTAAAGTGTAGTTATCAACTAGAGAGGGGCAACATAATGAAACAAGTAAATATAGGTAAGACTAAGTGGCAAGCATCTGCTGTCGCTTTGGGTATCATGCGCATGGGAACTTTGTCTACAAAAGACGCAACCAAGGCCATCGAAGCCAGTGTAAATAGCGGTGTCAACTTCATTGATTCAGCCGACATTTATGCGAATGGAAATTCTGAGCTAGTCTTCGGTAAAGCTCTCAAAGAATCCTCTGTTTCTAGAGATCAGTTATTCATTCAATCAAAAGGTGGTATCGTTACAGATCCTGAACGTGGCGGCGGTGATCTAGTCTTTGGTAAACGATACGACTTCTCAAAAAAACATTTGCTTGATGCAGTCGACGGTATCTTGGAACGTATGGATATCGACTACTTAGATTCATTCTTACTTCACAGACCGGATCCACTGATGGAACCGGAAGAAATCGCTGAAGCCTTTGATGAATTACAAGCTAGCGGCAAGGTCCGTCACTTCGGTGTTTCTAATTTCAATACTGAGCAATTTCGGATGGTTCAAGCTGCTGTGGATCAAAAACTTTTGATCAATCAATTACAATTCAGTATCATGCACACTGGCATGGTCGACTACGGCATGCACACTAATATGGCCGACACACGTTCGATCAATCATGACGGCGGCATCCTGGAATTTTCAAGAAGAAATAACGTAACTATCCAAGCTTGGTCACCATTCCAATACGGCATGTTCGAAGGAGTTTTCATCAACAATGACAAATTCCCTGAATTGAATAAAAAATTACAAGAACTAGCTGACAAATACAAAGTTTCAAAAAACGCTATCGCTACTGCTTGGATCTTGAGACATCCCGCTAACATGCAAGTTGTTATCGGTACAATGAATCCTGAGCACATTACCGACAGTGTGGCTGGTGCGGATATCACTCTTACGAAGCAAGAATGGTACGACGTATACTTCGCTGCAGGAAATGATTTACCATAAAGATAAATAAATAACACCCCATCAACATGGAGTGTTATTTTTTATTCCGTTTAACGCTACGATATACCAAGTATGAAGTAACTGGAACAGTTAAAATGACGCCTATTTCACAGATCAGCATCGTTATGACCTGTGCGACTACCAATTTATCATTGATGATCTCAGTCAAATTGTCATTCAGTGAGTGGATCAAAAAGAATAGCGGAAAAGTCGAAGCAAAGAAATTGAATAGGAGCGTATTAGTCTGCGTGCTTAAAATTCTATTACCAACTGAGAAGCCATCGTCAAAGGCCTCAGTCGGTGTCAGCGTCGGCTTGTTATCGACAATTTCATTCAAACCACTAGTTATCGCAACGCTAGTTTCAGAGATCACACCCAAACTATTGACGACGATAATGGCGATCGCCAATTGTGGAAAGGACACACCCGCGGCAAGGGAGAAACCTTCCAACTCTTCTTGGTCTTCCACTCCCATCCCCTGTGCGCTTGCCCAATATTCAATCGGAATAGTAACCAAGATGATGACTACCATGATCAGTAGCGACGTCTTGAAGGCGATATTAGCGGTATTAGGATTCTCGACATTCATAAATATCGCGACGATCAAGATAATTACCGATACTATGGCAGTAGTGATCAAGACATTGAAACCATCAGCTATCAGTATCAGTAAGGCAACGATCGAAATAACGTTGATGACCAATCCAAACAAGAGCGAGATACCTCGACTACCAGCCACCAATAACAACAAAATTACAAATGCGCCTAACAAGAATGTCATGCCATCGCCCTCCTTGTAATTATTTTACTAGCGATGAAACTTGTGATCGGAACGGTGAGAACGATTCCGATTCCACTGATCAACAACTGCGCCAAGCCTAAGCTCAAGGTCATATTGAATGTATAATTGATCGAATTACCGTTACTCAAGTACAACAAAACAACGTTCAGATGTTCCGCTATGACGATGAATAACAAGATATTGATCAGCGGTCCGATCAGTTCGCGACCGATATTAATTCCCGACTTGAACAGAGTCGTTTCTGTCACCGCTGGAATTTCTTTTTTCATTTCGATCAGCGAGGAAGAAATATCCATCGTCTCATCCAAAATAACACCTAGAACACTGAAGATGACTTGTGAGATGAAGACGCTAAAGTACGGCTGTAAGCCAAAATCAGTCAGTTCGATATGCACACCACTGTAATTCGAGATTTTTAATAAGAAAATACTCAACAAAATAGAGACCGTCGTGGCGATGACGGTGCTAGCATATGCCATCAGCGCATCTGATGTAAAACCTAAAATAACGACCAGTGCGATTCCAGAGATGATCAAAGCCGTTATAACGGTCATCAGTAACAAAATGCTGTTATGCGTATTAATAAGTATTTTCATGAAACCGTAATAAACCAATAAGTTCAGCATCACACTGATGAATAATTTTTGACGGCTAAACTGCATACAAAACAGTAAGATAACGATCAGGCCAATCGTAAAGACCAAGATCGTATCTCGCTTCACGTCGTTGATCAAGTAATGCTTCCCTGTTTTGATCAGCATCACCTGTTGCCCTACCCGAAATTTTTGGTCAGTTAATTGTGATTGATAATATGTATTCTTTAACGAGAGTTTTTGACCTCGTTTAGCAGTATTCAAAAATCGACCGGTGATTTTCTGTGTGACTTGCGTGTCAGTATTTTTATACTCATCCGTGCTCTTATCCTTTTTTAACACTTGGACTGATTCCACCTTGATGACGGGATCAGGATACAAAAACGAATCAAAGCGCGTCAACAAAGTTGCGACCAAAACCAGCATCGCTACTGTAATAATCCGTAAATATTTTTTTTTCATGTCTTCACCATTTCAATTATTATCCTATAGTAGCACTTAGGTATGAAACACAACAAATCCTAACAAATCTAAATTTCTTGTTGACAATGTCATAAATTTGAAATATCATTTTTGTCATCAACTACTCAACTGAACATCAGCTGAAAATTCGTTAGGAGATTTCGTTATGAAAAATATTAATTCTCTAAACATCGTGAATATTCGTTGGCAAAGCCGATAATTCAGGTTGATCCGGTATGGATGTGACCTGAAGAGGATCATATCCGTGTCGGCTTATTAAACTAGTTTAAAACTTAAGCCCACATGGAATTTCTAGATTAAGTCCATGTGGGATTTTTTTGTACTAAGACAATCTCACAAGCTATGAGATTGTCTTTTTGTTTTTTATAAATTCTAATTCACGAGTTACGGGGGAGAAAAAATGAAACATATGAAACGCTTATACGGAACTATTATTTTCTTATTCGCCTTTTTGATATTTGCCTTTTTCTACACAGGCCACAACGAAACGGTCGCCAAAAACAAGATTCCTAAGGTCGGTGTCTTACAATTGATGTCGCATCCAGCCTTAGACCAGATCAATAAAGGATTGGACGACACACTGAAGAAGCACGGTTATATCAACGGTAAAAACATCAAAATCGAGTTCCAAAATGCCCAAGGGGACCAGAGTAATTTAAGAACTATCAGTAAACAATTCGTACAGGACAATGTCGACGTTGCTGTCGGAATCGCTACTCCATCAGTTCAATCATTGAAAAATGCAACATCTACTATCCCAATCGTCATGGGTGCTGTCACTGATCCGAAAGGATTCGGTATCATCCCTAGCAATACTAAACCGGGTGGCAATATCACCGGTGTCTCCGATCAAGCACCACTTGAGAGTCAATTGAAATTGATCAAAGAAATCATGCCTGACATTAAAAATATCGGTATCATCTATACTTCGAGTGACATGTCAGCTACTACTGAAATGAAAAAAATGAGAAAAATCGCTGCTAAACAAGGTATGACCGTTTCTGTTTCTAGTATCAGTAACGTCAATGACCTCGAACAAGTGGCAACTAGTCTATCTCAAAAAGTCCAAGCTATCTTCGTTCCTACCGATAACACGGTTGCCAGTGGTATGAAGCTGCTATCCAGCATCGCTGCTAAGCAAGGCATACCAGTCTTTCCAGCCGCAACAACGATGGTATCTGACGGCGGACTTGCTACATATGGACTGAGCCAATATGAATTAGGTGAACAAACTGGTGAAGATGTAGTTAAGATTCTACAAGGCAAAGGTAAACCAGCAACTATGCCTGTTACCTTCATCAAAAAAGGTCATTTAATTTTAAACGAAAAACAAGCTCAAAAACTCAACATCACGTTCCCAGATTCAGTAGTTAAACGAGCTCAAAAAGAAGGGAAGATCATCAAATGAATCTAATAATATCTACTATCAGTCAAGGCTTCATCTGGGCTATCATGGCCATCGGCCTCTTTATTACATTTAGAATTCTCGACTTCCCTGATATGACCGTTGAAGGAAGTTTTCCCTTAGGCGCTGTCACGGCAGTCATCTTGATCCAACATGGCTATTCACCAGAATTAGCCTTACTAGTATCATTCATCTTCGGCACATTGGCTGGTTTTGCGACAGCCTTCATGTATACCAAGCTACACATCCCTAGTCTATTAGCTGGGATCTTGACTATGACGGCGTTATATTCTGTCAACCTTCGGATCCTTGGTAAAGCTAATATGTCACTGACTAAATCCAACAACATCTTCAATCGCTACGGTTTGAATAATTTACCAGTCAACTTCAATGGTATCGTTCTAGGAATCATCATCATCGCTATCATCACCTTCTTATTGATCATCTTCTTAAATACTGAAAAAGGTCAGGCCGTTATCGCCACTGGTGACAACGAAACAATGGCTGCTTCAATGGGTATCAATACGACCGTCATGAAGTTCATCGGCATCATGGTCTCAAACGGCATTGTTGCCCTGACAGGTGGGTTGATCGCACAACAAAATGGTTTTGCGGATGTCAACATGGGTATCGGCTCCATCGTTATTGGTCTATCAGCTATCATCATCGGTGAAGTGCTCTACCCTGACGTTTCATTGAGCGCCAGAATCGTCACGATCGTAATTGGTTCGATCGTCTATCGTTTGATCCTGATGCTAGTCTTACTACTAGGATTCAATACGAATGATTTGAAATTAATCTCAGCTATCATCTTGGCTCTATGTCTAGCATTGCCAACCATCAGAGCACAATTCTTTCAAGCTTTCAGAAACGGGGTCAGAAGTAAATGAAATCATTATTAGAAATAGATAATGCCGTTAAAACTATATACAACGACAGTCAAGAACTCAACATCTTGAACGGCATCAATTTGTCGATCAGGCCACAGGATTTCATCGTCGTCTTAGGAACGAATGGTGCTGGTAAGTCAACACTACTGGACGCGATAACTGGTGCCAATACCCTGACTTCCGGGAAGATCTTACTGAACGATGACGATATTACACAAACCAATCTTGCCAAGCGCAGTCGTTATATCAGCCGTGTTTATCAGGACCCAAAGCTCGGGACTTCCCCTAGAATGACCGTTGCCGAGAATTTGCTGCTAGCTAAACGTCGTGGCCTACCACGTCGACTACGGTTGCGTAATCTCAAGGATCATATCTCAGAATTTGAAGAATTCACCAAGGATCTACCAACTCTAGACAATCGATTGAATACTTTTACCGAAAAGTTATCCGGTGGACAACGACAAACACTCAGCTTCTTGATGGCGATCATTCAAAAACCTGAATTATTGCTGCTGGACGAACATACTGCGGCTCTTGATCCACAAACTAGTCAGGAACTCATGGAACTGACTAACAAAGTCATTATCGATAAAAAATTGACTTGTCTGATGGTCACTCATAACTTGACTGAAGCGGTCAAATACGGTAACCGCCTGATCGTATTGAAGAAAGGCGAAATCGTCTTAGATCTCGACAATGAAGCCAAGTCAAAACTCAAAGAAGAAGACTTACTTGAATATTTTTAATATAACTAAAGAAGAACGTCTCTGTTGCAGTCAACAGAGACGTTCTTTTCGTTTTATAAATTAGAATATTTTTAATTCAGATTAAAAAAATACTTGTTTTATTAAATTCAAAAGTGTACTGTGTTTATTAATTTCTAAAGACAACGGAATTAATCTGACAGATGAGAAAGGATGATAGGAATGAATGTTGGACTTGTCGGAGTTACTGGTTACAGTGGGAGTGTTTTGTATGAGCTTCTACGACGACATACTCAAGTTGATCACGTTAACTTGTATGGACACGCAAATAAAGTAGCACAACCACTAAATGAAGTTTTGCCACAATTGCGATCACGAGCTGACATTTTACCTTACGATCCTGCTGATATCATGAAGAATAATCAACTAGTGTTCTTTGCCACATCAGCCGGCGTTACTACGAAATTAGCTGAGCCTTTTATGCAAGCTAACTTCCCAGTGATCGACCTGGCAGGTGATTATCGTTTGAAGGAACCATCGACGTATGAGAAGTGGTATAAAAAAACCGCTCCTGCAACTGAGTACCTCCAGAAGTCATTTTATGGATTGACCGATTTTGTATCTTCAAAAGGGCAGACTTATGTCTGTAACCCCGGATGTTATGCCACCGCAACCTTATTGGCATTAGCACCGTTAGTTCAAAATCACATCATCGATCCGACTTCTATCGTCGTGGATGCCAAGTCCGGAACTTCCGGAGCTGGTAAGAAACCAAATGAGATGACACACTTCACTAACACAAATGAAAATCTGCAACTGTATAAGGTAAATGAGCATCAACATATTCCAGAAATCGTTCAACAATTAAAAATTTGGGACGAGAGCGTACCTTATATTCAGTTCACAACAACATTATTACCACTGACACGTGGAATCATGGCCAGTTGCTACGCAAAGGCAAAAACTGACATAACTGAAGATGACGTACGGGACGCTTTTGTCCGAACATATTCAGATGACACCTTTGTGAATGCTACTGAAGGAGTGTTCCCCACTTTGAAACAAGTGATCGGGACTAACTTCTGTGACATAGGTTATCAATTAAACCCTGTTACCCATCAAATTGTAATAGTCAGTGTAATTGATAACCTCCTAAAAGGTGCAGCTGGACAAGCGATTCAAAACTTTAACCAAATGTTTGATTTCGCACCAGAAACGGGCTTGAATCTAACGCCTGTTCTACCATAAATTAGGAGGATTTTTTTATGCTTAAAATCAAAAACGACACGGATGATTACCAGATTATCGACTTCACTTGGCCTAAGGGTTACTACTCAGACGGAATCCACGCGGGACTACGTAAAGTCAAAAAAGACTTGGGGTGGATCTACTCAGAAGTACCTGCTCAAGCAGCTGGAACCTACACTACTAATCAATTTCAAGCGGCTCCAACCAAATTGACCAAACAAATGATCAATCAGGATCATCAACTACAAGCCATCACCATCAATAGTGCTATCGCCAACTCATGTACTGGTGAACAAGGCGAGCTTGACGCTCTCACCACACAAAAATTAACTGCTGAAAAATTAGATATCGCGCCTGAATTAGTCGGCGTGGCTTCAACTGGATTGATCGGTGAGAATTTACCGATGGATATCATCAAGAGCGGTATCGAAAAGTTGCAATTGACTGACAATACTAATGTTACTAGTGCCGTGTTAACGACTGACAAACACACCAAGACTATCAGTACACAACTTGATATCGCCGGCCAAACTGTTACTATCAGTGGTTTCTGCAAAGGTTCTGGTATGATCCATCCCAAAATGGCTACGATGTTAGGATTTGTCATGACTGATGCCTTGGTAGAAGATGATCTATTGCAAGATATCCTCAGTACCGAGGTAGATTCGACCTTCAATCAGATTACTGTCGATGGTGACACTTCTACTAATGACATGGTCGTGACTATGGCGAACGGTCTGGCTGACAACCCCGAATTGACACCAACTAGTCAAGATTATCCAAAATTCGTCAACGCCTTTCATCAAGTTCTGAGCCAACTAGCTCAAGATATTGCAGAGGATGGTGAAGGTTCAACTAAGCTAGTCGAAGTCAACGTTCATAACGCTGCTACCCATAATGATGGTCAAAAAGTTGCCAAAGCTATCGTCGGTTCCAACTTAGTCAAATCAGCCATCTTCGGTGAAGACCCCAATTGGGGTAGGATCGTTGCAGCAATCGGACAAACTGATGCGCAAGTCGATATCGAACACACATCGATCCAACTCAACCACTTATCATTGGTAGAAAATAGTCACGCGGCTGATTACGATGAAGCAGAAATGAAACAAGCTCTAACTAGTAATAAGATTACGATCGATGTCGACCTTAATAGCGGTTTTGAATCTGGGCAGGCCTGGGGCTGTGATCTTACTTATAATTACGTCCGAATCAATGCCACATACAAAAGCTAAAAATAAATCGGTATGAGGTGGAGAAAATGGAAGAAACAATCGTGATAAAAATCGGCGGCAATGCCAGTGACCAGCTGCCCGAAACGTTCTTTGAACAAATAAAAAATTGGTGGGATGAGGGCAAACACGTCCTGATCATTCATGGTGGTGGACCACAAATATCACAGTGGAGTGAGATGCTTCACTTGAAAGTCCAAAAAATCGATGGTATTCGTGTTACCGATCAAACTACTTTGGAAGTGACCAAAGCTGTTTTATTAGGAATGGTTCAACCCAAATTGTGTCAGAGCTTGTCTGACAAGGGACTACCAGTCGTAGGTTTGAATGCCAGTGACAATCATCTGATCCAAGGTCAATATCTGGATCAAACGACTTATGGTGAAGTCGGCAAAGTTACTAGCATCAACAAGGATTGGCTAGATGATGAACTGCAAAATCAAATCGGAGTCCTATCGCCCATGGCACAGACTTCAGAGGGAAATTGGCTCAACGTTAATGCCGATATGGCGGCAGCAACGATTGCGGTTCAGCTTGAAGCAGAGTCGTTAGTCTTGATAACTGATGTTCCGGGCGTCCTCAAATCGGGCAAAGTCTTACCCAAACTGACAGAGACCGTGGCTGATGACCTCTTCAAAAAAGATATCATCAAATCAGGCATGATGCCTAAGATAAATGCCTCCTTCACCGCATACAACAACGGTGTCGATCAGACTTTTATCACCAACGACTTGTGCAAACCGGGAACGAAATTTCAATAAAACAACTGGAGGATCCCATTTATGGAACATGTATTTCCAACGTATCAACGCTTCCCCTTTGACTTAGTCGAAGGACACGATTGTTACTTAACAGATAATAATGACAAAACTTACTTAGATTTTACTAGTGGTATTGGTGTCTGCAGCTTTGGATACAGTAATCAAGTGATCCAAGATAGTCTGGCAGATCAATTACAAAAAGTTTGGCACACGTCAAACCTCTACGAAAGCCAACTACAAGAACAAGTCGCTAGTCAGTTGTGTAACGATGACCAGTTAGCTTTCTTCTGTAATTCAGGTACTGAAGCAAATGAGGCCGCCTTCAAATTGGCTCGTAAAGCTAGTGGCAAATCGACCGTGATTGCTTTCAACAATGGCTTTCACGGCCGTACGTATGGATCAATGTCTTTGACCGGCAATCCTGATATCAAGTTAGGTTTTTCACCGATGGTGCCAGACATTATCTTCGCCGACTATAACGATGATCAAGCTATCACACAGATAACACCCGATATAGCGGCGGTTATCCTAGAAGTCATTCAAGGTGAAGGTGGTGTGAATGTCGCTGATCCAGCTTGGCTATTGAAGATTCAAACTGCTTGCCATGAAAATGGCGTCATCCTGATCGTCGATGAAGTCCAAACAGGCATAGGCAGAACTGGGACAAAGTTTGCTTTCGAGCAATTCGGTCTAAAACCCGATATCATCACTCTGGCCAAAGCTCTCGGTAACGGTACACCGATCGGTGCGATGATCGGCAATAAGAAGTTTGCCTCTGCTTTCGGTCCCGGATCTCACGGAACGACTTTTGGCGGTAACAAGCTCTCGTTGGCAGCAGCGACTGGTGTATTGCAACAGCTAACTCCAGACTTTTTGGCACAAGTTCAACACAAATCCGAACTAGTTTGGAATTACTTGAACGATGAGATCGAGCCACTGGAAAACGTCGAAAGTATTTCTGGTTTAGGTCTAATGATTGGTATCCACTTAAATAAAAATATTTCTGTCAGCGAACTCATTACTGATTTACAGGCTGATGGATTGCTAACCTTATCCGCTAAATACAATACATTGCGTCTGCTACCTCCTCTTATCATGAGTGAGCAACAACTACTCAGCGGTTTAGCGATGATCAAAACAGCGTTACAAAAAGCTGTAACGGTAACGACTGACAAATAAAAAAATCCTCCGACAATAAATGTAGGAGGATTTTTTAGTTAAATTTGGTCAAAGGCTTGTTTTAAATCAGCCATTAGATCTTCGGAATCTTCGATACCAACCGACAATCGGACTAATTCATCTTTAATTCCATTTTGCAGACGAATCTCACGCGGAATGGCCGCATGTGTCATAACGGCGGGCACTTCGATCAAACTTTCGATTCCGCCTAAGCTTTCAGCTAAGTCGACTAATTGTAAGCTTTCCACGAATTTCTTAGGATCAAGTCCCGCTTGCAATTCAAATGAAATCATAGCGCCAAAGGTACGCATCTGCTTCTTGGCAATTTGATAACCTGTTGAATCTGGATTGCCAGGATAATAGATCTTAGCGACCTTGTCATTATTATCTAAGTAATCGTATACTAGCTTGGCATTATCAGCGTGTACCCGCATTCTAACACCGAGCGTCTTAATGCCGCGCATCAATAACCAACTGTCATCTGGTCCTAGAACACTACCGATCGAGTTCTGTAAGAATGCAAGATCTTCAGCAATCTTATCGTCACTAGTAACTGCTAATCCAGCAACAACATCACTGTGTCCACCAAGGTATTTTGTAGCACTGTGGACCACGATATCAGCTCCTAGTGTCAAGGGATTCTGGTTATATGGTGTCGCAAACGTATTGTCAACGATAGTTTCTAATCCATGTTGTTTGGCAATCTTTGCGATCCCTTCAATATCAGTGATCTTCAGCAATGGATTAGTCGGTGTCTCCAAATAAATTGCTTTGGTATTAGCTTGGATGGCCTGCTCTACTGCATCAAAGTCACGGGTATCGACTGAAGTGAATTTTAAGCCAAAGCGCTTCAAGACTTTGTTGATCAATCGGAAAGTCCCACCATAGACATCATTTCCAACTACAATGTGGTCTCCGGATGAAAAAGTTGAAAAGACCGCATGAATGGCTGCAGAACCAGATGCAAAGGCGAATCCATACTTACCATCTTCAATCTGTGCGATCAATTTCTCTAATGAAGCACGGGTAGGATTACCAGTACGACCGTATTCCCATTTTGGACCTGCTCCCAATTCGTGTTGATGGAATGTGGACGAACGATAGATCGGTGTTGAAACTGCTCCAGTCGTTGGATCCTCACTGAAACCGCCATGAATAAGTTTTGTATTGAATTTCATAATAATACTGCTCCCTCTTTAAAATCATTTTTATTATAGACTACTTATAGATATTTTTACTCAAATAACGTTCGCTGGAATCTGGAAATACCGTTACGATAGTCGAATCCTCAGGTAACTCCGCAGCAACCTTTAAACTAGCAGCTAATGCCGCTCCACTGGAACTGCCTGCAAACAATCCTTCGTTTTTAGCTAACCAACCCACGTAGTAAAAGGCATCGTCGTCACTAATAGTTTTGACCCCGTCTACGGTAATATCCTTAAAAAATGGAGGTATGAATTCCACGCCGATCCCTTCGGTGCGATGAGCGTGTTCTGGTCCACCATTGAGAATCGAACCTTCCGGCTCGACCGTGATAGCTTTCATCTGTGGATTTTTTTCCTGCAAAGCCTTAGTTGTACCTACGAAGGTTCCACCACTACCAGAGCCTGCCACAAAGGCATCTATCCCATCTGGCAAGTCGGACAAGATTTCTGGACCCATCGTGCGATAGTATGCTTCTGGGTTAGCGTCGTTTTCAAACTGCATCGGTACATAAGAATTAGGAATTTCTTCCGCTAGAAAACGCGCTTTTTTCATGGCCCCAACGATGCCCTCCTCAGCAGGAGTGTTAATCAACTCAGCTCCCAAAGCCTTCATTAAGACTTGCTTCTCTTGACTGAATCTCTCAGGAACTACCAATTTTACAGGCAATTGATAACGTTGAGCCGCCAGTGCCACACCAATACCCGTATTCCCCGCAGTTGGTTCGATAATCGTCGTGCCACTTGTGATCAAACCTTTGATGATACCATCTTCGATCAAATTGACCCCCAGACGATCCTTGATACTCCCTCCCGGATTGAACATCTCCAGTTTGGCATAAATATGACTGTGGTTCGGTGTCTGGATATTCAGCTTGAGTAGTGGTGTATTGCCGATAGTTTTATAAATATTGTTTATTAACATATGAATTCCCTTCTCAATAAAAAAGTATAAAAAAATGGGGTGCAGATAGATGTCTGCACCCCATACGAATACTACTAGTCCGTAGATCAAAATCAGATACTCAAACTAGTGGATCGCATAAGATGCGAACCACAACAACAACTGTTTTGTGTTTGAATATCAGTTAAAAGCATGTCTAGGACCTCCCGTTGATTTATGAGTATGAGAATAGGCTTATCAAAAGACATTGTCAAATGTTTTTTAGCGTTATAGCGCTATAACTAGTCAGATAAACTATTTATCACCTGTTTTAAGGCATTCTTAAATTCATCTTTGTTATCCATACCGATCACTTGAGCAATCTTTTTTTCGGTCATATCAAAATAATTATTGATTTTTTTCGCTAGGAGATGTGACTTGGGAGTTAAGAGGATTCGCTTCAACCTCGCATCTTGCTTAACAGACACACGCACGATCAAATCACGTTCTTCCATCAACTTTAACGCACTAGTAGCCGTAGCACGGCGAATGTTGAATTCCTGTTCTACGTCCTTTTGAAATACATTGCGGCAATCTTCTTCCTGCGAAACATAATCGATGATACTGATCTGAACGCTAGTCAGTCCTAACGTTTGAGCAAATTTATCCGCGTCACGATTGACTGCATTGTTGGTCTGTTTGATCAGTGTTTCAAATGATCTATCCATATTTAACTCCTATTGTTCATGTTCTAACTGTTAATCAATACTAGCATATATTGTCAATTTTATGTTATAACTTTCTTAGTTAGTTTGAATTCTAACAATTACTCAAGAGGACGATTTTATGGAACGAACATTAAATTCAAAATTAATCATTTCAATCTTAGCGACGGGATTATTATCTTTTTGTGGCGTCGTGATCGAGACTGCTACTAACGTGACCTTCCCGACGCTGATGAGAGAATTCAGTGTCAGTACTTCAACTGTACAATGGATGACGACCGGATATTTGTTGGTAGCATCCATCATGATGCCATTGTCAGCTTTCTTAAAGAAGAGTTTCACCTCTAAAAAACTCTTTAGTCTAGCATCACTGCTATTCATTTTGGGTTTGACATTAGACGTCACGGCACCTAACTTTATCCAGCTAGTCAGCGGCCGTGTCGTTCAAGGTATCGGTGCCGGAATCGCACTACCACTAATGTTCAATATCATTTTGGAACAAGCACCGATTGATAAAATCGGCTTTTTAATGGGATTAGGTACACTAGTGACCGCCATTGCCCCAGCCATCGGCCCAACTTTTGGCGGTTTGATCGTCGACCTCTTTGGCTGGAGAGAAATATTCTTATTCTTGATACCGGTCGTAATTCTAGCTTTGGTACTCGGACTATTGTCGATTCAGCAAATAACTACTCCCCAACGCACGAGACTGGACGTACTGGGCCTAGTTTACATCGCCCTAGCCTTTGTTGGTATAATTATCAGTTTCAGTAACTTGTCCTCGATCACTGAAAAAACTAGTCTATTTTTACTTCCCTTCATAATAGGTATCATTGCGTTAGTTCTTTTCTTAAAACACTCTGCCACTTCGCCCAATCCACTATTGAACCTCCAAGTCTTCCAAAACAAACTTTTCTCGCTTCACTTAGGAGCTTACTTCTTAATTCAATTGGAAGCATTAGGAATATCATTCATCCTGCCTAATTATATTCAACTAGTCAATCATCAAACGGCTTTGACAGCTGGTCTGATCGTCTTGCCTGGAGCAGCGATTGGAGCTGTACTTGCTCCTTTGAGTGGCACTATTTATGACAAGTTAGGTGCCAGAAGACCGATCATGTTTGGGATCATCCTCCAAATAATTTCGATGATCCTGTTTTTCACTTTTGGTAAATCACTTACCATTTGGGGAATTTTGACTATCTACCTAATACTAATGATCGGCATGGGCTCGGTCATGGGCAATACGATGACTAACGCTTTACAACAGTTGGATGACAGCCGAAACGCTGACGGAAATGGCATGTTCAATACCGTTCAGCAATTCGCTGGAGCAGTCGGTACATCAATTGTCTCCACAGTTATTGCTTTTTCACAAAATACACATTCTAGTCTCAGTTATGCGGACAAAACGGCAGCGGGTGCACAAAATTCATTTTTGCTGTTATTGATTTTTTTGATCATCGCTTGCTTGGAATTAAATATAGCTACTAAAAATTATAATTAGTTAGCGTTAACATGATGCATAGTTGACGGATTATTCAAATAATACGTGCAAAGAATATTTTGAAGCAATAAATACTTCAAATATAAATGAAAGCTGTATTATTTTCTGTTCAAATCGTTCTAATTCTCAACTATGGTTGCATAAGGATACTGTGAGGTGGAAACGAATGATAAGCGAAATCGGTAAAATAATACGTGACAAGAGAAGGTCATTGGGCTTAACCATTGAACAATTAGCGGAAAAGGCCGATGTTAGCGAGAGTTTGATCTCTCAACTAGAACGTGGTGTTAACAGTAATATTTCGTTGAATAAGTTGGACAGGATTGCTACCGCAGTTAATTTAAGACTGCCCGCATTATTCGACGAACCCGAACAAAGTGGCATTCAATACTTAGAATTATTAGATTATCTAGCTAAATTTCCACGAGACGATCGCGAGGAATTGTCTAAGAAACTACTTGCTCTGTTAAAATTAATGGATAAGTTATAAAAAAAATGTGCAAATCTTTTAAGATTTGCACATTTTTTAATTATTCAACATCACTGGCTGGAACCCATTCATCAGTAGCGACTTTGTACATCTTGACGCCGTTGATCGTTGCCATCTTACTTGCTTGCCAAGCTGAATGTGGTAACAATGCACGGTTCTTGATCTTTTCGCCATTACCTTTGTACAAGTACGTTGGATCATCGGATGTCGTTGTAACGACTGACTTATCTGTCTTCACAGCATCAGTTGGAGTAGTTACTGTACCTGAACCATTGTCGGTTGAGCCATTGTCAGTACCTGAGTTGTCTTCAACACCAGATAGTGTAACATCAGCAGCTTTAACGAATTCATTAGTTGCCACACGATAATATGTAACACCGTTGAGAACTAATTTTCTGTCAATTTGCCAAGCAGTATTTGCACCCAATCCACGAGCCTTGATCAATTTACCTTCTTGAGTATAGATCAAAGCTCCCAAATTACCAGTTGTACCAACAGCCTTATACTTAGTGATGGCTGCAGCATCGGCCTTAGTTGCGGCGATGATCTGTGTATTTCCGTCTGTTTGTAGAGTCAAGTTCTTATCAGCAATCGTATAACCTGATGGAATTTGGCCATCAGTCAATGCAACTGCATCTCCGACTTTTTCACCTGAGACGGTTGTTGTACCAACTTGTTGATTGTCAGATGTCTTGAAGATAACGGTGTTAGCAACTGGACGTCTAACTTCAATGCTCAACGACTCAGTTCCCTTTTTCAAATTAACATTAGCATCAGATGCATTCACTAATACATAACCTGTTGGCACTTTGTTTACTTTCTTAGTTGTGCTGTATGGTCCTGTAATTGTTTCTGTGCCTACAACATTAGATTTGTCACCGAGATAGTAACTAACAGTCAAAGTAACCACATTAGCCATATCGCTGGCTTTTGTGACAGTAACATCAAAAGCGTTACCGTCAGCTTTGAAGACTGGAACCGTTCCATTGAAATAATAGTTAGTTAAAGCACTATCATCTGGAATCGTTATAGCTGTACCGACCTCTCCAGATACCTTTACCGTAGCTAATGTTTTTCCATCTGGGTCTTTGAATGTAACAGTATTAGATACTTTATCAGTTTTTGAATCTGATGTAGTGGCAGTAGTTGTCGTTGTATCAGCGGCTTGAACAATGGCTGGTGTAGCGACTGATCCTAAGATCATGCCTGAAAATAATAAACCACTTACGATTAATGATTTCTTCATCAAAATTTTCCTCCCGAAAATTATTTAGAGCTACCTTAAATATAGACTTATACGAACATATGTTGCAATATATCATCTAAAGTTTATACAAATTTTAAAAAATAATCCAGCAAATTTACACCTTTGCTGGATTATTTTTGATTTTTAGGATTAATTCATTGTTATAACGATTTTACCTTTGGCATGATGTGATTCACTCACCTCTTGTGCAGACTTAACGCCATCCTCACTAAATGGGTGCGTGCTATCGATGATAACCTTGACGACACCAGCACTAACTAGGTCGACTAATTCTGTCAGTTGTTTACCGTTAGGACGAAGCCAGATGCCATTAGCAGTAATATCCTTGGCCTGTGCTAATTTGTCGTCAATATCACCAGCAATCGTGACTAAACTGCCGCCTTGTTTCAAGACTTCATAACTCTTAGTAAGAGTATCTCCACCGATCGTATCGAAGACACCGTCAATATCATGCAAAACAGCTGAAAAATCCGTCTCATGATAATCGATCACCTCATCTGCACCTAATGCTTCAAGGAATTCCTTGTTCTTAGAACTAGCCGTAGTAATGACGTGTGCACCGATGTGCTTCAATAGCTGAATCGCAATAATACCAACACCACCAGCTCCACCTTGGATCAGGATAGTTTGACCAGCTTTAACTTTAAGATTTTCATAGATTCCTTGCCAGGCCGTTAATCCAGCTAATGGTAGAGCGGCAGCTTCCTCATATGACACGTTTTCGGGCAGTACGGCCAATTTATCTTCCTTAACAGCAGTGTATTCTGCATAGGTACCTCGATTGGTCAGATCAGGACGGGCTAAGACTTTGTCACCACTCTTAAAGCCTTCTACCTTTGATCCGATTCGCGTTATAACGCCAGCAACATCCCATCCCAAAACGATCGGGAATTTTAATGGTATCGCTTCTGCCAAATAACCTTCACGTAATTTCCAATCAATGGGATTGACTGACGTAGCCTTAACTTCAACTAAGACTTCGTCATCAGCAATCTCTGGGATCGCGATATTCTCCATTGTTAATTTATCTCTATTTCCGTATTCATTAATGACTACTGCTTTCATAACAGTTCCCTCTCAACACAAAATTATTTATATATGTCTTCAATACTTTAAATTAATCACGAACCATTTACAAACATTTTGAACTTTAAAACCCACGTCTAAACTTCCGCAAAACAGCCCAAACTAAGTATCCCAAGCTAATCACAAAGACGAGCCAACCTGCCTTAGCCACCGTCGTCATCTGATAAGTTACTTCTACCTTACCAGACTTGAAATCAGCAGGTAAGTGAGCCGCAACTAATCCATTTTTACTGCCAGCGGGACTAGTCTTAGTCTTACCATCATAACTCAGCTTTACTTGATAACCTTTGTAATAAAGCCGCGGCAACATGATCGTTCGCGCTTGATTATTGTCATCGATCTTGATCACCGCTTTGTAGTGATTATTCTTGACGATATTGATTTTCTCATCCTTCTCGAGGAAATTCTCATTGACCTTGAAGTTGTTAGCACTATTGTACGAGAAAAACTCTCGTGGCTCATACTCACCCATGCTGACGCTCAAAGCTGGTATAGGAGCTTTTCTGTTAGCAACAAAATCCAAGTTAGTTTGGATCGGAAACTTAACCGTTATAACGGCTATCACTGTGCAAAAAATGATCGCCAGTGGGAACTTGCCTTTGCCAGACTTATTTATCAGTTCACCCAACGCATTGGCGACGACGAACGTCAATAATGGTAAGATGACAACATTGACTCGCGTCACCACTTGTAACAAGATGATGGGCTTGAATAACTTCACTACCAAGTGTAAAAATACTGGCGACAACATCAAGAATCCATAGACGAGAATTATAATAAATGCCTGCGGTATTAGATTGGATGAGAAGTGAAACCCGCGTCCCTTGTATAGATAATAACCGAATGAAAATAGCAATAATAAAACTAAAAAGGTCCCGTTGACGGAAACAAATTGACGTGTATCAAAGGTCTGATTCAGCCAGTCCGCATTGACGAATAATAAATATCTACCATTATTATCCGCTGAAGTAGAAACATATTTTTGCACTGAATATTGTTGGACGAATGAGAATAAGAAGACGCTGACTAGTCCTAAAAATAGCACGACACCTTTCGCGAAAGCCACGAAGATTTTTTTATCTTTCAAAATTGGAAGAAAGTTCATGATAAAGATAAAAATAGCCGTCCCAGCGACGATCAGAAATGACAATACGTGGGTCGCTAATAATAAACTGAACGATATTGCTAACATGTACCAATACTTATACTCACCTTGTACGATCTTGAATAAGCTCAGTAATGCCCACGGAACCAAGGCAAAAGCAATCAACTCCCCGGCAGCAGCACGGAAGTACATCACCCCAATGAAATAGTATGAGCTCAAATAAATTGGGGCAGACAAGATCGTGGCCCAAGAATTGTTAAAAAGTCTCTGCACTACATAATTGATCGAAAAAATATTCAAAACTACGAATGTAATAATATAAACCAGATAGGAATGATATAAGCTCAAACCTAATAAGTTTAATATGGCGAAGGGGTAAAGGAAGAAATTACCATAAAAGAAGCCTACCCCATAGCCAAATTTATTCAAATACTCAAAACCGATCGGATTGGGAAAATGCCCTGCGGCAATATTGCTAGCGAGTGTTTGAATCCGACCCATGTGAAATCCTGGATCGTATCCGCCGATCACTGCCCCTAAAAAGATCGGATATATTGCCAGCACTAAAATAAAAATATCTGCAATAATCAAATATCGTTTTTCTTTAATGTTCAATGTATTTCTCCCCACTATAATATGTCTTTCCCTATTATTCATCTACTTAAATAATAGGCAATTTATGCGCAATAGCCAACTAATAAATAAGTTTTAAAAAAAATATGACATTTTCACAAACAAAGAGTATTATATGGTGCATACAATTAATACATATGTTCATGATTAATGAACAGTTTCAAAGGCGGGATTATTTTATGGCTAAAAAACAGCTAAGTCGTAGTTTATCATCACGACAAATGCAGATGATTGCTCTGGGTGGAACAATCGGTGTTGGATTATTCATGGGTTCAGCATCCACAATCAAGTGGACCGGGCCATCAGTGCTGTTAGCCTATGCACTAGCAGGTTTGATACTATACATGGTTATGAGAGCACTAGGGGAAATGCTGTACGTCGATCCATCAACAGGTTCGTTCGCTAAATTCGCGACTGAGTATATCCATCCCGTGGTCGGTTATCTGACGGCTTGGAGCAATGTTTTTCAATACTTAGTCGTTGGTATCAGTGAAGTTATCGCCGTCGGGACTTATTTGGAGTTCTGGTGGCCTACGATGCCTAAGTGGATTGCTGGTGTCATTGTAGTCGTCACGCTCTGTATCGCTAATTTAACTTCTGTTAAGGCATACGGTGAGCTAGAATTCTGGTTCGCCTTGATCAAAGTACTTACTATTATATTCATGATCATCCTAGGACTATTAGTCATTATCTTTGGTGTCGGCAATCACGGTCAACCCGTAGGTATCAGTAATCTATGGACTAACGGTGGTTTCTTTACCGGCGGACTGAAGGGCTTTATTTTTGCGCTGTCGATCGTTGTCGCCTCATATCAAGGAATCGAAGTTATCGGAATCACTGCCGGTGAAGCTGAGAATCCTCAAGAAAATATCGTTCGTGCCATCCGCTCCATCGTTGGTAGAATCTTGATCTTCTATATCGGTGCTATTTTCGTCATCGTTGCAATCTATCCTTGGAACAAGCTTGGTACCATCGGCTCACCATTCGTTGAGACATTTGCAAAAGTCGGAATCACTTTTGCGGCTGAAATTATTAATTTTGTTATGCTAACGGCTGCAATGTCGGGCTGTAACTCCGGTATCTTCAGTTCTAGTCGGATGCTCTACACTCTAGGTATCGAAAAATACTTACCAAAGTCATTCACTAAGCTATCTACACACAAAGTGCCATATATTCCTGTCATTGCTATTTCAACAGGAATCTTGATCGGATTGATCTTGAACTATTCATTACCATTCTTCTTCCATACATCAAGTAACATCTTCGTCATCGTGTATAGTTCCAGTGTGTTACCGGGTATGGTTCCTTGGTTCGTTATCTTGATCAGTGAACTTAGATTTAGAAAACTGAATCAAAAACACATGGATGAGCATCCCTTCAAAATGCCATTCTATCCGATTAGTAACTATCTCTCGATTGCAGCATTGTTGGTCATCTTAGTCTTCATGTTCTTGAATCCAGAAACCACCGTCTCACTCTTAGTCGGCGTAGTCTTCTTAGTCGTGATGACGCTGATTTATTTCGTTCGTGAACGCGGTCGTGATCATCAACCACTCGATTCGACCGATGAAGCTCTTGAAGAAGCCGAAGAAGAATTTTAATATTGTAATACTAATATATAAATACAGAAGCTCCTCTAATTTAATAATTAGGGGACTTTTTTTATTTTAATTAAAATTTTTTTAATTTATTTTCATAAAATCATGCACTTTACTGAAAAGGTATAGTATTATAGTATCAATAAATTGTACATTTGTTTATCATTCTTAAACAAATGAAGGGGGACTGTCTATTTATGGACGAAGAAAAACTGAAACGAAGCCTGTCTTCACGTCAAATGCAGATGATTGCACTTGGGGGAACAATCGGAGTTGGATTATTCATGGGTTCCGCCTCCACGATCAAGTGGACCGGGCCTTCAGTTCTACTTGCCTATGCATTAGCCGGACTTATTTTATATATGGTCATGCGGGCATTAGGTGAAATGCTATACGTCGATCCTTCGACTGGATCCTTCGCAAAATTCGGTACGGAATACATCCATCCTGTTGTTGGATATTTGACTGCTTGGAGTAGCGTCTTTCAGTGGTTAGTAGTTGGTATCAGTGAGGTTATAGCCGTCGGGACTTATTTGAGTTTCTGGTGGCCTAATCTACCGCAGTGGATCGTCGGCATCGTCGTCGTAATTACATTAGGTGTCGCCAACCTAACCTCAGTTAAAGCTTATGGCGAATTGGAATTTTGGTTCTCGATCATCAAAGTCGTTACGATCATCTTCATGATTATTTTAGGACTATTAGTGATCTTACTCGGTTTCGGTAACGGTGGACATCCCGTTGGCTTTAGTAATCTTTGGAAAAACGGCGGCTTCTTCACCGGCGGACTCAAGGGATTCATCTTTGCCTTATCCATCGTCGTCGCGTCCTATCAGGGTATCGAGGTCATCGGTATTACTGCTGGTGAGGCTGAGAATCCCAAAGAAACGATCACACATGCTATCCGCTCTATCGTTGGTAGAATTTTGATCTTCTATATTGGTGCGATCTTTGTTATCGTGACGATCTACCCTTGGAACAAGCTCGGTACGATCGGTTCACCTTTTACTGAAACATTCGCTAAGTTCGGAATTACCTTTGCGGCTGAGATCATCAACTTCGTCGTCTTGACTGCTGCACTATCAGGATGTAATTCTGGAATCTTCAGTTCCAGTCGGATGCTCTATACATTAGGTATAGAACACCGTCTACCAAAGGCTTTCACAAAGTTATCGCGTCATAACGTACCTTATCTACCTGTAATCGTTATGTCCGTAGGTATCTTATTAGGTTTGATTTTGAATTTTGCATTACCTGCTATTTTCCACACTTCAAATAATATCTTCGTTATCGTATATAGCTCTAGTGTTTTACCCGGTATGGTGCCTTGGTTCGTTATTTTATTCAGTGAGTTACGCTTTAGAAAGATCAATGCGGAACACATGCCGGAACATCCCTTCAAAATGCCGCTATATCCTATCAGTAACTACCTTTCTATTATTTCTCTACTAGTGATTTTATTCTTCATGTTTCTGAATCCAGAAACTACCGTTTCACTATTAGTAGGTGTAGTATTCCTAGTGATCATGACATTGATCTATTTCATCAGAGAACATCGTGTGGACAAATTAGCTGCACAAAAATCCACTGATGACACTGACGACGACACGGATTCTATTGAAGATTAACTTTTAAAACACGCAAGGAATGGTGTATGATAGGGGTCATATATTTTTTTCTAAAGAGGCAAACTATATGGGAGTATTTTTTCAGAGTGTTCAGGGGATTTTAATAATTATCGTTCTAATCGCAGTCGGATACGTTCTAGCTCGTAATGACTGGTTTTCAGATGACGCTACTAAGCTGATCGCAAAACTAGTCACACAAGTCGCACTGCCTGCATACATGATCTATACGATCACAAGTGACTTTACGGCCAATAAGTTGATCAGATTGCTACCTAATCTAGTCATACCTTGTTTGTCGATGACAATTTTGATCGGTATCTCGGTCTTGATGATCAAGATATTACACATTGATAAGAGCCAACAAGGTTTATTCTCATCAATGTTCTTCAACTCAAATACTGTTTTCGTCGGCCTACCTGTCAATATGGCATTGTTCGGCTCACAAAGCTTGCCCTATGTATTGGTTTACTACATGGCAAATACTACTTTCTTCTGGACTCTGGGAACCTATTTGATCCAGATCGACGGTGAGAAAAAAGGCTCATTTAATTGGAAAACTACACTTTCCAAGTTATTCTCACCTCCACTATTAGGATTTATCATCGGTTTGATCCTAGTCATCTTGCACGTCGAATTGCCATCATTCTTGATGTCAGACTTGCAATATGTCGGTAATCTGACTATCCCGCTCTCAATGTTATTCATCGGTATCTCGATCTATAACGCCGGATTAGCCAATGTTACTCTCCACAAGGAGAATGTCGGGATCTTATTCGGACGCTTCATCTGTGCACCGTTACTGATGAGTGCCCTATTCCTCTTCATACCTGGTCCTGCCTTGATGAAACAAGTCTTCATTATTCAAGCAGCCATGCCAGTTATGACCAACGCACCTGTCGTGGCTAAGTTATACCACGCAGACGCCAATTACGCCGCTATTATGGTAACAGAGACCACCATTTTGAGCCTATTCGTAGTTCCAGTTTTGATGATGATAATCAAGTAATATACAAAAATAGCATTCAACTTTTAGTTGAATGCTATTTTTTGAGCTCTGTTGCTAGACTAGATTTGCAAAAATTGGAGCAATCAAGTCAACGACGATTCCGATAACGATAACTGAAATTGATGCCATGGATCCTGGGATTGCGCCTATTTCTAAGGCTTTTGCTGAACCAATCGTATGTCCAGCAGTTCCAAGTCCAAGACCTAAACCAATGTCAGATTTGTCGAGTTTGAACATTTTGATCAAATAGTCACCTAAAGCGTAAATGATAACGGCGTTGAGGATAACCGCTAAGGCGGTAATTGCTGTGCTTCCACCAATAGCAGTTGAAATTGGTAGGGCGATTGCAGTTGTTGCGGCTTGCGGTAACATTGCCAATGTTGCAGCTTGATCTAATCCCATAAGTTTTGAAACTAAGATGATCAAGACCATAGAAACGGCAGTACCAATGATCAATGACAGTAAGATCTCGACCCAATATTTTTTAACGACATCATTTCGTTTGTAAAGCGGGATAGCAAAGGCGATAGTGGCTGGTCCTAAGAACCAGAAGACAATGTCCCCACCCGGTTTATATAAATTAGTATAAACATTTTCGACAGGCATTTTTAAACCAACAGCGATCAAGACTAAAATCAATATTCCTAAAACGGTTCCTAAAAATAGCGGTTGGAAAATGAAAAATCCATTTGTTTTTTTAAATAAATATTGTCCAATCAAGAATACAAATAATGATAAAAAGATTCCGAAAAATGGAAGTGCTAATGTGGTTGTCATTTTGATGTACCCCCTTGGATCTGTTGTTTAATGAAAATTGGTGCCTTACGAGTTTTTGCCTTTGGTTTAGCCAAATGACTCTTTACTTTGATGAAGAACAAAGTTACGTAAGTAGTGACAACCAGCATGATGATGGTTGAGATGATTATTACAGTAATAATTTGTAGACCTTGCGCTTGCATGATTCCTAAACTACCAGCAAGTGAGATTCCTGATGGAATGAAGAGGAATCCGATAATACTAATTAGAAAGCTACTCAAGCTGTCGACCCATTCCAGTTTGATAATGTGTGTTGTCAACAGTAAGTACAACAGTACTAATCCGATGACCGGAGTTGGTACTGGGAAGTTTTTAGGAAAGAGTGATGAGAGAAAACTTGAGACGAACAATACTCCTGAAAAAATCCCAAGTTGGACTAAAACCGGTGCGCTTTGTTTTGTTTCTTTTTCTTTGGTCATTTCAACATCCTCCAATTACGTGAATTACTTAACAACCAGAGTATACAAAAACGCCAATCAAATTGGCGTTTTTTTGGTTAGAATGACATATATTCGAGATGAAATGACAAAATGAGCGGTTGAAATGCAATCGATTACATCCCAAGTGCAGCTTTCATTTGACTAACATAAGATCGAGCGACTGGAACCTTGTCGTGATTACTCATTGTTAACAAATAAGTATTGTTAAAACTAGGCTCTGCAGACAATATCTCAGAGACATTAACGATATAACTACGATGAACTTGCATAAACTGTCTGGGATCAAGTGACTTGAAAAAATGAGCTAGAGTTTGCCTGCTTGGATAGGTCTGTTCGGCAGTTGTAATGTTTAATTTGCCCGCTTCAGTATAAACATACAAAATGTCAGCTATTTTCAAAACAATCGTTCGATCATCGATCGTAACTGAGATACGATTGGACTCTTGAATTATCGTCGTATTTTCTTTTATTAACGGTTTTGCCTTTTCTAAGGCTTGGTCGATTCTCTTTGGATCAAAAGGCTTCAAGATATAATCAATAGCATTTACTTCAAAGGCATCCAAAGCATACTGATTATATGCAGTCGCAAAAATGATTCGAGGTTGGTTAGTTAATTGTTTGAGCGTTTTTGCTAAATCGAAGCCGCTTTGATTTCCTAATTCGATATCCAAAAATATTAAATCAAAATTGTTTCCTAATAATTTGTCCTTGGCTGAATCAACTGATTCCGCCTGATCGACAAAACTGACTAATGAGTTTTGTTCAAGTAAGTATTTAAGTTCCTCACGTGCAAGTGGTTCGTCATCAACGACTAATATTTTCATTGTTTGCCTCCTCATATGGAATCGTCACGATGATATTGGTTCCATTTTCGTTAGTTTCAATCTTCATTTTTCCGTCAGAATTGTATAATCCTTGCAGACGTTGATTGAGATTTTGTAATGCCGTTCCACTCCCGGATTCAGAAGGAACTACTTCTTTTCCAAGGAGGGCAAGTTTACTTTCATCAATTCCAAAACCATTATCTTTGACTTGTATCTGCAAATTATTATCGGGATGAGTGACATTAATGTTGACGATATTATTTTTTTTACGGTCATGAAAGGCGTGTTTAATGGCATTTTCCAATAAAACCTGGATCGTAAATGGTGGCAAGATCACCGAATCAGGTGTCTCGATGTCAAAATCGATCTGATATTTATCTGGAAAGCGTGCTTGTTCCAAACTTAGGTATGCGTCAACGTGTTCTAACTCCTGGCTCAAATTGATTTTTGTTTCGCGGATGCTAGTCAAATTGGCCCGGAAATAGGTACTTAGCTCGATCAACAAGCTTCGTGCTTTGGTGGCGTCTATCCTGATCATTGCGGAGATAGTATTGATGGCATTGAAGAAAAAATGTGGATTGATTTGCGCTTGAAGCGATTTGATTTTAGCATCTTTCAACAATTTTGACTGATTTTCTGCTTCTCCTAAGGCAATTTGACTGGAGAAAATCGAGCCTAACCCTTCAGCTAATTGGATATCCACTGGTGTCAACATTTTATTATCAGTGAAATACATCTTCAAAGTTCCAAATACTTTTTCGTCAACACTCAAAGGAACGACGATTGCTGCTTCAAGTGGACAATTTGGATTGGAACAGCCTATTTCTGACTTGTTGTGAGCAATATTGACTTTGTTAGTTTTGATGACTTTTTCTGAAAGTTTCGTTACCAAATTTTTTGTCGGGACGTGATGGTCACTACCGGCACCGATATAGGCGAGGATCTCTTTTGTGGAGGTCAAACTGATAGCGGAGTAATTAGTATATTTTTGAATGATCGAGACTACTGCACCGGCAGACGACAAATTTAACCCGTTTCGCAAATACGGTAAGGTGGTATCAGCAAGGTCAAGCACATCGTGAGTCTGAACGGCACGTGTTTCTGTTTCTTGATTCAAAAACATTTTGATGATCGTCAGGAAAATAAATGTTCCAATTGTATTCGCAACGATAACTGGTACAAAAATAAACTTGACCAATTCCAAACGAGTCGGACTAAAGAAAAGAATAAATACCATTTGAACCAATTCCATCGTGAATCCGACGATCAAGCCTTGTCTAGGGGTCATCAACATGATTCGATTGTCATTAGCTTGTTGCTTTTGTTTGAACAAGATCCCCGATAATAAACCAACGATGATCGAACTGGGGATATAAAACCAACCGGCGATCCCACCTTGAAGCACCCGATGGATCCCAGTTATCAAACCGACGATCATTCCCACATACGGTCCACCAACGATACCAGAAACGGTGACTGACAACAGTCTTGTGTTGGCAATTGAATATTCGGGTGGCAGGCTGAAAATAATTCCCGAAGTAATAATGTTATTATTCTGGTCAATTTCGATTCCAGTCAAATTTGAAAAAATGGCGAATATCGAAAATATCAAGACGAGCCTGACTTTATCAGAGGGGGATTGATTTTTATATAAAAGCTGACGGAGTGGAGGAATACTAACTAATAAATAGGCCAAAATGATTACTAGTCCAACGCGCTCTAACATTAGGAATGATAAATTAAACATGGTTCTCTCCTTGAGGTAGATTATTATAAGCATACCATGAAATATTCTTCGCAATAAAAAAACCGCTTTATTCAGCGGTTTTAATGAGTCTAAATTGTCTCACCAATACGATTTGACTTAGACCCTTAATAATCGAGAACTAATGATTCCGAGATCAATAATTCACTATAAACATCATAAATATACTGTGCTTCCTCTAAGGCTACACCATCTAGTAACTCGTACAAAAATTCTCGTTCTTTCTCAAAAGCATTCATCAAGATCTGACGTTCTTCAACAGCTTGAAAACCGCTGAATACATAGCGTGTATTATTGACCCCCCGCCATTGTCTGAGGAATTCTTTCACCGTCGTTCGTCTAGTTTGATCCAACAAGTCAAAGGTCACGCTCTCTTTTACGGCTGGAGATATCTCTAAGTCACGCACGTAGTTGATGCCGATGCCGACCATCTTCTCACGTACTCGCTTAGATTTTTCCCGTAAGTCATCCTCGTCTAGGATAGGGTCCAAAATGAACTTGAAAAAGATCGTGGGTACTAACATGCTCAACACGATCACGACTGACTCGGTCAACAGTATCAAGTCAAAATTATTACCTCTAATGCCCATACCAGTCAGGGAGAAGGCCAAGGCTAAAGTGACGGCTCCATGAACTCCACCAAAAGCAAAGGTGATCGATTCGATCCGCGAATCTTTGGCTAACGATCGTGCATACAAATATCTGATCGTCACTGAGACCAAATAAATAACTATCCCGATCCACAGCCATTTCAAGGTCGAAGTCATCTCAGCACGCTGCTCGGTCACGATCCGTGCAATAGAGATCCCTAAAACTACGAAGACATAACTATTCAGTGCCCCGCCAATAAAATTGACTGTTTGATTGAAGAAACTCAAATAGCGCGGAATCGAAAAACGACTACGGCTCATCTCACCATTGAAGATCAAGCCTGCACTGACTACAGCGATGATCCCGGATAACTTCAATTCCTCAGAGATCAAATAGATCAAAATCGGAGTCGCAAAGTAAATTATCAAATGTGATGAAGTCACGTTCCAACGACTACGAATGATCATCTGCCGAATCAACATCGTGATAAAGGCGACGATCACTCCAAAAATCACCCCACCGATCGCTGAAAACAAAAAATCTCCCAAATTCTGAGTGTATGATAACTCACCGGTCTTGTACCAGACGACCGCCGCCTGCAACAAAATAATCCCTGAAGCATCATTGAATAATGATTCCATCTTCAAAACCGTTTCCGTTCGCTTGGGAACGTTGCGACCTTCACGGACTGAATCCAGTGCTGTCGCATCGGTCGGTGTACTGATGGCTACCATGATCAACGCTAATGGTAAGGCGACCTCGAAGATTTTGTTGATGGCGAACAAACCAACCACAGCCGAGATCAAGGCTAGGACGATGGCTGTACCTAAAATATCTCGAAATCCTTTTTGGACGATGAAACTTCGTGTCTGCTGTCCATCAAAAAATAGTAATGGGGCAATGATGAAGACCATGAAAAATTCAGAGTCAAAACCGATGACCAGTGAGCTGATTGCAGGAATACATGCAAAAATTATCCCGACGAATAAGTTAATATACGACCTAGGTATAACTTTGATAAATTTAGCAATCAAATTACTAATAGCTACTAATAGCAAAATAACTACTGCTGATATAAAAAGCTCCATGATATTCCCCCAGAAAAATAAAAAAGCAGTCTCCAGAAGAGCCTGCATATTAAGTTACGTTGAGATTATAGTAATCTAAAAACTTTGTCAATTATTTAGTTATTTGTAGTCATTAGGGTCAGCGGCGGCTGGTTCGTAGTCGTCCATATCAGCATCGCGATAATCCCACCATTCGTTTTCATAACCGACGAAGCCGGCCTCTAACATTGCGTCATCAAGGATCTGATAATGTTTCTTAGCTTCAGCTGAACAATCAGCGCCACGATGAGCTTTGGCTGTGAAATCATCGAATAACGTCGGCATCTCCAATTCATTACCTTCCAGATCACAGAGCGTTAAGTCAAAGGTCACTCCTTTTTGATGAGAGAAGTTCGGATTCGGCTTGGCAACGAATTCGGGATCGGGATAAACCTCAAATAACCGTTCCTGTGCCTTGACTGGGCGAAAGGCATCCCAAACTTTGATACGATAACCTTGTTTTTTTAATTCTCCACTGACGACAGCTAGTTTTTCGGCAGTTCCTGTTCTAGCGATCGCCGTGGTGAAATCATACACCACCTGTTCGGTGAAGTTATTGGTAGTGGCGTAACGCAAGTCGACAATAATCTCAGGATCTAGCGTCTGTATGTTAGTAAATCCGGTTTTCAGTTGTGGCATGTGACACCTCCAAATAGTATTAATTTCATTATATCTGATATCGTTTTGATTAGCTCTTAATGTCTGTTAATCTGTTGTTATTAGAGGAGGTAGCCCATGAAAAGTGAAAATATTCAACAAGATATTTTGGATAACCAGGCCAATTGGAATGACCGTGCCGAGGTGCACGTACAGTCTGATTTTTATGAGGTCGATGAACTAATCAACGATCAGAATAATATTTCGATCACGACTAAGCACGACTATGACGTGATAAAGCCTTTTTTACCTGATCACAGTATCTCCGGATTAGACTTACTACATCTACAATGTCACATTGGAACTGACACGCTCTCTTGGCAGCGCCTGGGTGCTAAAGAAGTCTACGGATTGGACTTTTCGGAAAATTCTTTGCTCCATGCTCGTGAAATATCCTCAAAGGCTGATACTGACATCACTTATATCCAAGGAGATGCCCGTTTTGCTTCGAGTAAGATTGCCAAACAATTCGATATCGTCGTCACCAGTATGGGGACGATCACTTGGTTGCCGGACTTGAATGATTGGGCTGAGTCGATCTACCAGCTCTTGCTCGATGGCGGTCATTTCTTGATTCGTGATGATCATCCGATATTGAGTGCCTTGAATTTTGAATCCATGAATGTGTCAGCTGATTATTTCAACCTTAATGTAGATACTTATGAGAGCGCTGACTCGTATACTGACAGCAGTGATTTTCAAATAACGCACACGACCAATCACAATTGGAATCACGATTTTCAAGAAATAACCTCAGCACTATTATCAGCAGGACTGACGATCAAGTTTCTCGGTGAATACCCACGAACTGAGTGGCAGTCACTACCTGAATTAGTGCAGAAGGATGATTGGTTCACTTTGCCTGATGATGCACCGCAGATCCCGCTGACTTTTGCAATAGTCGCCGAAAAGGTATCAAAAAATGACTAAAACTATCAAGAGTCTCTCCATAGTTTTAGCCATCTCCATTGTCATTTTATTGGGCAACATCATCCTACACGGTCCAGTCGAAATCTCTGCTGTCCTTTCATTGATCGGTGGTTTTTTGATCGCCGCGATTTGTTACGGTCATTCCATCAAACACTGAAATTATTTATTCGTGCTCAAGTACGATTTAACACCGCGTTCAAGTCGTTGCAGTCCATCTTCAACTCGTGACTTGTTCGTAGCTAGGTTGATCCTCAAGAACTGATCACCATTACCGCGATACTTAGTACCCTCTGCTAAGTACAGACCAGTTTCTTCACGAATGAAATTATTCAACGCTGCTGAATCGTCAGTGACCTTAGTACAGTCGATCCAAGCCAAGTAAGTTGCATCACTCTTAACGACACTCAATTCGGGGATGTTCTTCTCAACATAATCAACTAACAATTGGCGATTGATATCCACATACTGTCTCAATCCAGATAGCCACTCATGTCCTTGCGTATATGCGGCTATCGTGCCATCGATTGCTAAGATACCCGGTTCTATCTGGTCATCGATCGAAATGGCACGCTCTACTCGAGCACGAAGATTTGCGTTAGGTACGATGACAGTTGAAGCGTGTAACTGAGCTAAGTTAAAAGTCTTCGTTGGTGAGACTAGTGAGATACTATTTTCAGCAACTTGTGAGTCTAGTGATGAAAACGGCGTATATCCGTGTCCAGGCATAGAGAGATCACCGTGGATCTCATCTGAAATGATCATGACATTGTGTTCTTTAGCCAATTGACCAACTCTTGTCAGCGTCTCCTTGTTCCAAATATGTCCTGTGGGGTTGTGTGGATTGCAGACGATCATCGCTGTCGTTTGTGGATCAGCTAGTTTGGTTGCCAAGTCCTCCCAGTCGATTTTATAAGTGCCATCTTCATAGACCAATTCATTATTTGTAACGTTACGACCGTTATGTTCGATCACACCATAAAACGCATTGTAATTTGGTTCTTGTAACAAGATGTTGTCGCCTACATCAGTCAAATGGCGAATCACAGCTGAGATCGAAGGTAGAACGCCAGTACTAAAGAGCAACCAGTCCCTGTTTGGTTTAAAGTCGTGTTCTTTTTCAAACCAATCAATCACGGCTTCATAATACTTGTCGGGTACTAATTGATAACCAAAGATACCTCCGTCGATGGACTTATGCATTGCTTCCAAAATCTCAGGTGCCGTCTGAAAGTCCATATCCGCTACCCACATGGGCAACTCATTTTCCTTAACATTCCACTTAACAGAAGAAGTATTAAAACGATTATTTATTTTATCAAAATCAAATGACATAACTTCACCCCTCATTAGATAATTCATTAATTAAAATATTATCACTTTGTTCAAAAAAAGTATGGGATAACTCCCATTATTGATGTCATTTGTATTATACTAATCTAATTAGAAAAAAATTAGAGGAGATAGCTATGCCGTCGTTCTTCAGAAAAAAAGATGTCGTCAACGACTTAAAAAATAAAGATGTGATCCTTACAAGAACACTCGTTGCCAAAGACCTAGTTATCATGGGCGTCGGCGTGATCGTTGGTTCAGGTATCTTCATCACACCGGGGATCATTGCCGCTAACTACGCTGGTCCTGGGGTTATTTTTACGTATCTTTTTGCGGCACTAGTCTGTATCGGTGCTGCCTTTTGTTACTCTGAGTTCGCTTCTACGATCCCTTTAGCCGGTAGTGCCTATACCTACTCATATTCAGTCTATGGGGAAATCATCGCTTGGATAGTCGGATGGTCTTTGGTATCAGAATACCTCTTTGCGGCCGCATCAACGGCTGTCAGCTGGTCTGCGTACTTCCGAAACCTACTGGCAGGTTTTGGAGTAACGTTGCC
The DNA here is from genome assembly GCF_057541095.1 of Companilactobacillus sp. y65-5. Classification (NCBI taxonomy): domain Bacteria; kingdom Bacillati; phylum Bacillota; class Bacilli; order Lactobacillales; family Lactobacillaceae; genus Companilactobacillus; species Companilactobacillus sp. y65-5. The sequence continues at coordinate 389,410 of NZ_BAAJOA010000002.1, forward strand.
TAAGGCGCTCCAATCGGCCGCTAACACCAATGGCAATTATCAAGGTCGTTTTGACGTGATCGCCTTCGTCATCGTGCTCTTGGCAACGACCTTGTTGCTACAAGGATTGACTGAATCTGTCCGGATCAACGCTATCATGGTTTACGTCAAAATCTTCGTCATCTTATTATTCGTAGTCGTTGCTGCCTTCTTCGTCAAACCAGAAAACTACAATCCATTTCTACCATTCGGCTGGAGCGGGATCGGTAAAGGTGCCTCAGTCGCCTTCTATGCCTTCTTAGGCTTCGATGTCGTCTCGACCGCTAGTGAGGAAGTCAAGAATCCTAAACGCAACATGCCGATCGGTATCATCGTCTCATTGCTGGTGGTTGCGATCTTGTATAGTCTGGTATCATTCGTGCTCGTCGGGGCAGTTAACTATAAACAATTGAACGTAGCTGACCCTGTGGCTCACGCCCTCAATCTGCTCAATCAAAACTGGGCATCTGGTATCATCTCACTAGGTGCCGTTATGGGTATGACGACCGTCTTACTCGTCATCATGTATGGTGGTACCCGATTGATCTATTCATTCAGTCGCGATGGTTTATTGCCCAAGAGCTTCAAAGCTGTAAACAAAAAGAGCATCCCCGCCAACAGTACGCTCTTAGTTGGATTGGCAGCTGCCATCGCCGCCGCCGTTTTACCGATCGATAAAATCACTGAATTAGTTAATATCGGTACCTTACTAGCTTTTGCATCCACCTCCATCGGTGTGATCTTCCTGCGCCACGGCAAGAACACTAGAGAACTCAAGCCTGCCTTCAAGGTACCGCTATATCCCATCTTTCCTCTAGTTTCTTTCGTAGCCTGCATTTATTTGATGACACAATTACAGCCATTCACTTGGCATATGTACGGTATCTGGACTGGGATCGGCTTGCTGATCTACTTTGGTTATGGATATTGGCACAGTTTAGTCAAAAAAAATAGTTAAAAAAAAAGAGACCGCATGGTCTCTTTTAGTTTGCCATTGGAAGAGAAACAGGTAGATTGAGCTTCTCATAACCGATGTTATAAACTTGTTCTATATTGCTACTATTGAGCACTTTAACGAAACCAGTCTCTTGGAAACCTGACTTCTTGATGACATGTTGCATGCCAAAATTTTCTTTGTGTGTATCGACTCTGATGCCTCTGATCGTTGGATTAAGTGATAGTTCGTCCAACACAGCATTGAATAACTTAGTGGATAGGCCCTCGCCACGGTGATTCGCTGACACTGCAACGCGATGAAGTGCGATGTATTCTCCCTCTTCCGTCAACCATTCGCCATCGAGTGTTTGATAGCTCATATCTGGTCCGGGAATAGCTGAGACAGTCCCAAGAACCTCATCACCTTCAGCGAGAACAAAGTTGTACCCATTCTGAATATCATGAACTAGGACATCCATATTCGGATATTGTCCCCTCCATTGATTGATATTCTGGGCCGCCAGGTGGGCCTTCCCATCTAAGATTATTTGTTTAATTTGTGGCAAATCTTTCATTTCCGCATGACGTAACAACATTATTCTCACTTCTTTACTTTTTATTTATCTCATTTTTAACACTTAGATATCTAAGAATTAAAATATTGACAAGTAAAGTTATAATACCAATAGAGGCGACTGTCAAGTATTTAATGATTAAATATCTAACAATGAGAGATTTAAATTTTTAAACGCTGATTTAACAGTATCTATACCAGTTTAATATTTCCATATGCTATACTAAACGTATCTATGTAATACGGAGGGAATTATGGACGAGTGTGCCCAGGAAACCAATTATTTAATGCATTCTATACTTTTTAACCAACAGAGGCTTTTCAATGAAAAGTCCAACAAATACGATTTAACGGTCCAGCAAGCTAGGACTTTGGAACTGATCGAAAAAACTCCGGGGATGATCCAGCGTGAGATCGCGGAATTTTTGAGTATCCGAGACGCCAGTGTCTCCAGCATGTTAAAGAATTTAGAGCGTGACGGCTACGTTATAAGACGACGTGACCGTCATAGCGACCGTAACAAGCGTATCTTTTTGACTGACAAAGGTATGGCGATCATCAAAGAATTGGGACATCTCTTCGCAGAAGTAGAAAATCAAGTAATTGCACCACTATCAAAAGACGAAACCAAAATTTTATTAAAACTACTAAGAAAAATGGACGCTGAAATAAGCGAATAGGAGTTACTGCTATGGCTCATAAGACTACCGCTTCCCGATTAAAAACTGCTTTTAATGTGACCTTCATGTTAGGGTTTATCTTTTTATTCATCAAACTTTCATTACTAGTCGTCAATCACTTTTTTAGACTAGACATCATGGCCTTCACGGGTATCAGTAATGTCCTGAGCAATATTTTTCCAGTTGCACTGATGATCACTGGTATCATCGGTTCAGAAATAAACACTGATAATTACGAACGACTGAAAAAATATCGTGACTAAAAAAAATATGCCGATCGGGAATTTTCCGGTTGGCATATTTTTTTGAATCTTATTAACGAACTGAATAGTTAGGAGCTTCTTTAGTGATCGTAACGTCATGTGGATGTGATTCTTTCAAACCTGCGTTTGAGATTTGAACGAATTGAGCATCTTGTAATTCCTTCAAATCGTGTGCACCTACGTAACCCATACCTGAACGTAGTCCACCTAGCATTTGATAAATCACGTCGCCGACAGCACCTTTAGCTGCGACACGACCTTCGATACCTTCTGGAACTAGCTTATTAGCTTCGTTAACTCCACCTTGGAAGTAACGATCTGATGAACCATGTGACATGGCAGCCAAGCTACCCATTCCACGGTAAGTCTTAAAACGACGACCTTGATAAATTTCGAAATCGCCAGGTGCTTCATCAGTACCAGCCAACATCGAGCCAAGCATAACGGCGTTACCACCACCGGCTAGCGCTTTGACCATATCACCAGAATACTTGATACCACCATCAGCGATGATCGTCTTGCCATATTCATGCGCTACACTGGCAGCATCATAAATGGCTGTTAGTTGTGGAACACCGACACCGGCAACGATTCTAGTCGTACAGATAGAACCAGGTCCAATACCAACTTTAACGACATCAATACCAGCGTCATACAAGGCACGTGTACCCTCAGCAGTTGCAACATTACCAGCAATCAAAGTTGCGTCTGGGAACTTCGCGCGGATCTCTGAGATCTTACGAAGCACACCGGCAGAATGACCATGGGCTGTATCGATGATGATCGCATCAGCTCCGGCATTGAGCAATGCGGCAGCACGGTCGAAGGTATCACTTGTAACGCCGACTGCGGCAGCGACTAGTAAACGACCATATTGGTCTTTGGCGGCATTAGGAAATTGTTGTAACTTTTCAATATCTTTGATCGTTACTAGTCCGCCTAGACGGCCGTTCTTATCGATCAATGGTAATTTTTCGATCTTGTGTTTTTGCAAAATCTTTTCAGCATCCTCCAATGAAGTTCCAACGGGTGCTGTGATCAAATTCTCGCGAGTCATAACTGTATCGATTTTTACTGAGTAATCGTCGATAAAGCGAAGGTCACGATTAGTAATGATCCCGACTAATTTTAATTCTTCGGTATTAGAAACAATTGGCACACCACTGATTCGATAAGTGTGCATCAAATCTTCAGCGGCACTTACTGGAGCATCGACTGTTAAGTAGATTGGATCGATAATAACTCCATTTTCTGAGCGTTTTACTTTTAGAACTTCGTCTGCTTGTTGTTCGATGGACATATTCTTGTGAATAACACCCAAACCACCTTGACGAGCCATCGCAATAGCCATTGGTGCTTCTGTAACAGTATCCATACTTGCACTCAAGATTGGTGTGTTCAATTTAATATTTTTTGCTAATTGAACCGATAGATCAACCTCGTTTGGCAGAACGTGACTCTCCGCAGGTACCAGTAGAACGTCATCAAAAGTGAATCCTTTTTTATCAAATTTTGTTTCCCATGCCGACATGAATAAGCCTCCTATTATTGTTTGCCTATTAGATAGGTAAAATTTATAAACATGGTAGCTGATTTTGATAAGTTAGTCAATCAAACAAAATCATAACTTGCGAGCATTTTCCAGATAATTTCACTGAGTTATCACAAAAAAATAAAAAGAACTCGTGACTGAGGTCGCAAGTTCCCAACTAAAATCTAATTCATTTTGACTGCCAATACATCGTAGCTCCAAAAGTTGCGTTTCTTCAAATAAAATTTGAAAGTCTTCTTCCTCAAGCACAGTTGATACTTCAAAACACCACCTTCACGCTCGATTTTTTCATCGATTCGATAAAGATGACTGTGATGATTGCTGAGCAAATAGTTCTTGGTCTCTTGATCCAAGGCTACTTTTGATATCTTATTATTATCGTCTAATAAAGAATTGCACGCTAAAATCATTCTCCGTCGCAGCAGGTCGTTGACAACTAATGCTACAATAATGCCGACGAGTGCTAATAGGAAGATACTCCCATATATGCCAAATACTTCAACATTTACCCTGTTCATAATTATCAGCTACTTTGTTGGATTTAATTGATAATATCGTATCATGTTACTATTTTTTTTATCAATTTTTACGCTTAATTTGCGATTGACTATTAACGTATCTCAAGTAAATTAGTTACTAGCACAAAATTATTTAGAGGTGACATTATGTCCAGAAGTTGGTTCGAAATCTTTATCGGTGCACTACTTGAGGTCGTTTGGGTTTCAGCTATGAAACACGAACATTCACTCATATCAGCCATCGTAGTAATTGCAATCTTGATCTTGAGTTTTTATTTGATGATAGATGCCAGTAAGAATATTCCCGCGGGGACGACCTATGCGGTCTACGTGGGATTGGGTTCACTCTTCGTCGTCTTGGCGGGGGTCCTAGTCTATCACGAACCTTTCAGTTGGCCCAAATTATTCTTCATTCTCCTACTAACCATCGGTGTGATCGGACTAAAGATAGTCACTGACATCGAAGAAAGACAGGCTCATTAATTATGGATTGGATTTTTTTGATATTGGCGGGGTGCGGTGAGATGTCCGGCGTTACATCCCTCGGATTTTACTCATCGACCAAGAAAAAAACGGCCTTAGCCGCGATGATAATTTCTTTTATCTTTAGTTTCTCCTTTTTGTATCTATCACTGCAGACCCTCCCCATGTCGATCGGTTACTCGATCTGGACCGGGATCGGCGCTGCCGGTGGTTCCTTGATGAATATGTGGCTCTTCAATGAGTCCAAGAGTTTCAAACGTTTTTTCTTTATCTTCTTGATAATTATTTCTGTTATTGGTTTAAAACTAGTAAGTTAGATACACTGACCGTGACGCTGTCACGGTCTTTTTTTATTGTAAAATGATAATTATTTATTTTTTATCGATAAATGCATGCTATACTAAAGTCATAAATTATTAATGAGGTGTCACTAAAATGAAGAAAGAAACCATCTTCTTGAGGATTACTATTTACGTCATGGCGCTAGCTATGGTCTTGATGTGTACCATCGTAGCGCCACATTATTTGATTGGGGCACACAATCTCATCCCTAATCTGATTTTCCCGACCTTATTAGGCTTGGGCTTATACAGCACAGCAATTTTATTTTTCTTAGTGCTTTATCAGGCAATGAAATTACTGAATCTGATCGACCGACAGGCTGCCTTTTCACATAAATCAGTCCTGGCTTTGAAAAATATCAAGAACTACGCCTATCTCATCTGCCTAATCTACATCCTAGAACTACCAATATTCTTCATCTTTGCCGATAAAGATGACGCACCGGGCGTGATCCTCGTCTGTTTAGTCTTCTCGGGTGCAGCCTTAGTCATCGCCATCTTCGCCAGCATGTTACAAAAACTGCTCCACCAAGCAATCGAAATCAAATCTGAAAACGACTTAACGATTTAGGAGGAGAAAAATGAAACTACTGACGATTTTTTTACGTTTAACACTTTGTTGGATGCTACTTTTTCTAACTCGTACGATCATAATGATGTTCCCTAACTTACTAGGCTACATGAACTCCAATAACTCACCCTTATTCCTTACGATCTGGTTTGGGATATTACTATATTTATCAGCTATCTTATCCTACTCGATCATCTTCTTCACGTGGAGACTGTTGTACTTGATCGATCACAAAAAAATCTTTTCAATGGCGAATTTCTTCGCTATCAAAGTCATCAAAATTTCATTTTACAGCATCAGCATCTGCTACTTACTAGCCTTTGTCGGTGCCATGGAAATCGCAAAAATCGAAAAAGCTCCCGCACCTATCATGGTCGATGTGATTTTTATCGTGGTCGGTCTGACGATGGGCATCTTCACTCACTTACTTCAAAAGATCATGCAGTCGGCACTGGACGATCATCTCGTCATCAGGAGGGAAACACTATGAAATTACTAACAAAATTTTTACGTTTCGTCTTAGTGATCTTGATTTTTTTATTAGCACTGATTTTTTGGTTCCTGTTCCCTGACTTGATCACTACGACGGATTATAGTTTTAGAGGCCAACAAGTCTTCTTCACCATCGGTCTCTATCTGTCTGGTTTGATCTCCTATGGCATTATTTACCTAACTTGGAAACTGTTGAATTTGACTGATCAACACCGTATTTTTTCCAGTGCCAGCTTGCATTCAGTCCAAATGATCAAGCGCTGTTTTTATACGATCACCGTCATTTACACCCTGCTCATCCCCGTATTCTCAGAGATACTATCTGACGATTATTCCCCCGTTGGACTGTTCATGAACGGATTTTTGATTTCAGTCGCCTTGACATTAGGCGTCTTCACTAATGTCCTAGAACGGATCCTCCGCAGTATCACTCGCCCCTCCAGTACCACCCACTCTAATATAGAAAAAGAGCCATCGCTATGATTGTAATTAACTTAGATGTAATGTTAGCCAAAAGAAAAATGAGTTTGACCGAGCTGTCTCAAAAAGTCGGTCTGACGATGGCAAATTTGTCGATCCTCAAAAATGGTAAGGCTAAAGCCATTCGCTTTTCGACCCTTGAGGCAATTTGCCAAGTCCTAGAATGCCAACCGGGCGACATTCTGGAATACAAATCAAACCTCTAGACCAATAATTATGGTAAAATTCTTTTACAGACTATTTATTAGTTTCGTAGGGGGAAGATATATGAAAAAATTAGTTCGTGATAAAATACCGGATATTGCCGAAGGGAAAGCTGAGTTCGAAATACTGTCTAACGATGAATATCGAACGTCGCTTCGTGATAAATTAGTCGAGGAGGCCCAAGAAGTTAAGGCCGCTGACACTCGCGCCAGTCTTGTTGAAGAGTTGGGGGACTTGGAAGAAGTAATGCGCGCAATTTTGAATGACGCCTCGATCAATTACGAAGAGATGGATAGTATCCGTCAATCAAAAATTCTACAACGAGGTAAGTTCGAACAAAAATACGTAATGATAGCTAAAAACTAAAAGACTGCCGATGGCGGTCTTTTTTAGTCCCTTCTGCAATTTTTTTGCAGAAAAAAGAGGCTGACGTCTGCCAACCTCTCTATTGTATATTATGGAATTTAAGAGACAACACTTGGGAGTAATTCAATCTGTTAGATGTTACTTCTACTTGGTATGTGGTGCTTTAGGATGTAAGACTGACTCTTTAGTAGGGATCGTCTGGTCACGTCCTAGATACATTTGATAATATGGTGGAACATTATTGATCAAGTGTAGTGCTTGTTGCGTGATCTGTGGTATTGATTCAGGTGTGATCGCTGGTAAGTCATCAGCTGTAACTTGACCCTTGATACCTCTGAATCTCTTGATACGTTCCAACAGATAACGAATGTCGTAACGAGAAGGGTTAACTTCCAATACATCTTTTTCAACGTCTAGCAAGGCATAAACTGATTCCAAACCTGTCCGAACTGAAGTTTCAACGGTGAATACTACATCATCGTCGATTTCAACGAACTGGCCTAGTAGGGCGAGATTAGTACAGCCATCGGGAACAACCTTAGGACGATCACCATATTTTCTAGGCATGAATTGACTAGTACAGTATGGCATCATTGCTGTCGACATGTATGTGTGTGCCAATACTTCATCCTTGATGTCGAGCATGCCCAGATGATAGAGCAATTCCGTCAAGATTTCGTCACCAGTACAATCCCACATGCGTTTCTTGATGTAGTTACCGATATTTTCACCATACAAACCATAGCCCCAGCCAACTTCTTCATCATCAGCTTGATATGGGAAGAATGGTTTGTGATGTAGTTCGAATGACATGTCCCAATTAGAATCTTTGAAGGTCATCAAACCACCAGTACCAGCTTTACTACCTGATAACTCTTCGACACGTTTGAAGAATTCTGGATAGTCTTTGACTGTTGGGAAGAATGAGATCCACTTCGTCTTGTCGATCTGACCTAAGAATTTTTCAGGATGACCGAATTTGTCATCTTTTTTAGCTAGATTCTTCCAGATAGTGAAAGTACCCATATCTTCTGTATCAGTGTTAGTTACAGCAACTGTCTTATTGTCACCGAAAGTACTGTTCTCACTGATCGAACCTGTCGTTACGAAGACTAAGTCTCTAGCTTGAACAGGAACTTCAACTTCAGCACCATCTTGGCGAGCCAAGATTTTTTGCACTGTATTGTTGTTGTCGTCGAAGGCGAGATCGTAGACAGAGAAGTTGTTAACAAACTTTACACCGTGATCGATCAAGAATCTCTCAATAGGCAAAATAATTGCGTCATATTCGTTATATTTAGTATGGATGAAACCTTCGAGATATTCGTGACGAGCGATAAAAGTAAATCTTTGCCAATAGCGACGGCATTCGATAACACTGTGATAATCTTTGAATGCTAATTGACTGTGGAAGCAAGTCCAGAAGTTAGTTCTGAAAAAGTCTTTGTCAAAGAAATCATTTAAACTCTTGTCAGCTAATTCTTCCTCAGAAGAAGCAACGATCTTACTCATTGCGGCAGCGTATTGAGGAGCTAACTTGTATTCGTGATAGTGACCGTCGATCTTACCTTGGTCGATGATAACACGTGCTTCACTGTGAATAGGTTCATCACGGTTGAAGTCCACAACATCATCTAGGACGGTTCTGCCTTCGTTTTCCAATGATGGAATCTTGCTACAAAGATACCACAGGCACTCCATGTATGGCTCCAGTTCACGCTCAGCACGACAGAGATAACCTTGATTGCTCTTAGTTCCGTCCATCGAGCCACCCATGACTGGTTTCTTCTCATAAATCGTAATATTTCTGGCGGGCATCTTAGCGTCGTCGATCAAAAAGACAGCAGTTGCTAAACCAGCGATACCACCACCGACGATATTTGCTTGACGATCGTCGACCCCAGCTGGTTTGTGTGGATGATACATTGTTTTATAAATATTCATTCTGTTGACCCTCTTTCGTTTTATTTGCCTTGCATCTAAGATAAGCCCACATTATCGATCAAACAATTTACAAAAAAAGAGAAGTGTAAAATAAATTTACACTTCCCAACTTTTGTAAACCACTACTCCGCATATTTCTTGAGTGCCTTCTTGAAATCTCCTTGAACTAGGACCCCAGTTTGTTCTACGATATCCTTTGGATCTTCCTTCATCCCATCCTTGACCCATTCAAAAATCAGCGAGATGAACGCTAACGTATAAAAGTGCGCGATGAAATCCTTGTGCTTCTGATCAACGACCATGCCGACTGCCTGACGCTCGACTACAACGATGATATAACTGTAAATCACCTCGTAAATATACTTCTCAAATAAATCACGATAGACTGACTGATAAGTATGCATGATTAAATCCTTATTATCTTTGATCGCCACCATAACGTTATAAAATCCGTGTTGCCAATTTTCGTAGTCAGCAACATTAGCCAAAGACCGTTCCGCCGCCATCTTAGCCGTCCATTCCACCAACTCATAAATGTCAGAAAAATAATTATAAAAGGTCTGACGAGTTAAACCACATTCACTGACGATATCTTTAACCGTAATTTTATCGACTGGTTTTTTGACCAAAATACTCTTTAAAGAATCTGACAAAATTTTCTTAGTCGTAATCTGCATCTAACTCATCCTTTCGAAGTTTCTACTAAGTTAATTATATAATTCTTTTAATATTATTTCTCTTTTTAGTCCAACATTCAGGTGTAACATTGTGAAGACTGTAAAAACAGTTTATTATAGTAGACATACCCTAAGAGGAGGGGAAATTATTTATGGAAATTCTTACCTTATTTCTAGTCGCATTGATTGCCCTAGAACATATTGGAATTGCTATTCTAGAAATATTCGCAGCTCCAGAAAAGCAAGCCGCTGCCTTTGATATGCCATTAGATTTTGTCAAACAAAAAAATGCTCAGACTGCTCTATCGAACCAAGGAATCTATAACGGAATGTTAGGTGTTTTGATCCTAGCTATGATTTTATTTTTTACTGGTGCCGTTCTAAAAACTATCATGATCCTTTTGATGGTCTACATCATCGTTGTCGCTGTCTATGGTGCTTTCACTGCCACTAAAAAAATATTATATCTACAGGGATTGCCTGCTCTGATCGTGTTGATTTTTGTAGCAGTATTTTATAAATAGTTAGGAAATTGAAATGAAAAAAGATTCACTACTTAAAAGTTCGCTTTGGATTTCGATCTCTGGTATTTTTTCAAGGATCCTAGCCGTAGTCTATATCATCCCTTGGAATATCTGGATCGGACCCATTGCTCTAGGAGCAGCGAATGCGTTATACGGAAAAGTTTATAATATCTACAACTTGTTTCTGATCATCGCCACCGCTGGTATCCCATCAGCCATCTCCAAAGAAGTCGCTGCACATAATGCTTTAGGGCGTTATGATCAGAGTGAAAAATTACTCAAGAAATACAGTTTCTACATGACCTTAGTCGGAATCGTCTTAGCCATCTTCATGTTCTTTGGTGCTAAGTACGTTGCTATTATTTTTGCGGCTGGGGACATGCGTGTCGTTACACCGATCAAGTACTTGAGTGTCGCTCTCTTAATCATTCCTGCTCTCGGGATCATGCGGGGCTATATTCAAGGTTATGCTTTCATCTCGTTCTCAGCTTTTTCTCAAGTTATCGAACAGATCGCCCGTGTAGCCTACATGTTATACGCAACTTATACCATCATGGTCATGCAAAAAGGTAGCTATATGAGTGCCGTCAATCAGTCTACCTTTGCTTCTTTTATCGGTGCCACTTTAGCTTATATCTTCCTGATCTGGATGCGAATTCGTGTTAGAAAGTCGATTCCGGCTGAAGATATCAAGACTGCCGACGAAGTCCCTGATAGTGAATTGACCCAAGTAAACTTCGGATCAATGTTGAAATCTTCGATTCCGTTCTTATTAGTCGATACTATCATGACCGTCTTACAATTATTCGATCAGACTACTTTCGTTTTGATCTATCAAAATGTCCTGCACGCTAGTCAAAGCACGATCGATGACCTATACTCCATGTTCGGATTCCAGGCTAACAAACTGATCATGGTTCTAGTTTCCTTGGCTATTTCCGTTTCAGCTTCGATCATCCCCGCTTTGTCAGCACTTATTAGCCGTAAGGCTAAGCACGCAGAGATTCAAAAATTACTTCGTAACATGGTCCAATTTACCGTCTTCATCATCTTACCCGCCACCTTCGGTATGATCGGTATCGGTCGACATCTTTGGACCGCCTTTTACAAGCCTAGTACCTTGGGGACTCAGATTTTAGCCGTGTCATGTATCGAGGCCTTCTTCTATTGTATCTTCATGATCCTAGAGAACCTCCTGCAAGTAGATAATAAGACTAAAACTTCAATGATCTTTTTGGCCATCGCCTATTTGATCAAAATCGTGTTGCAGTATCCTTTGACCATCTACATGGGAGCTTTCGGTCCAGTTGTAGCAACAGCGATTGCCTTCATTATTATGGGACATTTCGCCTTTCGCATCATCAATAAGCAATATCAAATCGTCGATAAAGCTTTGGCTATCCGCTTGCTGAAGATCATCGTTGATGCCGTCATCATGCTGATCATCGTTTATGGCGCTGATCTTCTGTTGTCGAAGTTTATCAATGGCGAGACCAAGATAGGTGCCGCAATCATCCTTTCGATCTGTGCCGTTATCGGTATGATCGTCTATGGAATACTAGTTTACAAAGATGGTTCGATTAAGATTCTTAAAGAAATTCGTGGTACTGATATTTATTAGGATAAGCCGTTAGGCTTATTTTTTTTGGCGTTATAACGATGGATTAGATGACAAAAAGAGGCTGAAAAATATCAGCCTCTTTTTGATAATAACCTTTAATATTTAATTGCATTATTTTCTAACTGGTAGATATCGTATTTAACCATTACGCCAGCATCTGACAAGATATTAAATTTCAGATTTCTCTCACTGTAAATTCGTTCTGTAAACGTTGCTTCACCGTCATTGATAAATATCTCTACTGAGCTAGTATCTACTAATATATGTAGCTTTAATTTATCAGTCGTTTGAAGTTCAGTTTCTCTAAGACCATCATGTCCTAGCCGTTTAACAGAAACATGCTTATTATTCTTAGAATACTTGAACTCTAGTAAATTTTCTCCATCATCATCGGTTAATGAAAAACCAACTTCGTTTGAATTATTATTGTTGAATTCTATTAAAGCCTCATATTGCTGACTCGAAAAATCCAGTTGTAATTTTCTTTCCACATTACTCTCACCACTTAATAATTGTCTAGTACGCAGTAATTTCAATTCAGTGACAGGATTCATATATAGTTGATCATTTTTTAACGTTAACTCTCTAGGGAAAATCAATGCTCCTGACCATCCATCCTCTTTTTCAGGGAACTCACTACCCCACATATCCATCCAGCCAAATAACAATCTACGACCATCTGGCGCTAAGAGTGTCTGTGTCGCATAAAAATCATGTCCACTATCTAATTCTTTAAAAGAATTATGCTCAAATTTATTATCTGTGTAGCTGAAATCACCAGTCACGTAACCAGTTTCATTTTCATTATGATAGTGCATGCCATCCGCAACCATCCCTTGTGGTGACATCAATAAAACTTGTTTGTCTCCTAAAGAGAAAAAGTCAGGGCATTCCCACATGTAGCCTTCAATTTCACGATTGGATGATTTAGCAATCGGTCCTAAATAATCCCAATTCAGTAAGTCATTAGAATTATACAAAAGAACTCTACCTAGATCATCATTACCTTGACTACCTAGAATCAGATACCATTTACCATTTTCATACCAGACCTTTGGGTCTCGAAAATGTTGAGTATTATCCGAAGGGGCATGTTCGATGATAGGGTTATTTGCGTATTTTTCAAAATTAATACCATCTTCACTGACAGCCAAATTTTGATTTTGCCAAAAATGCTCTGGATCATTGTCATCTGCATAGTAATGATGACCTGTATAGATTAGATACATTTTTCCATTATGTACAACGGCGCTACCTGAGAAACAACCATCTTCATCTTCTTTATCACCAGGTTTAAGTGCAACCGGTAAAGTTTCCCAATGAACTAAGTCCTTGCTACGAGCATGACCCCAATGCATTGGTCCCCATTCTGCCGCAAAAGGATAATGTTGATAAAAAATATGATAGTATCCCTTAAAATAACAGAATCCATTAGGATCATTTATCCATCCTGCTTTAGCCGCCACATGGTAGCCTAAGCGATAACGATTATTACTTACTCTTATCGGTTTCAAAATTGTTTGCATGATAATCTCCTATTAGATGTGACCTACTTGTGAGGTATCTATTTCTTGTTGATTTGTTTTTTTCAATGTAAAGACTGCTAATGTTGCGAATATAAAAACAAATATTCCTAAATATAAATATGTGGTTTTGAACCCCATCTGATCGTATAGCTTACCAACCAATGATGATAAAATAATGGTTCCGATTTGACCTGAAAACTGATAGCCGACTAAATAAAGAATTGATGAAAGTCTGGATTCAAAATTAGCATCTAAGTATTTGAAGACTGAGACTAGTAAAATCGGTAATTCAATCGAGTGGATCAATTTCATCATAGAAATCAGAATTGGACCATTGACCAAACCTGAACCTGTAATTCTAAATGCCATCAAAAATCCTGCTAGTAATAGCGAGTTCCTAGCTCCTAATTTATTAACGATCTTAGGTGCAATAAACATCATTCCAGCTTCTAGAAAGACTTGGAATGAATTCAGGTAGCCAAACATCAAGTTACCTTCCTTGATCGTACTGAATTGTTCTGCAAAATATCTTGGAAATTGTTGATCGTAAACACCATAAACACAAGTGACACCTAGAACGAAGATAATAAAGAACCAAAAGTCCTTCATCTTGAATAAATTAAAAATATCAACTACTTTTACAGATTGTGCTTTTTTAACCTCAACATCTGAAATTTCAATTTTTAATGATAGCATGATAACAAACATAACAATGGCCGCAATTGAAGCAATCCAAAAATTATAATTAGGATTAATATTGAATAGCTGTCCCGCAAAGAAAGTAGCAGCCGCCCATCCTAGTGATCCCCACATCCTAGCGCGACCATATTCAAAATCATATTTGCGACTAATTTTTTCGATATAAGATTCGATCGCACCGCATGAAGCTAAATAACCAATTCCAAGAAATAGTCCTCCAACAATGGAACCCAGTAAAACATTGTATTTGAGCAATGGTCCATAAACATAGATAAAAAATGGACCAGTAAAAATCAAAATACCACTCAAACCAATAAGTAAATTCTTACGGACACCTAGCTTATCTGATATGAACCCGTAAAGTGGTTGCATGATTAGGGTAAATCCGGCATTGATACCAAAGATCAAGCCAGTAGCCGCTCCGTTCAAATGAATCTCTTGACCTAACCAGATAGCAAATAGCGAATAACAGGCTGACCAACTGACAAAGAAGAAGAAGAAAAAGGCACTTAGCTTAAAATAGACTTGTTTTCTCATAATAACTCTCCCAATATATTTTATAGCAACCGGTTGACACATTCTTATTAAAACGTTTTCAAAAGTTATTGTAATCGCTAACAATTAACATGTCAACCGGTTATCATAAAGTTTCTAAAAAATAATCAAAATCATTTAACAGTGATTTTGATCATAAACTAGACCGACTTACCTTGCCATACTTTAACAGGGATGATCTGTTCTAACGGTGTATCGTCACCGTTTATCCGCGATCGTAGAGTTTCAACCGCTACATTTGCCATTTCCTCGATAGGTTGTTCAATCGTAGTCAATTCGGGCAACAACACTCTAGTAGCATCAGCTCCATCATATCCAACAATCTTCAAATCATCTGGCACTTTATAGCCTAGCCTAGTAGCCGTCTGCCAAACCAAAGCTGCGTCCATATCATTGGTCACGAATACTCCATCCATCTCAGGGTATTCTTCAAATAGTTTTTCGATCGCATGACTTTTCTTAGCTGTATCCCAGCTAAAATCAACAATGTACGTGTGAGGTTCTAGTCCATGTTCCCGCATAACGTCTTCATAAGCTTCACGGCGACGATGGGCTGGTGTTTCCAAATTGACAGGTCCATCAGTATTCATAATGTGTTTAGCGCCGTTCTTTATCAATAATTCCGTCGCTAACTTACCGCCTTGGTAGTTATCTGAGGCGATGACTGGTATGTCCTCATTCATTACTCGATCGATCGCGACAATCGGCAAGTTTGCTTTGTGATATTCATCGATACCTCTATTTTGAGCCCCGACTATCAAACCATCAACTTGATTCGCTATCAATTCCTTTAGATAAGTCTCTTCCTTAGCAGGATCATTCATCGAATTACCGATCAATACTTTGAAGCCTGCATCAAATAAACGTTTTTCTAACGCAGCCACTAGCTGACCAAAGAAAGGATTGTCAACCGTCGGAAAAATCAAGCCGACCAATTTCGTTTCTTTTTTGTAAAGTTGTCTAGCTACAGCATTCGGTTGATAGTTCAAAGATTCCATTGCATCATGAACTTTTTTTATTGTTTTTTCACTCAGATATCCACGATTGTTCATCACTCGTGAAACGGTCGTCTTAGAAACTCCGGCAACCCTTGCTACATCATCGATTTTTACTACCATAAAATTTCACCTATACCCTTGATTCTAATAAATCCATTATACCGTATACGAGTATTTTTTTACGAAATCCCAAAGAAATCCAATTGACGGTCAGTTTTTATAATGGTATCTTATGTCATCGAAAACGGTTTCGCATTTTATACACATGGGAGGAAATTATATTGTTAGTGGGAAGTATTGAAGCAGGTGGAACAAAATTTGTCTGTGCAATTGGTGACGAGGACTATCGTATCAAGGATAGTATTCATTTTCCAACCACAACGCCAGAAGAAACTTTACAAAAATCAATCGAGTATTTTAAACAATTCGACATCGAAGCACTCGGTATCGCTTCTTTTGGTCCGATCGAATTACGTAAGAATTCACCTAAGTACGGCTATATCACATCAACTCCTAAAAAGGGTTGGCAAAATATCGATTTCGTCGGAAAGATCAAAGCAGAATTGGACGTTCCCATCTTCTGGACAACTGACGTCAACGGCTCCGCATACGGAGAATATGTCATGTCGACTCTCTCCAATGAAAAAATCGACTCGCTAGTCTATTACACGATTGGAACTGGTGTCGGCGCTGGTGCCATTGCGGATGGCAAGTTTGTTGGTAGTCTAGGTCATCCCGAAATGGGACACACGTTACTCAAACGACATCCTGACGATTTGAATTTCAAAGGTATCTGTCCCTTTCATGGTGATTGCCTAGAAGGACTAGTGGCTGGTCCTACTTTTGATGCTCGACTCGGCAAACCAGGTAAGGACGTTCCTATGACTGATCACGTTTGGGACATCATGGCCTATTACGTGGCTCAAGCAGCCCTTCAAGCGACTTTGATCCTGCGTCCTGACAAGATTGTTTTCGGAGGAGGCGTTGTTAGTGAGACCTTCTTAGTGAAAGTTCGTCAACAATTCAAAGAATTGCTCAACGACTACGTTGAAGTACCAGAGCTAGATAAGTACATTACCATGCCATTGGTTAAGAATAATGGCTCTGCCACCATGGGAGACTTTGCGTTGGCAGTACGCGAATTAGCTGAATAAAAAGAATTTCAAAAATAGAATCGAAGATGATTTTCGGTTCTATTTTATTCCCCCAAAAAGCTGATTTTACCCAATGTCAAACACTTTTGACAGACAAATCATCCTAAAAATCGTAACCTGAGATTAAGCAGAAAGGAAGTAGAACATGGAACTAGGAAAACAAATCAAACGATATCGCTCCGACGCTCACTATTCACAAGAACAGTTAGCGGAAAAACTTTTTGTCTCACGACAGACCATCTCCAATTGGGAAAATGACAAAAGTTACCCCGATATTCAAAGTCTTTTACTACTGAGTGCCATTTTCAATACTTCCCTAGATGCCTTAGTAAAGGAGGATTTATCGACAATGAAAAAAACTTTAGATAATAATAAAATCGACCAACAAATGAATCACTACGTAAAGATCATGCTGATTTCCCTTACCTTGGCAGCAATATCCCTTGGGCCAATCATGTTTGTTCACTCACGCTGGATCTTTCTAGTACCTCTAGTATTATTTTTACCGGGCCTTTACAGCTCGAACAGAATCGAAATACTCAAACGATCGGCTAAACTCAAAACATTCTCGGATATTGTGGCTTTTTCTGAGGGCAGACCTGTCGAACAGCAACCAAAAACTGATCGGTTGAGCAACTTCCTGTCGATGGTTGGTGTGGTAACCATCTTCATCCTCGTTTTCTTATTCATCTGTCTGCTGTCGATAGCAGTTGCCTTACTATTCGGTGCTAAGTAAATGGTGTATACTGGCGACATACTGGGATTGCGGAGGAAAATAAGCATGTCAAAAGTTGTAGTTCTAAATGGTGACGTTGTTAATTACGATGGACAGATCGACTACACCAAAATAGCACCAGATCTAGTCGTGTATGGCCAAACGACTTCGAGTGATTTTGCGTCACACGTGCAAGGAGCAACAGTCATCATAACTAAAGAAATGCCGATGGGAGCTGAACTGATTCAACAATTGCCAGACTCAGTCACCCTATGTGTAGAAGCAGGAACTGGTTACAATAATTATGATCTCGCAGCATTAAAAGAACGTGGGATCGCTTTGACCAATGTTTCGGCGTATTCGACACAACGAGTAGCCGACACTGCATTGATGTTGATGCTGAGTTTAGCCAGTTCACTACAACAGCAGATACGAATGTTGGCCGCAGGTGATCACACTAATTTTACCGACCATTTACAAGTTCCACATGTGGAATTAAATGACAAAACATTGGGAGTAGTTGGCTTTGGGCATATTGGACAAGCCATTATTAAACGTGCACAGGCTTTAGAAATGAATGTTTTAGTTTCGACCCGCACGGCTCGACCCGATCAACCTGGGATTCACTTCACGGATCTGTCAGATTTGTTGGCTAAAAGTGACTTTGTCTCATTGAACGCTCCTTTGACCAAGGAAACGGCAAACCTGATCAATCCGGAGACCTTGAAGCAGATGAAATCAAGTGCCTTTTTGATCAATACTGCACGTGGCGGCCTAGTAGATGAATCGGCTTTAGTAGCGGCCCTGCAAGCAGGTCAATTAGCTGGAGCTGGCTTAGATGTTCAGGCAACCGAACCACTACCAGAGACATCGCCATTGTATGATCTGGACAACGTCATTTTGACACCACATATCGGCTGGCGAGGATTGGAGACACGCCAACGATTAGTGCGACTAGTCGGTGAACAAGTTCAAGCTTGGCTCGATGGTCAAGAGATCCAGCGAATTGTTTGATCGATATAACATTTGACAAACTCTTATATGCAAGAAATTGCCGTTCAAATTGTTTTTGACATAAATAAGCTCTAAAAAAAATAGATGCAAAACCAAAATTTGGTTTTGCATCTATTTTAATTTTTATCGAATTTTTCACGTTTTCTGAAAATAATAAATTTACTGAAAATATAATTGAGTACGACTACGAATACATTAGCGAATAATTTTACGATCATATCGTTAATATGTAGTAGCGAAACGCCAATCGTCATCGTCCCTTGATCGATGATCCACGAACCTCCACGAAAGAGGAAGAAGGAACCCATCTCTAACAAAAAGGCCTTCATCGTGTCCGTATGTGAGTCAAATACCCATAATTTATTCGTCACATATGCAAAGATCACTGATAATAAGTATGCGAAGGCGTTGGCAAATTGATAGTTCCACCCAGCAATATAAGTAAAAAACCAAAAACCAACGTAGTTCACTACTGTCGTTAAGACGCCGAAGACCAGATAAGGAATGGCATCTTTATATTTGCTCCATAATTGTTTCATATCCATAGTAAAAAGTTCTCCAACTCTAATGGTTTAATTTCCAGTTTTTATAAGTCAATCCTAAGAAATAAGCAATGACTTCAAATGCAGAAATAAAGAACGTAACCGGCCAATTGGTAACAAAAGCCAGATACAGTCCTAACCATACACCAGCCAGTGACAAACCGACTGAAACCATAATTAACTTAGAAACTGAGTGTACCAGATATTTAGCAGTTGCGCCAGGTAATGTCAGCAAGATGAACACTAGTAACGATCCAACGATCTGGGCTCCGATACTGACACTTAGTGCCAACGTCACTAAGAAGGCAATTGACAACATCCGTGTCGGTAAGCCTGCTGATCGCGCACCGATGTGATCGAACGAGTCAAAGGCCAGCGGTTTATAAAAGATGACGAATACCAAAATCACGAACAGTGCTAGTATCATCAACTGGTGTACTTCCTTAGAACTAATACCAACGATACTACCAAACAAGATATTTGTCGCGTAGCTACTTGATTCTGATGATAATGACAAGAAAAGGATACCTAAACCAATAAATAGTGATGAGATGGCACTGATCGAGGCTTCACGCCTTGAAGATTCCGAGCTCAATGAACCAACTGCGATCGAGCTGACCAGTGTAAAGATTATCATCCCCGCTAATGGTGAAATACCAATCAAAATACCAAATGATGCCCCCGCAAAACCAATTTCAGAAAGTGTATGCGATAAAAAGGACATATTTCTGGAAACAACGAAAACACCTACTAATCCAGCCGTTATAGCGATAAAAGTACTGGCTATAAAAGCTTCCCTCATAAATTCATATCCAAACATAGACTACACCTCACTCAAACATTGCTTCTGAAATTTCATCGACACCGATTGGTTTGATCGTATTGTTCTCGAAGAACAATGCTCTATGTGTATATTTCTTCGTCAAATCATAATCATGAGTGATAAATATTACAGTCAAATTATATTTTTCGTTCAATTCTTGCACTAGATCCATCAATTGCATCTTCACTTCGACATCCAGACTGGCAGTCGATTCATCCAAGATCAAGACTTGCGGATCGTTCAACAGAGCCTGCGCTAAGTAGGCTTTTTGTTTTTCACCACCAGATGCCAATCCTAAAGCTCGTTTTCTCAAGTGTGTTAAGCGAGTTTTTTCGAGGATCTGTTCAATCAATTCATTATTTTCTGTCCGCTTTTGGGGACTAAGTGTAAATTTCAAATTCAATCTAACAAAACTTTCGATATCCAGTGGATAGTCGATGTCAATGTTGCGAAATTGTGGGACATAACCGACAGTCTGCTTACTGTTCATCAATAATTCCCCACTAGTTTTCTTCTCCATCCCCATGATTATCTTGACCAATGTCGTTTTACCAGACCCATTAGGTCCAACTAGGCTGATGAATTCACCATCATCTATCTTAAAATTTACATTTTCAAATACTAATTGTTTGCCAAACTTTTTAGTTAAGTTTTTTGCTTCAATCACTGATTAATCCTAGGCCTTTCATCGATTTAATGACATATTACAGAATAAACAAAATTAGTTCATTTGTAAATAGTAAAAATTATCATTTACAAGAATTTATTCATTAACTATCTTTTCAATTTGATTGAGATTGTCATTCATCCACTGATAGTAGCCTAAATCACTAGGTAGAGTCTCTGTGAAATAAATTATCGGAATATTATTTTTTTTGGCTAAACTGGTCATCTTAGTAATGATGCCACTAGTTACTTGCTTATTGACGACTAAGAAATCGACCTTATGATTTTTCAAACCATTCTGCATATTCTCAATATCAGAGATCGACGGGTCAGTGTCTTCTTCGACCGCCTTGGCAAAATGTTGATTATCGATCGTGACACCAAGGTCTTGCAGTAAGTAATAAGGGAGTGGTTCAGTCACGTAAGCTTTTTTACCATTGAGTTTTTGTTTCAACTTATCTTCACGAACGATCAATTTATCCAGTTTTTTAGCATACTGTTGGTAATTCTTCTGATAGTAAGACTTATTCTTGGGATCTTTTTTGGCCATCTTTTGATAGACCGCGCGGCTGAGTTTTTGAACATTTGACACACCAAACCAGACATGTTCATTATCACCGTTCTTTTTGTGAAGCACGTCAGACGAGAAGTCGATCAAATTTTTATCCTGACTATTAGCCGTCACTAATTTATCCACCCAGTCGTCATAACCCAGTCCATTTGAAATGATCAATTTAGAGTCAGCGACTTGCTTGGCATTGTTGTTTGATGGAGAGAAACTGTGCGGGTCAACGTTAACTGATTTGATGATTGCTTCGACTTTGTACTTATCCCCCACGACACTTTGAACTGGTTCCTTGTAAGTATTGACCGTGGTGGTTATCACATTTTGTGCATGCTCCGTGGGAGCACACCCGCTCAAAACTACAAGCATGGTGACCAACGTCAGTAGCATGATTATTTTAATTTGTTTGATTCGCATCATATCAATCTCCCTAAATTGCCCAAAAAAATAGAGTTCGGGACGAAGTCCCAATCTCTAGAATAGTATCGAATATTAACTTCAAAGGCAAGCAAATCCCGTTCTACCAGAGCTGTGAATATTGCCCATTAGTTTGAACCAGATAACTGCCAACTGGTGAATCTGAATTCTTGCTATAAATGTTTACTTGGTAACCTGTTACGTTGTTCCAAGTTATTTTACCGTTCGCAACGTATTGCGTCGTGCTATTGTCATACGTCGTACTCAAAGCACTAGCCAAATACTCGACCGCTTGGTCCGAAGTGGTCAAATTAACACTAGTCTGTGTCTCTTGATCCTTTTGAGTATCAGTCGTAGCAGTCTTGTCACTATCAGTATTAGTGTCATTACTACTTGTAGTGCTTTGAGAATTATTGCTCTCACTATCGGAATCATCATTATCATCTTTAGTTGATTGATTGTCACTGCTTGAAGTTGATTTGGTAGATTTCTCAGGTGTTGCACTCTTGGTACTCTTTTGTGTTTGTTCTGACTTGGAATTAGAATCAGTTGAACTTGCTGATTGTGTTGAACAGCCCGCTAATAAAACTCCGAGCAAAGCTATAGTTACAAGTGAGATTTTTTTAAACATAATCGGTACCTCCCTATCTTTTTATTATATATGGGGAATTCGCCATTATGCAACAGTAGACAAGAAACATTAATAAATCTTAGAGAAATCGATTTTTTCACCTTGACGCATCATTGTTTCTAACTCGATCGACTTATCCACCACGATGCTTTGCGCATCGATCACGTTATAAGGATGATCTGAGGCTTTTTCTTGAGCATATGATAGTTCAGTACAGCCCAACACGATCACGTCACAATCGAATTCATTATACATGCGCTTCAAAATATCGTAATACTTCTTAGCGTTCATTTGACCTTTTTCCTTGATGTCATCGTAGATCAAACTCTCGACGTCATCACGGATGGACTGATCACCTAATGTGTAATTGAAACCGGCACTCTTGATCTCATCTTCGTAGATATGGTCGTCGATCGTACCTTTAGTAGCGATCAAACCGACTTTTTTAGCATCTGGATATTTTTTCTTCATCGTTGTGATGGCTAGATGTGGCATGTGGATCAACGGAATATCTGTCGCCGCCTGCAATTCTTGATAGTAATAATGGGCTGTATTACAGATGATGACCATGAAGGCTGGATCCAAGAGACTTTGTTGTTTCAAATCTTCCACTAGTGGTGGCAAGAAGCTAGGCTTAGAGTGGTCTAAGATATGGGCAGTTCGATCAGGAACAGTCGCATGATTGACGAGAATATAGTTCAAGTAATCTTGATCTTTAGTTATCGGCGTTCTTTGATTCAATAAGTGAATGTAACTTTCAGTGGCGAGTGTTCCCATACCACCAATAACAGTAAAGAATTTTTGCATAGTTTATCCCTCGATATCTTTTAAAATATTCTTTGCAACAACTGGGTCACTAGGATATGGCACGTCCACGCCATTTGTCTTTTGATAATGATCCTCACCCTTAGCTGCTAAGACAACAATATCACTGCCTGAGCTAGTCTCAATCATTTCCCGAATAGCGCTCTGGCGATCAATGACCGTCTTAACTTCGACTTTGGAGTGGTCGATATATGAGTCGATCTGCTTACAAATCTCAACTGGATCCTCAAATCCCGGATCGTCGGTAGTCAAGATCACACTGTCGGCAGACTCAGTCAGAGCCTTACCAAAACCTTCACGACGAGAGACGCCCTTATTCCCAGTACTACCAACGACTACTTTTAGTTTTGATTCTGGATATTCTTTTCGTAAGAAACTTAGTAGAGCTTTCATACTAGCATAATTGTGCGCGTAATCCACGAATATTGTCCCGTGGCTCTTAGTGTTGATATGCTCCATTCGACCCGGTACCCGCGCTGTATGTAATCCCTCAGCGATATCTTCCTTGCTAGCGTGAGCAAGACCGGAAGCGATAATAGCTGCTATCGCATTCATCTCGTTGAAGTCACCCACTACCCCCAACTTGTATTCACCATCGAGGTTGAGTTTTTTGCCCTTGTCAGTCACAGCTGTGACATCGAAGATACTGTCGCTCAGAGTTGTTTCTTTACTAGAGATACTGAAGTCGGCATCTACCGTCTCACGACCAAATAAGTAAATGTCATCATCAGAACTAGTTTCACGCGCGGCTGCCAAGACTGTTTCCAAATCATTGGTCTGCGCATTTATCACGTTGACCTTAGAATTGACTAATAATTGCTTCTTACAATACAAATAATCAGCGAAGGTTGGATGTTCATTCTCACCGATATGGTCAGGTGTGATATTCAAGAAACCCCCGACATCAAAGTTCAAACCGTAGACACGATTTTTTTTATAAGCTTGTGAGCTGACTTCCATGACTAACTTGGTCATACCATTATCTACTGCACGGCGCATATCACGGAACAATTCCATTGATTCAGGCGTAGTCAAGTCAGATTTGAACTCATCCTCAGGCTTAGGTCCAACGATCCGATCTATCGTCGAGAATAGAGCAACCTTACCAGGATACGCTTGGTTCAAGATATTATGGATAAAGTACGCTGTTGTCGTCTTACCTTTGGTGCCTGTGAAGGCAATGATGAATAATTCTTTCTCTGGATTACCGTAAAAAGCCGCACTCAAGATCGACAGTGCTTTTTGAACATCTGTAACGATCAGACGACTGATACTGTCGTCATACTCTTGTTCAGAGACATACAATCGTGCACCTGAATCGATCGCTTGGCGCAAGTATTCAGCCTTGAAATTATTTCCTTTGCAGAAAAAGATCCCATCAGTCTGATCTTCTTGAGAATTATAACTGATGTTTGTGACCGTCAAGTCATCAACGAGAACCTTACTGGAAACTAATAAGTCATGCTCTTTTAAAATATCGATTGCCTTACTTACTTCTAAACTCATCGTCTGCACTCCTAATCAAATTATTTAAAATAAATTACTAAAGAAATCTACTATCTGATCCCACAGATTCTTTTTAACTACTACTTTTTTGATCGTTAATTTTTTCTTAGTTTGAGTATAGGGAATATAGCCACCCGGGGCGTTAGTTGCGATCAACTTGAACGTCTTTTTGTTAGCAGTCGCCTCAAACCCTAAATCATTCTTAGATACAGTATAACTTAATGTAGAATTATCGAAACCATTAGGTAACCACATATAAACATCTTGCTTAGGTTTGTACTTCTGATTGACCAGATCACCCGGTGTCATGATTTTTTGATAAACAAAATTTTCTTTCACGTAGTGAGCTAAGTTCTGCGTACTTCGGAATCGTTTGTCGATATCATCGTCTTCACCCGCAACATTCATCACGATCGTGACGACCCTAGTATTATCCATCGGCAATGTCCCTACGAAGGACTCACCAGCTTGTTCAGTCGTACCAGTCTTGAGACCATCGAATTCATAACCAGCTTGATAATCACGCTGACCGTTCAACAATAAGTTCAGCGAGTTGTAAGTCTTCGTTTCGTCACCAACTGGAAATTGTAATTTAGCCTGCGAAGTAGTCTCTAAGACTTCTGGATATTCGTCCAAGATGTGCTTGACGATGATAGCAATATCATTGACTGATAGCTTATTCTCACCCGTCTCATCGCCTAAGTACATCCCCTCACGAAGATCACTGTTATTCAATCCTGACGCATTGTAGATCTCGGCGTCTTTGATACCCCAGTCTTTCAAAGTCTGGCGCATTAACTTAGCAAAGGATTTTTGATTGCCACTGACCATCTGTGCCAACATCATCGCAGCAGAATTCGATGAAACTATCCAAGATGCATCATATAGCTGTTTCACCGTATAGAGCCTGTCAGTATCAAGACGAACATTCGTCAACTCGTCTTGTTGAGTCATCTCTGCTTGCTCAGCTGTGGGACTGGCCGTATCGGTCCACTTCAAGTCACCTTGATGGATAGCCTTGGTGACTAGATAGAGCGTGATTATTTTAGTGATCGAACCGATCGCCACTTTTTTATCTGCTTCTTTTGAATAAATAACTTGACCGCTATTTTCATCAAATGCCATCGCCGCACTGGCATTCAACTCTGGTTCATCATCCGCCTTAACTACTTGCGGATTGATCGGTAATAGTATCATCACGGACATTAGTAATAAGAGTTTGTGTATTATTTTTTTCATTGAGTTCCTCGCTATTGCTTTGAAATTGGGAAGTAGATAACAAAGGCCGTGCGTTCGTTATCCGATGTAACTGCTATTGTACCACCGTGGAGTTTAACCATGCTTTGAGCAATAGCTAATCCCAGTCCAGTGCCACCCGTCTCCTTATTACGCGAGTCCTCGACCCGATAAAAACGGTCAAACAAATGTGTCAATGATTCTTGTGGGATCGATTGACCATTATTGGCTACTCGCACTACGACATCCGTTGCCGTTTCTTCAGCTTCTAGCCACAAGTGTGTCGCCCCTTTGCCATACTTGAAGGCGTTCGTTATCAAGTTATTGAAGACCCGTCCTAATTTTTCGGTATCACCATTCATCATGATTTTGGCAGGCTTAGACTTGACGATGATCTCCATACCGCGTTTATTTGCTTCCAATTCGAAGTCAGCCGCCAATTGGTCCAACATCTGAGTCATGTCAAAGGTAGAGATAGACAGACGACTCGTAGCTTGTTCGACATTGGCGTACTCAAATAATGAATTGACTAAATTTTGCATCTCCAAGGATTTCTTGTAGGCGATATGTGAATACTTCAAAATCTGACCGATATCTTCAAAATTCTTGCCCTCGATCAAACCTAAGTAACCGATAACTGAGGTCAGCGGAGTTCGCAGATCGTGACTGACGTTGGCGATCAATTCATCTTTACTGTCCTCAGATTTCTTTTGTTCTGAAATATGTTTATTTGTATTCAAGACCAACAGGTTGACACTGTCAACGATACTTTGTAATCTCTTGTTGACCTTGAGATTTATCTTGTGATTAAGATCTCCCGCCGCAATTTGGATCAGTTCTGATTCGACCTTGTAAACTTCAAATTGGCGATACGTTTTGATGACCACGTGGACGGAAACAGCTAACTCGATCAGAATCACTAGTATCAAGAAAAACCAGATACCCCAAAAAGTCGACTTCACTAAATTATGATTGATATTTTGAATGACCCGATCGATGCTCTTAAAGGTTTCGTTACTATAGAAGAGATCTGAAATGATGATCAAAATAAAATTTATAATCTGAAATAAAAGAAAGGTGCCTATTCCTTCAAACAGGAGGACACCTTTTTCTCTTCTATCCAGTTTGATTCGCTTATTCAAAAAATCAAACCTCCACTTTATAGCCAACGCCCCAGACGGTCTCGATAACCTTTTCACCGTCTGTTGCTTCTTCGAGCTTATCTCTAAGGTGACTTACGTGCACCATAACTGTTTTGGCTGAAACAACACTCTCTTGCTTCCAAACCCGTTCAAAAATCTCATCTGCTGAGAACACCCGATTGGGATGACTTGCCAGAAGGTACAAGACCCCAAACTCTAAGGCTGTCAATTGCACCTTATTGCCAGAACTAGTAACTACCTCATGTGAGTCCTTATAAATCGTGATTGGACCGACCTCTAGCTTGTCAGGGACATTTTTGGATGTTTGCTGTGCACTACGACGTAGCAAGGAACGTACTCGAGCCATAACTTCCAAGGGATTGAATGGCTTCGTGACATAATCATCTGCACCAGTGATCAGACCTTGAATCTTATCCATATCCGTCGTCTTAGCGGATACGATAATGATCGGAATCTGCGATTCTTTGCGGACGCGCTTTACTACTTCGATCCCATCGATCCCTGGCATCATAATATCCAAGACCATCAAGGCAATATCACTGTGTGCGGCCAATGCATCGAGAGCCTCTTGACCGGAGTTAGCTGATATAGGCTCATAGCCTTCATTTTTTATGTAAATACTGAGTAATTCAACAATTTCTTTATCGTCATCTACCACTAATATCTTCATTAATAAACCTCTCAAGCGCACATTTTTACAACTAGTCATATTATACAATATTATGTTAGTGTATTACTAACCGTATAAGAAAGTGAGTATCTATGGACTATTTAAAGAAAAGAATCCGCTTCATCATGATATTTATTTTTTCACTAATTATTTTTGGCGTCGTCCAATGGCAGATGTCCACTAACGTAAATCTCAGTGGCGACAGGGTACTTTGGATATCTGAAATTTTAAAGTCCGCCTGCATAGGTTTTGGACTGTATGCGATCGTTATGTTCTTTAGAGTCAAATAAAAAAAGACCTGCGTCCTGTAAATCACAGAACGCAAGCCTTAAATTTATAAATGTCTAACTTTTTGCAGACATATACATAGTAATAGTTTAGTTACCTTCAACTCCACCCAAGTTATTAACAAAATCATCCTTTGGTTGGTCTGAATCTACCATATGTAAGTCGGAATGTAGTTGATGTAAGAAATCTAAGAACGCTGAATTAATTCCTAGTTCTTCCAATTCAGTTAAGGAAAGGTCATACTTGATTGAATTTTCTTGACCTAGTTCGACTTTTTGAACCCAGTTTGGTTCTCTGATCGACTCGCGACCAATGGCAGCAAAGTCAACGCCTGCGTCGATAACTTTTTCAGCATCTTCAGGTGTTTCGATCGATCCAACTGAAATCAATGGTAATCTACCATTGACTGCTTCCTTGATCCTTAAAATAATTGGCGTCGTATCTGACTTGTCGCTGAGTGAAGCGCGCCAAGCATATCCCATCGAAACGTGAAGATAGTGGATTGGTTGATCTGCCAATACGTCGATAAACTTCAAAGTATCTTCCAAACGAATTCCTGGTTCCTCAATTTCTTCAGGAGAAATTCGATAACCAACGATGAATTTGTCATCAGCATACTCATCAACAACTTCATGAACACGTTTAATGATCTCCAACGCAAAGGTCATTCTTTTTTCAACACTTCCGCCCCACTTGTCGCTTCGACGATTTGAATGTGGTGAGAAGAATTGTTGCATCAAGTATGTGTTAGCTCCATGCAATTCGATACCATCAAAACCAGCTTCAATAGCACGTCTCGTTGCTTGACCAAAGTCGTCAATGATTTGTTCGATCTCTTGATTTGTTAATTCCCTTGGAGTTTCAGCATTAGGACGCAGAGCGGCCACAGCGCTGGCTGATACAGGTTGAGTACCACGTAGGATCTTGGAATTAGACATTCTACCAGCGTGGAAAATCTGCAAAATCGCTTTAGTACCATTTTGCTTCATCGTATTTGCTAATTTTTGTAAGCCCGGCAAGAACTTGTCATCAGCGACTGATGGTTCTCCCTCGAAACCTTTACCGTCGTCAGAAACATTCATTACTGGAGCAATGAACATCCCCACTCCACCAGTATGGATATCAAAATATCTCAATTCATCTTGAGAAACAGCACCATTCTCTAGAGCTGCAGCTTCAGTCATTGGTGGGATTACGATTCTATTCTTGACAGTAACTCCATTCGCAAAAGTATATGGCTCCAAAAATTTATAATTTTTTGTCACAATGAATACCTCTCTTTTAACTGTTGATGAAGTCATTGTAATCGCTAATATGCTAGAATAATAGTACGCACTTTTAAGTAACCACCTGTAAATCAAGGAGGTTTATTATGGTTGAAAAAATATATCACATGGCCCTTGATTTAACGATGTCAATTATTAATGGTAAATGGAAATCACTCATTTTATGTAACCTTGGTTCCAGACCCATGCGCAATGGTGAATTAATGAGAAAAATTTCAGATATTAGTCAAAAAGTCTTAACACAACAGCTCAATGAACTGATCGCTGATGGTATCGTCAAAAGAACTAGTTATCCCGGACTACCTCTGCATGTTGAATATTCACTGACACCTGAAGGAGAATCCTTACGAAAAGTCTTGATCGACATGTCGAACTGGGGCGAGAAACATGCGATTGGACTAGAAAAGCACGGTGAAAAAGTTGGTTTTCAATATAACAATTTTGTATAATCTGATTTAAATCAAAAAAACTACGGCATGATTCCGATGGAATATCGGAATCATGCCGTAGTTTTTTGTACTCTAAATTTTACTTTTCACTGTCCATTTGATCGGCAAAGGCCTTAAATGATGACTTCTTAATGTCAGCACCCTTGCTATTTACCTTCGATTCAGCCAATTTACTCAATCTTTTCTTTTCACTCTTGTCTAACTTTTTCATTCTTAATACCTCCACGTCTTATTAAGACCATATGAGTATTGCAAAAAAAATAGTAGGCGTTGTTAGCGTTGAAGCTCTTTTCTTGTAATTCATAACTGATCACAACTCCATGCTAACGCAAATATTGAAATATGCAAGTTTGGGGGGGTTGAGGATAATTAGAGCTTGATAATCTCCGGTAACATGTAAATCCCATAGCAAAATAGGCCAACCGCTATGGTAAAGATATAAATCTCATTTCTAGTAAAAATCTTTTCAGAATTTTTCTTCTTAACATAGATATACATGATTGTTCCTGGAACTAACGCTAGGATAGTTAAGACTAGATACATTAATCCGGACGCATATATCAACCAGAACATGTAAATAGTCGCTAGCGAACCCACTAATACGTTTTTAGATAGAAACTTTTCTTTATTTTGTTTAGTCAATTTTAATTGAAACAGTGCCACGCAAGTGTATGGCAATAGTATCGTAGAAGACGATAATTTAGAAAGTAATGAGTACGCCTCATCCGTGAATAAAAAGCTCAACAATAAGATCTGAACAATCAAATTAGTAATGAAGATGGAGTTGATAGGCATATCATTCTTATTTTCTTTGGTAAATACTTTAGGGAATAGTTCTCTTAGTCCGGCTTGATAAGCAACTTCTTCTGCTAGCATCGTGTTAGCGATCCAAGCGCCAAAGATAGCAACGATGACACCGGCATTTACAAGGATTGCTCCCGGTTTACCGATAACTTCCTCAAGTACGTAGGCCATTGCTGGGTTAGGTAAATTCTGTAATTGTTTTTGGCTTAAAATACCGAATGAAAATACTGTTACGGTGGCATAGATCAATGTTACAGCCGAAAAACCAATTATCGTAGCTTTACCAACGTCGCTACGTTTTCTTGCTCGTCCAGAGAATACTACTGCACCTTCGACACCAATAAATACCCAAATTGTAACTAAAACTGTCCCTTTTAGTTGTTCCATGATACTAGATGAATGGGTCCCATTACTAGAGAGATTACCCCAAAAATCGGCCATAAAAACATCCTTATTGAAAGCTAAGAGTATACAAACAATGAAGATGAGAATCGGTACTAATTTAGCAAGCATAACTATCGTATTAAGTAGTGCCGCTTTATCCAATCCTCTAATGATCATTGCATGAATCACCCACAGCATGATAGATGCACCAATTATTGAAGGAATATTCTGACCATTTCCAAAAATCGGGAAGAAATAACCTAGCGCACTAAAAAGTAATGTTCCAAAGGCAACATTACCGATTATGACTGAGATCCAATATCCCCAAACTGAATTGAACCCAATGTAATCGCCAAATCCTTCTTGGGCATAACTGAAAACACCTGAGTTCAAGTCTGGACGTTTATTATTGAGATTTTCAAAACAAAAAGCTAATGAACCCATTCCTAAACCTGCTACGATCCATCCTAAAATCGTTACACCGACTGAAGCCGAATTAGCTACTTCCTTCATTAAGTTAAAGATTCCGGCTCCGACAATAGCACTAATAATTATTCCAACAAGTGAGAATAAACCAATTTTATTATCAGCTTTTTCCAATCGCTACACCTTCTTTGATAAAAAAATAGAGAATTGCATAGTTTAGTAGATGACAATTCTCCAAATTAATTCAATTAACTAAAATCTCAATGATAAGCAACTTAATCCGCCATCAATCTTACGATATTCTGAAGTATCAACAACTAATACTTTGTATCCAAGATCTTCGATCTTCTTTTGCACTTTAGGATATCCTGCTGGAACTAATACATAATCATTTACCCAAATACAATTTGCTCCATATGCTTCGTCCATTTCAATACCGATCTTATTGAATTTTTCAAATTCTGGAGCTGTTTTAAATTCACCAGCCGTTAGCAAATTATTATTCTCTAAATATGCTAGACCTGTCTTCAAATGTAGCATTTCTTTCATTTCTACCATTTGACCTGAAAGTCCATATTTTTCAAGAATGGCAATCAATTGTTTACCACCAGCCTCGTTAGTTCTAGCTGAATGTCCAATATAGAAGTGATCACCTACCATCATGATATCTCCAGCTTCAACAGTACCTGGATCCTCGATATACTCAACATGTTCATAAAATTTATTTAGAGCTTCGATCATATCGGGAAGTGCTGCTTCCTTTCTTCTGCTCAAAGCACCAGGACGTGTAACGATTGCACATTTACTTGTACATAATGCAACATCTTCAACAAAACATGAGTCCGGAAAATCGTCTTCTGGCTCAAGAACAGTTACATTTACGCCAGTTTTTGTTAATGCACTGACATAGTTTTCGTGTTGCTGTAATGCCTTTCGATAATCAGGCTTACCTTCATCAGCACTAGTGATTCCCTCTGAGATATGTTTCGATGGGACACGTACAATAACATTTTTAAACATTTTATTTTCCTCTTCTCTTGTATTTAATGTTCACTAATTCACAACTAAAGTATACAATATACAATATGGATTTACAACCACGATTTTATGAATATGAAATAACGTATAGTACAATATACTCATAGGAGGATAAGCATGGAGCCAAAAGAAAAAGTATATAATTTTATTTCTGAACAATTAACGCTGGGAAAATTACAGCGAAGTGATAGATTAACGGAACAATACTTAGTTAACCATTTAGGAATAAGCCGTACACCAGTCAGAGAAGCCCTATTACAACTCTCTGCCGATGATATTCTAGAACGCGAACCTCGAAAGGGATTCAAGTTAAAAACATATACCAAGAAAGACGTTGAAGAAGTATATCAATTGATCGGCGTTTTAGACGGTAAGATCGCGCAAATGGAACTCGATGCTCTGAATAGTGACGATTATGCACTGATGCAATTTTTGGTCGATAGCATGTATTCTGCCATCGACAATCAATTGTATACAAAATACAATAGTTTACAGGAACAATTTCATAACGTTTATACCGACAAGTGTCACAATTCATTGATTAAAAAAGAGTTGAATACTAAGAAAAAGATATTCATCGGTAAAGCCTATTCAAGAGTTGATAAAGATTCGATTCAACAGATTTTACGACATACGAATGACGAACATCAAAAAATACTGAATTATTTTAAAGAAAAAAAATCTCTAGAACTGAGATCATTTCTAGAGAATACACATTGGAATATAAAAAATGCTAAATATGATATTTGGTAACTTGCTGTTTATCGCAACCGAATAGTTACCAAAAAGGCATCGCCATATCTTCTAAAAGATAAATAAGCGATGCCTTTTTTATTATATTATTTTACAAATAGTATCTGCCTAGAAGAATCCACGATCATGAATTCCCATATAACGACGGAAAACAAAACGGATTCCGTAAGCAACAGCAGCTACGATAAGATAGCCAATTGCGCTCAACGATGGATTGATTGATGTTGGAACAAACGTCATAGCGCCTAGGAAAATAAACATCAGCATCAAGCCTATGGCTAGATAACCGAGAGTAATTCCCCAACCGGGACGTTCTTTCTTAGGTTTCTTCATTTGAATATTGAACCATGTTAATAACGTTCCCCACATCCCTGAAAGGATTACCAAGGTCACGATACCGGTTTGATTGCTGGCACCAGCCTTCTTGCTGGTCAATGCAACGATTCCGTATAACAAAGCAAACAGTGCGAAGAACAACAATGAATTATCGACTGATGATGCCCAGAATGGTGTCTTCTTAACTGGTTTAACCGGGTGCACGATCTCCCCAGCCTTCTTTGTTACTGGACCATACAACTGATTGGCAGGTACACCATTGATCTGATTGTCGATCATCTCTGGCATCAACTTATCAATCGCTTCTTTGGCTTCATCTTCCTTGAAGTCATTATCGACTAAGTATTTGTTCAGCTTAAAGACATATTCCTGATTCTTATTACTCAATTGTTCACGTAACGCATCTGGATCAGCTGAATAAATTTTTTCAGTTGTATCTTCACGTTTTATTTTTTTGGCGGCTGTAATTTTCTGCTTTTCCGCAGCCACCTTATTCTTCTCTCTTAAATCGTCAGCCATTAATTCTCCCCCAAATTAGACATTGAATCTGAACTCAATAATATCGCCGTCTTGTACTTCGTAATCTTTACCTTCAACACGCAATTTACCAGCTTCCTTAACAGCTTGTTCACTGCCCAAAGCATCTAGAGCATCAAATGACATGACTTCAGCGCGAATGAATCCACGTTCAAAGTCTGAGTGAATGATACCAGCTACTTGCGGTGCTTTCATGCCCTTATGGAATGTCCAAGCACGTGTTTCTTTACCACCAGCGGTGAAGAAAGTTCTTAGACCTAGTAATTTATAACTAGCCTTGATCAATTTATCAAGACCTGACTCTTTAACGCCTTCAGCTTCAAGGAACTCACGTCTATCATCATCATCTAATTCAGCGATTTCTTCCTCTGTCTTAGCAGATACACCGATGACTTCAGCCTCTTCTTTTTTAGCATAGTCTTCAATGATCTTGTAGTACTTCGAAGCCTCTGGATCGGACATGTCATCTTCAGCAATGTTAGCGACATACAAAACTGGTTTTGAAGTCAATAAGAATAAGCCCTTGACGATTTTTTGTTCATCTTCATTGAATTCGATGGTTCTTACTGAGCCACCCTCTTCAAGAACTGGCTTGATCTTTTGCAAAACAGCAAACTCAGCGATAGCCTCTTTGTCCTTAGCACTCTTAGCCATCTTTTCAACTTTGCTATAACGCTTGTTGACGCTATCCAAATCAGCGATACTCAACTCCAAGTTGATAGTTTCGATGTCGTCCAATGGATCAACTGTTCCTGTGACACTAGTGATGTTATCGTCATCAAAAGCACGAACTACGTGTACGATCGCATCAACTTGACGGATGTTTTCAAGGAACTTGTTACCCAGTCCTTCACCTTTACTAGCACCCTTAACGATTCCGGCAATATCTGTAAACTCAAAAGTTGTGTGAATCAATTTTTTAGCAGGGATCAGCGTGTCGATCCTTGATAAACGCTTGTCAGGTACTTCAACCATCCCAACATTAGGGTCGATAGTAGCGAATGGATAGTTCGCCATTTCTGCTCCAGCCTTGGTTATGGCATTGAATAGTGTTGATTTTCCAACGTTAGGTAATCCTACGATTCCGGCAGTTAAAGCCATTATAAATTCTCCTCGTTTCCATTAATATTAGGTTGTACAATTTGTGTCTGCTTCAAATAAAATTCTTCTTGGCTCACATCAACTTGTGCAGCTTCTGTTATTACTTTTTTAAATTTCTTATTAAAATCATTTCTAGGGATCATCACGATATGACCACATCCTAGGCACTTGACCTTGATATCAGCGCCTACTCGGATGACTTCCCACTTATTGGCCCCACAGGCGTGAGGTTTTTTCATCATTACGATATCGCCTAAATTAAACATACGTCGCCCTCTAATCTAATTTTATTCCTAAGATGTCCAAGATTCGATTGAGATCTTCAGTATTAGTGAAGTCGATCTCTAGTTTACCGTGACCACTACGAGTTTCTTTGACCGCTACGGAGGTATCGAATTTTTCGACTAATCTTTCTTCAGTTGCTCGGATATAAGGTGATTTAGATTTTGAAACTTTTTTCTTTTTCTTGATGTCATGTTTAGTTTCAGTCGCTAGTTGTTCCAATTGACGAACAGTTAAGTCTTCACTGACTGCTCGCTTGGCTAGTTTGTCGATCTGCTCTTTGTCCTTCAAACTCAGTAATGTTCTAGCCTGTCCCATTGACAGATCACCATTTTGGACGAGTTTTTTGGTTGCATCGGGTAGATTCAGCAATCTCAAGTAATTGGCGATATATGGTCGACTCTTGCCTAAGCGCTGCGAAACTTGTTCCTGCGTCAAGTTCAACTTAGAAATCAAAGTTTGATATGCGTCTGCTTCTTCCAGCGGTGTCAGATCTTCACGTTGTAAATTCTCTAATACCGCGATCTCCATCATGCCTGACTCACTAAGTGGACGTACAATAGCCGGTATCGTCGTCTGCTTAGCGATTTTACTAGCACGGAATCGACGTTCACCAGCGATTATCTCGAAACCATTGACGCTTTCACGAACAATGATCGGTTGGAAAACGCCGTTTTGTTGGATCGATCGAGCCAACTCATTCAAAGCGTGCTCATCAAAAGTCTTTCTCGGTTGGTATGGATTAGG
This sequence comes from Companilactobacillus sp. y65-5, assembly GCF_057541095.1. Taxonomy (NCBI): domain Bacteria; kingdom Bacillati; phylum Bacillota; class Bacilli; order Lactobacillales; family Lactobacillaceae; genus Companilactobacillus; species Companilactobacillus sp. y65-5. Next base: position 425,790 of record NZ_BAAJOA010000002.1, read on the forward strand.
ACGGATATCATCAAGTGACAGGTCTACGACTGTCTCACTATTCTCATCGATCGCTTCAAATTCAGAAAAGATCGCATCGATACCCTTACCCAAACCTTTTTTATTTTTGTTTGATGCCATTACGCTTCAACACCTCCTTGGCAAGATCACAGTATGCTTCGGCACCACGAGACTTGTCATCGAAGTCTACGATCGGTAGACCATAACTAGGCGCCTCAGCTAATCGTGTATTGCGTGGAACAATTGCCTTATAAACCTTATCCCCAAAGTACGATTTAACTTCCTCGACCACTTGCGCACCCAAGTTAGTTCTGGCATCCAACATCGTCAGCAGTACACCTTCGATCGCCAAGTTATTATTGAAGTGTTTTTGGACTAAGCGGATCGTATTCAACAATTGGCTCAATCCCTCTAAGGCGTAATATTCACTTTGGACTGGAATGATGATCGAATCACTCGCAGTGAAAGCATTAGTAGACAGTTGGCCCAAAGATGGCGGGCAATCAACTAAGATGATGTCGTATTTGTCATCTACCTCTTCCAATCCAGCACGTAACCTCGTCTCACGTGCCATCATCGTAGTTAGTTCCATTTCAGCACCAGCCAATTGGATCGTAGCTGGAACAATATCAAGATTTTTATGTTTTGAATGAATGATCGTCTTGGTCAGTGGATATTCGTTCACTAAGACATCATAAATATCTTTTTCTACATTGGCTTTTTTAATACCCAAACCACTTGTAGCGTTGCCTTGTGGATCAATATCTACTATCAAGACTCTTTGACCTAAGTCAGTTAAGCACGCACCAAGATTGATAGTCGTAGTTGTTTTACCTACACCACCCTTTTGGTTCGCAACGGATATTTTTCGTGCCATTTTATTCCCCTATTCTTTGCAAAATACATACATTAAATTTTAACATTTAATAGTAGTTAATTTAAGGTCATTTGATTATTTCACGAGTGGCTTTTTGTTTGGAGTTCCCGGCTTTCTAGGATACTTGGCGGGTGTCGACTTGATTTTATCGATGAAAATAAAATTCCTAACACCTTCAGCGTTAGGTAACTCGAATGACTTTTGGTCAGTGACCTGTCCACCGAGAACTTTTATCGAATATTCAGCGTTATCCAATTCTTCAGGAGCCTTTTCTGATTTCATAGCGATGAAAGTTCCGCCCACCTTTGATAATGGTAGACATAGCTCGGTCAAAACATTCAAGGCTGCAACGGCTCTAGCCGTTACAAGATCGAATTTTTCGCGATATGATTTGTTCTTGCCGACCTCTTCAGCACGTCCATGCACCAAAGTCACATCGTCCAGATTCAACTTGCTGACTAGTCCGTCCAAAAATTTGATGCGCTTATTCAATGAATCAACGATAGTTATTTTTAGTTTAGGGTTGACGATTTTCAATGGAATCGATGGGAATCCAGCTCCAGAACCAACATCACAGAGCGTTAATTCTTCAGTCAACAGCTTATTATCAACAAAATCCAAAACCAAGGAGTCGTAGAAATGCTTCAAATAAACTTGGTCTTGTTCGGTGATCGAAGTCAGGTTCATAACTTTATTAGTTTCAACCAATTCGTTGAAATATATCTCAAATTGTTGCTTCTGAACATCGTTCAATTCAATACCTTTTGCGGCCAAAGCCTGATAAAATTCTTCTGGTTTCATTTATACCCTCCACTCGTGAAACACATGTTTCACACTATTTAATCCTATATTATTATAGTGCTTAATTCAATGATGAGTTATCCATTTAGAAACAACTCAGTTCAAATTATGTTGCTTTTGCAACAAAAAAGTTTTATTATATTCGCTATCTTAAAAAAATCATATTTTGTATAAATGAGGTAAATCAATGGCTAATATCATGATCAAAACAACGAACGAATTGTCAACTAACGAAGTGATCGACATTATGAAAGCTCGGGTAAAAGTCTTCGTAGTCGAACAAAAATGTCCCTATCAAGAAGTTGATGACGATGATTATCAAGCGATCCACGTCTGCTTATTATCAAAAGATTCCGACGATACTAAAGATCTAGCAGCTTATGCTCGGATCATGGACAAAGGTGACCATGTGACTTTTGGACGTGTACTAGTTGTCAATGAATATCGTAAGCAGGGGTATGCCCGTGAATTAATCGACGCAAAGCTAGCCGAGATCGAACAAAAATTCCCCAAGAAAAATATCCAGATTCAAGCACAATCTTACTTGCAGGATTTCTACGCCAGCTTTGGTTTCAAAGCAATCTCTGACGTTTATTTAGAAGATGATATCCCTCATTTGGATATGCTGATCGAAAAGAATAATTAAATTTTTAGACTTAAGAGCACAGCAGTGTTCTTTTTTGATACTATTACTATTGTATCCTTGAGGGGGAATAGTAAAAAAATGTCAAAATTCATTAAAAATAATCCAGTTCTGATAGCAATCTACATCATCATTGCGATACTTTTTTGTATCATCAACACATATATCGGTATCGCCGCTATCGTTATAGAATTGGTCATCTTAGGCACGATCTTTAGCAAGAGCCAAGGTGGAAAAGTGCCTTCAAACGACTATCTAGCCGAAGTTACCGGTCTCAACAGATTAGACAAGTCCGTCGTTACGACTAAGGACTTCTTCGTTATGGAAGGTATCGCCTTTATTCTAAATATGCTATCGATCTTCCGACTACCCGTCTTAACGCTTGATTCAACCGTCAATAAACTAAATTTAGACAGCAACATGATGGCATCGATAGGTTCATTACAACACAAGAGTGGAATGACTTTATTTGATATTGGTATTCTATTGACGAAATCTAGTACGCCAGATAAGTACATTCAGTATGGTAAATATGCGATTCTGATCACGATCATCTTTGCTTTCATCGGCGCCGTTGCCCAGTTATTTAGAAAACACAATAACTCTATTTTGCTAATTTGTTCTATTGTACCAGCGGCCTTTTATATCATCGCCTACATCGCTAGTGGTAGTAATGTGATCATCAAGAACATGATCGATACTGGCTTCTACATGGGGCTCTTAGCTTCAATCGGTCTAACTGCTATTGCACTGCTCAAGATGAGTGTCTTAAAAGATACTGCTCCGCAAAAACGTGAACGAGAAGAAAGCAGTTTTAAATAGTTTAAAAAAGATGCCTATGGGTATCTTTTTTTTTGCGGCAAATAATTCGACAATCGACATCAAAGGAGCTAAAAATTATCATGAGAAACTGGGGTTACCGATAAAATAGCCACTGTTTCTACTCTCAATAATTAGTGGATTTTATTTTTATCAGGGAGATATAAACATGACAACAAAAAAAGATGTCAAAGATTTTGCGAAAAAAATTTTTACTAATATAATAACGAAAATTAAGCAACTGTTTAGCACAAACTGGATCAAACGCTTGAAAAAGTCCGACGCAGAACCTAATACTAAGAAACGATCACTCAAACTACCTATCACTCTGGCAGTGCTATTACTGAGTGCTGGTTACTTTTGGGGTTCGTGGTATTACAGTAAAGACCGTCAACTCGACCATCTGTCGGACAATATAACTAGCGGCGTGACCAAAAAGATGGCCAGTGCGACCGTTACCCCTGACGGAAACAATATTTCTCCAGGTGAACTGATACCCTTAAAAAAATTAGTTACCAAACAGACCAATATCACCGCCCAGATCAGAACTATCATTGAACATGAAAGCACTTATAGCAACTTTGAAGTTATCAAAGTCGGCAGATATTTTGGGATATTCCCCAAGTATAAGATCGCACTGAAAAGACGTAAAATAATCGTTGAGACTAATGTCAATAAACCAGTTTTTAAAATAGCTGGAAAAAGCGTCAAAGCGAAGAATCAAAATGGTGAATATTACTTACAAAAAGACATCCCCGGTCTATATTCGGTCGATATCGGTAGTAAATCGAGTAAAATTCAAAAAACTGAGCGTGTGACCGTCCCTGTTTCTGGTGAATCAGACTTGACTGAGGTAGAAGTAACGATGAAATATACCCCTAGTCCTTAAATTGGCTAAAAATACCGTGAAATAAGTAATTTCGTTTGTATATACCATTGCAATTGTTTTAAAATGAATGTGTAATTATTTTTTGATAATTTTAATCAAACTTACGGGAGATGCGCTTATGTACCGATTCTTTGCTCAACCTCAAGTAAATGAAGAAAATAATTCTATCTTTGGATACGAGCTCTTGCTTAGAACCGACGAAAGTGGTTCATGGAACCTGCCAAAGGACTTCACGGCTGTTTCGATCGACCAACAAGCTAAGCTGTTGGAACAAATAGCTATCAAACTAAATGCGGCTGTACAAGATATTGCACTGGCGTTGAATTTGAACTGCAAGCAATTGAATGATCCGCTTACTTTGAATGCGATCGTTCAGCTAAAGAAGCGTATCAATCCCGTACCATTAATGATCGAATTAACTGAAGCTCCTACTTTGGACAAAATGAAAGAAGTCAGTTCACTCTTACATCTGTATAATATCGAAGTCGTCTTCGATGATGTGGGCACTGGCACTAACACTTATGATAATGTACAAACATTGCTCCCTTATGTCGACCAGATCAAGTTTGCCATGCAGAATTTACGGATGAATGGGGACGCTGACAAGATCCCTCACTGCCTAGAATTTTGGGCTCACCTCGCTGAAAAACATCACTTAGAGTTGATCCTAGAAGGTGTTGAAGATCAAGCTGATCAAATCCTAGCTAAAAAATTCGGTATCAATATCCAACAAGGTTACTTATATGGTAAGCCGGCATTGATTTGAATATAGCATAAAAATAGCCCTGTAATCGTCTTCCGATTATGGGGCTATTCTTCTACTTCCTCGATCAAGACTAATAGTTTTTGTTTCATCTGAAGCATTTTTTTATATTGCTCATTGACATCCTCTTCTAGTAGATCAATATCCGTCGCTTCATCTTGAATTTGTTTTGACCTAGCCAAGTAGTCCTTTTTTGTTTCCTTAGTCATATCCTTGGACTTCTTGATCTTGGCATCGAAGTCATTCCAGATCTGGAACATTTCATTATACAGATCATCGACCTTGATCTGCTTAGACAGTGGTTTCTCTCTCACCTTGGCCTCGATGATGGCATTACGAGTCGCATATTTGATGACGAAATAAAACACGGCTGCACTCAATACTAACATCCCTATATTCATGACCTGACCTCCTCCGATCAAGACAACGGCTAATAGCACACTTACCATTGTCAGTAATGATACCAATAAGTTGAAGTGGTGCATCCGATGGTCCATTCTTTGGACTACGCGAGCATCACTGTTCAGCAATTCATCCAGACTGATCTGATACAGTTTGGACAATTGCAGTAAGTTCTCAATATCTGGATACGTCCGGTTATTTTCCCAGTTAGTGATCGTCCGTTTGGAAACAAAAATCAACTCTGACAATTCATCTTGAGTCAGATCCATTTCAAGCCGTTTGGCCTTTAGTATCTCCCCTAGCTCCACTAGCCTCACTCCCTTAAAGGCAGTATATCGTATAACTAGAGCTAAGACAGTGGAAAAACTTTGCCTATCTGTAAAACAAATCGTTTTTTATCGTTATAACGATAAAAATGGTATTGGAATACTCCCAATACCATTTCGCTTAACCTATCGAATCCCATGCTGGCAATAGAATAGGTTCTTGATCTAACATTTGTAACTCATCATCAGTTAAATATTTTTTATGGACTACCACATCATACACGTTGTCGTTGAACCAAGCATCGTCCATCATGAAGTAACCTTTGTCACCATTGGCTTCACCCCACGAATTTTCGACCTTCCAGCGATTAGGTTGTCCCTTCACTAGATTGACACCCGTCAGCGTCATAGCATGTGAAATGCTGGCTTCTTTGTAATCCAGTGCCTCACCACGGCTCATCTTCGTGTCGATACCAAATAACTGATCGACTTGATACAGATTGCCAGATAACATCCCTTGAGTTCGTTGAGACTGCTTACCAACGTCATTACCAAACCAGATTGTCTCGTTGGATTGTAGTTGTGCGATACTGATTTCTTTCAGGCGTGCCATCGGCAAATTCAAGAATATAGTCTTTGTACCTCCGACTACATTGCCTTCAGTATCGATCGTGTATAATTTACCGTACTCCTTGGAATCTTGTGGGGCGTTGACAACATCGACGTAATCATTCAGATCCGTGGTGAAATATTGTTGGAAGAATGACTTAGGTGTCAAATTTGGCTGTTCGATCAACTTGCCATCATCAGTCCGAATCGCTAATTCAAACTCCACTGGTGGCTGTCCAAACGAATAAACACAGATTCGGTAAAAGTCCGAAAGCATGTCTTCGATCCTCTGGTCGATCTCGTCTTCTGACTTACCTTCATTGACCATCTTACGCAATTCGATCCCGTTCTTGCGCAACATGATGCCCGTTGTAGCATTGAATTCAGCTGTATTATTCGACACGGCTGTTTCCGGCATTGCGTAAGCTGGAACGACACCGTATTTTTTGATCAAATCTGCCGCATACTGCTAAAATCCACCATCACCGGTCGGATGGCTGAATAGTGAATTTACTTTTCGATCCGTGATCGGAAGTGCTGCTGTCTCCAAAATACCTTGATAAAAATAATTAGCCTTTTCCAAACGATCCCAAAATGAGATATAATTTTGGGATAATTCAAAATCTTGTACCTTGTATCTCAAAGCGAATTCCGTTCGTAAATTCGTCAATGAAGAAAATAGCCAGCAACGTCCCGAACGCTTCTGATTCGAGACCTTACCACTGGGTACTTCGATATTAAAGGTCGGATTCAGCTTGCTCTTAGCATCAATATTTAGAGCAGCTTGAAAAATTCCTACTTGTGCCACCGCATTTTTCAAAACATTGTTCGAAACGTCTTGATTTAAGTTATTGCGAAAATCTGCTAGAATCTTTTTGTTAATTTCTTTAGTCAACTCAATCACCTCATTAACTAAATATATTACAATAGTTATAATCACATTGGAGAAAATTATGCCTGAAACAATCAAAATTGCTTACTTATATGAAGATTTAATGAATACATACGGAGACAGTGGTGACGTGAAGATACTCGCCTTCTTGCTCAAAGAAAAAGGTTACGAAACTCAAGTTGACAATATTAGTCTCGGAGATGACTTCAACGCCTTTGATTATGACTTCGTCTTTTGGGGTGGTGGTCAAGACTTCGAACAGTCCGTTGTAGCTAAAGACCTTGTTCGTCACAAAGATACGATCGACAAATACATCAATGCCAACAAACCCATGCTCTGCATCTGTGGCGGTTACCAATTCCTGGGTGAATACTACGAGACTTCCGGTGGCGAGACCATCCAGGGATTGAATATCCTTCCGTTCCACACTATTTTCAAAGCAGATAGTCGTATGATCGGCGACACCGAATACGAGACTGAATGGGGCAAAGTTCGTGCCTTTGAAAATCATTCTGGTCGAACTTACTTCGATGACAAAGAAATGCTGAAACCATTTGGTAAAATGATCGAAGGTTACGGTAATAACCCTGAAGAAGGGGTCGAAGGTATGCGTTATAAGAATACGATCGGTAGTTATTCCCACGGTCCTATCTTAAAAAATGAAAATATTGCTCGTGCGATTGCTGATAAGATTGTTGCTTCTTATCAGGAACGTATGGCTACGATTTAAAAAAAGCCTCTGCAATAGAATTTTATTCTATCGCGAGGCTATTTTTGTACGTAAAGCTTATTATTCTGTAATATAATCCAACAACTTGAACATAACGTCTTTATTTTCTGCAGGCACTGAATGACTGATAATTTCAGCAGGAGTTTGGTGTATTTGCGAGCCAATCGTATACTGACCGTCATTGATTACAATCTCTTTGACATCATCAGTTTGCGGTTCAAAGTGAAATTGCAGACCCACGATTCGATGGTTCATGACAAAACCTTGATTTCTTACCAAATCACTGGAGAAGAGTAACTCCGCATCATCGGGGATGTCGAACATTTCTTCATGCCAGTGCAATGCTACTAACTCGTCAGGAAGTTCTGAAATCGTATCAGTTTGTAAGTAAACTGGCGCCCAGCCCACTTCTTTAGCAGGAGCCTTACTGACTGGATAACCCAAAGTCTTGGTAATCTGTTGCGCACCGTAACAAGCGCCAAACATGGGTTTATTCTCATCTAGCAATTGCTTGATCAATTTTCGTTCGTTCTTGATCCAATCTAAGTCATCATTAGGGCTCATCGGACCACCTAAAATCACCAGCATGTCGGTCTCATCTGCACTGGGTAATATTCCATTGAAGGCATAAGGATGATAGACGTAGACTTCATGACCGTGCAAATGCGCCCAATCTTTGATCGAACCGGGGCCTTCATTCGGGGTATGTTGTAAAATATTTATTCTCATAATAATCTATCCTCTTAATCTAAGAATTTATTAGCTTTCAAAATAGCAGCCGAAATAGCTGGAGCAATTATAATCGCCGCGATCATTTCGGGAACTCCATTCGTTCCGACGATCACCAATAATAATTTATTCAACAAGTCAGTCTGTGTAGTATAGGCTTGTGAAAGCGCACTGGCATACATCAGCCTCATCAAGCCTAATACTAGTATGGTGTTAGTCAGTGAACCTGCGGCTGAAGCGATTCCCATCGCGATGACTCTTCTTTTGAAGTGATTTTTCAGAGCCAAATAAATATATCCAGCAACGATACCGACGATGATCCGTGGCAAAATTGCCACTACTGGATTAGTAAAGACGGTCGTATCGATGATCGACGTTGGGCTAGTAAAAGCACGCACCATAGTCCCTAATCCCCAAACTAGGCCTACGATGGCGCCATTTTTAGGGCCTAAAACAATCGCTGCCACAATTACAGTTATATGGATAATTGTTATATTAATAAATCCCGTAGGAATGAATCCCAAAAATGGCACTAGTGATTGCACAAAAATAATTGCCATTAAAATACCAAGAATAGCTATGCGATAGGCTTTTCTTCTTTGCATTTATGTCTCCCTCAAAATCATTTCTTTAATTTTAGCTGATTATTCAGAACTTATCAAAGCTTAGTCTAGTTTCGTTGACGAATCCTACTTAATGATACTGGTGTGATGCCCAAGTATGAAGCCACAAAGTGTAACGGCACTCGCTCGACTAATTCTGGATTGTCACTCACCAGTTCTTGATAACGTTCCTCTGGCGAGTGTTGAATCTGTGAGAAAAATATATTTCGATATTCAATGAAACGTTCGCAAATAAAGGCGGTGATCGATGCTTCCATAGACGGATATCTAGTCCTGATTTGATCGAAATCAGCCTTACTGATCTTCAAGACCTCAGTATCTTCGATGCTCTCGATCGAAAAACCACTGGGTCTGCCTAAATAAAAACTCTCAAATGAAGAAACCATCTGATTTTCAAAGAAAAATTGCAACGTTATATCTTTAGTTTCATCGTTATGCCAGAGTCGTAACGCCCCAGTGACGACGATATATATTTCTGTCGCGACATTCCCCTCTCTCAGTAGTATCCCACCCTTCGGGTAGCTATCCAAAACAAACAATGGACCTATTTCAGACCAGTGTTCAGCCAATTCAGGAAATTTGTTTTTCAAGTAAGCCGACAATTCTTTTTGCACTATCCCGTCACTTCCATTATCAAATTAACAATTGTTAATGCTACCTCTGAAAAATTTTCATAGAATGAGCTCATCAATTAAGCGAGGTAACAATCTATGAAAACTGTAATTATTTTTGACCATCCCTATACTGCTAGCGCATCGGAAAACATTCCCCATCATCGTTCATTTTTAGCTGCCCTACTCAAACAGGTCATGAAGCAATTATCTACTCCAGAAGACGAGGTAGACTTGATCGACTTACACGCTGATCAGTTCGACCCTACGATGTCAGCGCACGATTTAACTAACTGGCGCCGTGGCATCCCTATCAACGAACAGGTGGAAGATTACCAAAGACGATTAAAATCTGCCGACCAGATCATTTTTATGTTTCCGATCTGGTGGGAGGTCATGCCAGCGATGACTAAAGGCTTCATCGACAAAGTATATGCTAAAAACATTCTCTTTCAAGGTGGTTCTATGAAAAACAACCTCACCCGTCAACCAAAGATCAGAGTCATCACGACCATGAGCACTCCTAATTGGATCTACCGTCTCATCTTTGGCTCCCCGATCACAAAAATGTTATTCCGAGGAACTTTTTTAAAAACCCAACTCAAAAAATTCAAGTGGACTAACATCAGTGGTATAGAAAAAAAGTCTGCCGCCAAACGTGAACAATTGTTACGTGACTTCAGACTTTAATTCCTATTATTCGCCTTCTGCTGCATCGACAGCTTTTATAACGGCGTTACGTAATCCATATTCTTCCAATGCTGCCACACCTCTGATAGTTGAACCACCCGGTGAGGTAACTTCATCCTTTAAGGCTGACGGATTCAAGTCTGACTGCATCGCCAGTTTACTTGCACCCAATGCCATACCAATTGCGGCCTCATAGGATAGTTTACGGTTCAATCCATGTTTAACTCCAGCGTCACTTAAAGCTTCAATAAATAAGTCTAAGAAAGCTGGACTACAACCAGCAACTGTACCTAAGATCCCCAGCTGTGATTCTGGAACTTCCACCAATTGCCCCGTGTATCCCAGGACAGATGCGACTTTTTTCTTATCGTCATCCGTGAATTTCTCTGAATAAGTGATACCTGTGAAACCGGCACCCACTTTGACCGGCGTATTAGGGATAGCATGTGCGACTTTGGCATCGGGAAGTGCCTGTCTGAGCTTAGTGATCGTAGCACTACCTGTGAACGCAATAACGAGCTTACCCTCACTAATTGCCTTCAATTCTGCCAGAACGCTATCCAACGCATTGGCACCCACAGCGATGAAGATTGGATCCGCATCTTCCATTTGTTTGATCTTCTGTACCAACTTAAATCCTAGATGTTCTTGCAGATCATTAGTCCGACTCGTTTTTCCGCCCTTAACGATGATTTCTTCTTCATTATAGCCATTCTTCACCAAACCTGTGATCACGGCACCACCGATACTACCAGCACCAATAAATCCAATCATATCTTCTACCCCTTTTCAGCCTTATTTTCTTTCTATTATGCTTTATATTCTATACAAATTCACAAGAAATAGAAAATTAATCTCATAAATATCAATATACAACATATATACGTAACGAATCGTTAATAACATTATATTTTCAGTGATAATTCCTACTGGTTAAGATATGCTAAATGTATATCTAATTACAAGGGGGATCTGCTAATGAAAAACTACCGTTCTAGGTATGAATTGAAACGCACGGTAAAAGATATTCTACATAATAATCGTAAACAAGCTTCATTATTGTATATGATTCCAATGTTCATCATCATATTTACTGGTTCTGCCAGTCGTCACATCCCTGATATTGGGACCTTTGATCAGTTTTACATCATAAAGGCTATATCTGTATCCCTGATCGTCAATCTTATTTTAGGGATGGTCTTCTTGTTGATCAGACAGTCAGCTGACTTCAAAGGTCTAGACTGGTTACGTGATCCTGATGAAAACTTTAATCCATTACGAAGTAACTTCAATTACTTCAGGAGCCCTGATTGGTGGAAACTGATTCTCACATACTTATTAATGAGCATCTTCACCTTATTATGGTCGATATTATTAGTGATACCAGGAATCATCAAATCAATAGCCTATTCTCAAACATACTTCGTCTACAAGGATTTGAATGACAAAGGTTTGGGCGATAAACATTCTTTAACCGATGCTATCACTATCAGCCGTCAATTGATGAATGGTAATAAATGGCGCTACTTTGTGCTCCAATTGAGCTTTATCGGCTGGTGGTTCTTATCTGGTATCATTGCCTCTATCGGTAGCCTCTTTGGTCCCTTCTCGACGATAGTCAGTACCTTGTTACTAGCGCTTTACATGTTGTGGTTCTACCCATACTTTTCGTTGACGTTGGCTAATTTTTATCAGGACTTAGCGGAACAAAATCCTGAATTGATCCAATAAAAAAAACTTAGACTGAGATCTAAGTTTTTTCAGTTGGGTTATTTTTGAGGTTCCGTATAGTGATACACCACGTCACGTAAGAGCTGGATGATCGGCTCACCCGCTCTATCGTTATAGTATTCAGCGAAACGTTCGTCAGCTAAGTACATATCGACTAGACCTCGGTGGGCTTGAGGACTGTAACTTGGCCAACTATAATTCAGCCAATCTCGATGATCTTGGTATACTTTTTGCGCAAACGTCGAGTCCAGATCATCCCGGTTTACTTTTTTCAGATTATCGAATAGATCTGCTTCGATTGCTTGCATCCGTTGCAGATCCCTCTCTGATAAGTTCATGAACTTCCGATTAGATTGAGTAATTTCTTTTTCACCATATTTTTCACGGATCTCCGCACCAAACTTGTCTTCGTTCTCTTTTAATTTAGCATTTTTAAATGCTTCAAACTTCTCTTTGTCGGTCATTTCTAATTCACCTTGCTTATTCTTGATAGTGTGATCGATCGTTGTCAGAAGGGCATCTAAGTCTTGCTTTTTCAGGAGCAACAATCGCTGTTGCTCTTTTAAAGCTGACATTTCAGAATAACTGTCATCGTGCATTAGCGACTGGATCTTTTTCAACGGAAACTCCAAGGCCTTGTAAAAGAGAATTCGTTGCAACTGATCCAGTTGATTTTCAGTATAAATCCTGTAATTATTCTTACTATTATACTTAGGTTTCAGTAAATCAATTTGATCATAATAACGTAACGTTCTAGTACTGATCCCTGCCAGATCAGCCAATTGCTTGATTGTATATTCCATGATAACTCCTCCAACAAATTGAAGTATAAAGTATGACGTAACGTAAATCTCAAGAAATTTTTCAAATCAATATCACTTTTTTTACTTAACTGTTAAGATTAAGGTTAAAATTATTAAAAAAACTAGGTGGGTGAAATAATGAACAATTTTATTCAAGTATTAACTATAGCTGGCTCCGACTCTGATGGTAGTGCTGGAGCTCAAGCTGATCTTAAAACTTTTATGGCCCGTGGCGTTTATGGTATGTCTGTTTTGACTGCTGCGGTAGCTGGTAATTCATATGGCATCCACGACAGTATCAATATGCCTTCGAGCTTCATCAAGAGCCAAATCAAGGATATCAAAGATGACTTCGAAGTCTCAGCTTTTAAAACCGGTATGTTGTCAGATTCTGAAATAATCCATACGGTTGCTGAAGAGATCAAAGACAAGCCATTCGGAACTTTTGTCCTAGATCCAGTTATCATCACTAAGCATGGGGCTATGTTACTAGAAGCTGAGGCCTACCAAACGTTGATCGACGAATTATTCCCACTCGCTGACCTGATCACACCAAACTTCTATGAAGCTCAAAAATTATCTGGTATTGAACTCAAAACCAAAGAAGATATCGTTGAGGCTGCACATAAATTACGTGACCTCGGTCCTAAAAATATCATGATCAAGGGTGAACACGCTGATGATTCACTCGATTACGTTGAAGACTTTGTTCTGATGGAAGATGGTGGATCATTCTGGATCTCAGAACCATTCGTCAAGACAGAACATGTCAACGGCACAGGTGACACACTCTCATCCAGCATCGTCGCTGAAGTTGCTAAGGGTAAATCACTTGAAGATGCTATCAGGATCTCTAAGACATTCACATATCATGCCATCAAGAATGAAATCGACGTAGGTCACAAATACGGACCTATTAACCATTTTGTCAAGGATGATGTAAAATAAGAGTTAAGCACTAAATGAATCGGAGGGTTAACTCATGGTAAGAATCACAAAAATTTCTGCTGGAACATTACTACTCATTCTATCAATTATCTTAATAATCAAAGCTGGTTTTGAAGATTTCATCGCGGCTTTGGTCGGTAATGGTCAAATCGGTGGAGCGGCAGGGATTTTGTTAGCCATAACCTATATTATTGCAGCGGCTATTTATATTTTGACAAATCGAACTTACAGTATCGTACCTGATGCTGTCAGCTTCGTTATTTTGATTTTGGGTGGATTAATGGGGTTATTCAATTCCAATTTACCAGACACCAAATATCTAGTTATTTGGTCATGGGTCGGCATCGTGATCGGTGCTATCGTCTTGATCATCAGTATCGTCGATCTAATCATGAATCCTGCACCAGATGAGGATGATGAAGCGAATGACGCTAATAACGAATACGAGAATAACAACTTCAACCAACAGCCTAATTTTCAACAACAATTCGGTCAACAAGGTCAGTTCCAGCAACCAGACCCTATGCAAGGACAGCCGCAATATGGACAACAACAATTCCAGCAGCAAAATCCTTATCAGCAACCGGGTAATAATCAGGCGAATAACGGTTACTCACAACCTAATTTTCAACCTAACCAAAACAATGCTTATGGGACACGTGGGCAACAGAATCAACCTCAAAATCAAGGCAATAATCAATTTGGTCAGCCTAATAATTACAACAATCAGATGGGCAATATGAGTCAACCTCAAAATCCTTACGGTCAAAATCAAATGCCACAAAATAATCTGCCAATGCCAAATGGTCAGTTCAACCCTCGCAACAATCAGAACCCCAATCAATCACAATATCCACAACAGAACCAAAACCAATCCAACAATTATCCGATGCCTAATAATTCCGGACAATCTCGCGGAAATCAGTTCAACAATAATCAAAACAATCGTCAAAACGGACAGTTCGGTCAGAATCAAAATAATTCTATGAACAATCGTTTTGACAATCAATTTGGTAACCAGCAGAACCCACAAGCACCGCAATATCCTAACAACAATAATGGGAACAACCCTTATGGTTACTCGAATTACGACCCTAACCAGAGTCGTAGTCGTCGTTAAAAAAAGTGCCAAAGTCAAAAAGTTGACTTTGGCACTTTTTTTCTAATTGTAAGGGCTTATTGTTGATTAATTCACTAAGTAATCATATGATAAATGTGTATAAATAAGGGATTATAAATATTGTTTTAAGGAGGCTATTACCATGCTAGGTATTGGTTTAAGCATTGTCTCTTTAGCTCGTTTTCAGTTCGCTATGACAACAGTATTCCATTTCTTCTTCGTTCCTTTCTCCATCGGGATGGGCGTTCTAGTTGCTGTTATGGAAACTATCTACGCAGTTAAAAAAGACAAAGTATATCTTGATATGGCAAAATTCTGGGGAAAAATTTTTCTTTTAAGTTTTGCTGTTGGTATTGTTACTGGTATTATTCAAGAATTCCAGTTTGGTATGAACTGGTCTGAATACTCACGTTTCATGGGTGATGTATTCGGTGCACCACTTGCTATTGAAGCTTTACTAGCATTCTTTATCGAATCTGTCTTTATCGGTATTTGGATGTTTACCTGGGATAGATTTAAACCTGGGGTTCACGCATTCATGATTTGGATGACTGCTATCGGTACTATGTTATCCGCTATTTGGATCTTAGCCGCTAACAGTTTCATGCAACATCCTACAGGCTTCAAGATCAACAATGCCACTGGTCGGATTCAATTGACCGACTTCGGGGCTGTGGTTGCTAATCCACAATTGTGGAGAGTCTTCCCACACGTTATCTTAGCTGCCATTCTAACTGCAGGTGCTGTAATTGCAGGTATGAGTGCTTGGGGACTATTGCGTAAGAAGAATCGCGAGAATCATTTCTTCAAGACTTCTTTACGCTTCGGTCTTTGGACAAGTTTGATCTTTGCTATTCTATCAGCTGGAGCAGGTGATTTCCAGACGCAACAAATGATCAAGGATCAACCTATGAAATTCGCCGCCACTGAAGGTATCTATGAAGATACTAAGGATCCAGCTCCATGGACGGTCGTGGAATTGATCGACGCTGACAGTCACACAGCATCTAATCAAGTTGATATTCCAACCGTCCTCAGTATCCTGACATATCACAAGGCTAGTGGTTCCGTAAAAGGTATGAACACTATCAACAAGGAATTACATGCTAAATACGACAAGCAATTCGGTAAGGATATGGACTACTATGTCCCACCTAAGACTTTATTCTGGAGCTTTAGAGTTATGACAGGTATCGACTTGCTGATCATGCTAGTAGCTCTCTTCGGTGTCATTTGGACACGTAAGAAGAAAGATACTATCGAAAACAAGAAATGGTTCATGGTTATCGTTGGACTAATGATCTGGGTTCCATTTATTGGTAACTCGGCTGGTTGGTTCATCACCGAATTCGGTCGTTATCCTTGGATCGTTTACGGACTCTTCACGATCGCAGATGCGGTTTCGCCAACATCTACTGTCGGTAGTCTATTATTCAGTAATATTGTATACTTCTTACTCTTTACATTACTTGGTGGAGTAATGATCTGGTACTGTAGACAAACACTCCATCACGGACCTTATTATGAAATGGAAGACTCAAAACAAAATGTTGATCCATTTGCAAAGGAGGCCTTTGTAAAATGACACTCGCTAATTTATGGTTTATCTTAATCGGACTTTTATTCGCGATTTTCATCTTCTTGGAAGGGTTCGACTTCGGTGTAGGTATGTCTACTCGTTTTCTAGCCAAAGATCTAGAAGAACGTGAAGCTCTTATGACTTCGATCGGACCTCACTGGGATGGAAACGAAACTTGGTTAGTTACGGCTGGTGGTGCGATGTTCGCATCCTTACCACTTATGTATGCTTCATTGTTCTCAGGTTATTACATCGTCTTACTATTAGTTTTAGTCGGCTTGATCATTCGTGGTGTGTCGTTCGAATTCGTAAAACACGCTGAAACGAAAGCCGGTAAGAATATCTGGATGTGGGCATTCTTCCTTGGAAGCTTCCTCGCTCCGTTCTTACTATGTTTGATGCTTCTAAGTATGGTTCAAGGTATCCCAATGAACGCCAACGGCGATGCCTTCCCTAAGTTCCTCGACGTTGTTAATTTGTTATCAGTCGTCGGAGGAGTTGCCGGGACACTTCTATCACTCGTTCATGGTCTCAACTTCATCAGACTAAGAATGGATGGACCACTACGTGAACGTGCAAGAAAACTCAACCAGATCCTCTACCCAATTTTATTTGCTGGTGAAGTAGTCTTTGCAATCTTAGTATTCTTGCAAACAGACTTCTTTACTAAGAGATTTGGTACATCACTCGTAATTACATTACTGATCGTTCTCTTCTCACTCCTCGGCTACTACGGAGTATTAAAGAACAGAGAAGGCTGGAGCTTTGCTGGTAGTGGTTTGTCACTCAGCATGGTTATCGTCCTTATCTTCAACGGATTATTCCCACGTGTCATGATTGCTACTAACCCTGCACACAGTATCTTGATCAAAGACGCCGCCAATTCTCAATATACATTGACGATTATGACGATCGTAGCCGCTATATTGGTACCGATCGTAGCTATCTACTTTATTTGGTCATATACTCTATTCACTAAGAGAATAAATCCAAGAGAAAATACGGTGAAATATTAAACATGATTGATAAGCGGTTATTTAGCTTACCAGGAACAAAGAAACTATTCATAATGCTTGCAGGACTAACCCTCTTGCAAGCATTTGCTATCTTATTCCAAGGTAAGTTCTTAGCAGAAGCACTAGTAAATTCGTGGGAACAAAAATCTCTCCAAACGATTATCCAGCCGATGACCTTATTTGCAGTAGCCTTTCTCATCCGTCATTGTCTCAATTGGATAAATAGCAACATCGTCGAAAATTATGCCGAAAACACTTCAGAAGAAGTCCGTTCCCGCCTACTCGATAAAGTATACTCATCGGGACCAGCGATGATTTCTGCTGAGGGTACTGGTAGCCTGGTAAATTCGGCCTTAGACGGTATCGACTTGATCGAAAATTATTTCAAACTGATCTTTACTAAACTGATGAACATGTCCATTATCCCGCCAGTCCTGCTAGTTTATATCTACATGCAAAACTTAGCCTCCGGGATCACTCTTACCGTCATCGTGCCCCTAGTTATCTTATTCATGATCATCTTGGGATTAGCCGCACAAGCTAGAGCGGACGCACAGTACCATCAATACACTATTCTCTCCAACCATTTCTTAGATGCGTTGAGAGGCTTACCAACGTTGAAGATGCTAGGCTTGAGTAAGCGCTACGCCAAAAATATTTATACCGTCAGTGACGAATATCGGCGGCGTACGATGAATACTCTGCGGATTGCCATTCTATCGACTTTCGCTTTGGACTGGCTCACAACGCTTGGAATTGCCATTTTAGCGGTCTTCTTAGGCTTAGGTCTGATCGAGAACAGTTTCTCGCTCTTTCCCGCTTTGGTAACTTTGATCCTAGCTCCAGAATATTTCTTGCCACTCCGTGACTTCTCCAGTGATTATCACGCTACTTTGAATGGTAAAAATGCGCTCAACGCTATCTTTGAGATTCTAGAATTCAAAGACACGGCTACTGAAGAAGAATTGGAACATGTCACTTGGGACAAGGATTCCGAAGTTGATATCAAAAACCTAGTCTTCAATTACACCCGCGATCAAACTAATGCTGATTCCAGTTTGGACATTGACCGGCTAAAATTATCGGGTTATACCAACATCGGTGTCATCGGTAAGTCTGGTTCTGGTAAGACCACTCTGATTCGGGCCTTAGGTGGATTTTTGACACCTGACAGTGGCGTTATAACGATAAATAACACCTCCGTCAAACACTTCAAACAACGTGCTTGGCAAAACGAACTGACCTTTTTACCGCAATCCCCATATTTATTCGCTGGTACGATTGCTGAAAACATCGCCTTCTACGCACCAGAATCAACTGAAGGTCAGATTGAGGAAGCCGCTAAAAAAGCCGGTCTAACCGATTTTATCAGTAGTCTCTCACTCGGTTATCAAACGATAATTGGGGAAGGTGGGCGTGGTATCTCTGGTGGTCAACAGCAACGTATCATGTTGGCGCGTGCCTTCTTAGCCAGTGATCGTCACATCTTGATTTTTGACGAACCAACAGCTCATTTGGATATTGAAACTGAATCTTCACTAAAAAAACCCATGGAAGAATTATTCAAAAATCACCTAGTCATTTTCGCTACTCACCGGCTACACTGGATCAAGGAAATGGATTACGTGATAGTTATGAATAACGGCCAAATTGCCGAACAAGGTACACCGGAAGAATTAGCCTCTCATAACGGTGCCTACGAGCAATTAATCTCTAATATGCGAGGTGATCAAAATGAACTTCTTTAAAACCTTTAAAGACGACACTTGGGTCAAACCTTATATCAAGCAATACAAGGGCCTATTGATCACCGTTTTACTGTTAGGTTTGGTAACTTCGATCTGTGCCTCAGCACTGATGTTCACCTCTGGTTATACGATCGATAAGGCGGCAACTCATCCAGTCAATATTTTATTGATATATATTCCCATCCTACTGACCCGTGCCTTCGGTATCGGTCGTCCAACGTTCAAGTATATCGAACGACTCAAGAGTCACAATTGGGTCCTCCGAGTGACTTCTAATTTGCGAACACGACTATACACCACCCTTGAGAGTGACGCCGCCTTCTTGAATGAACACCACAAGACTGGTGACATCATGGGCTTGCTTTCGGAAGACATCAGTCACTTACAAAATCTCTATTTAAGAACCGTATTTCCAACTGTCATTTCGTATTTATTGGCGATCATCGGCTCACTCGTCCTAGGCATTTATAATCCAGCCTTTGGTTTCTTCGTCTTCTTATTATTAGCTGTCGAAGTTTTGATCGTACCACTAGCATCGGTTGCGATCGAGAGTGCTCGTCGTGAGCGCCAAAAGCAGATCAAAGCTGATCTGTATACGAATCTTACCGACAATATCTTAGGAGCTGATGACTGGATCATTTCTGGTCGTCAAGCAGACTTCAAGGATTTATCTGCCAAAAATATCACTGAGTTGAACGTTTCTAAAGACAAGTCCAAGTCATTCCGACGCAATCGTGATTTATTTTTACAGTTGATCTTTGCCGGGATCGCCATCTGCTTCATCGTCTTCACCAACCTAACGATGACAAACGGACAAGAACAAGCCAATTTCGTATCTGCTGTCGTACTATGTCTCTTCCCACTATCCGAGACCTTCATTCCCGTTAGTCAAGGATACGAGGAGTGGCCTGAGTATCGTGACTCGATCGTGCGCTTGAATACACTCAAACCGGTTGAGAATAATTTGCCTGACCAAGTCGAACTAGATCCAGCAGGCTTCTCCAAGATCGAGATCAAAAATATCGACTTCGAGTATGATACTGATTCACCAGTCTTGATCAAGAACTTCACTCAAACTATTCAGAGCGGACAAAAGGTCGCTTTATTAGGACCTAGTGGTATCGGTAAAACTACGATCCTTCAATTGATCCTAGGTGATCTGCAGCCACAAAAAGGAAGCATCACCGTCAATGGACACGATGTTCAAGCGATTCAGGAGCACCGCGAACAAATCTTTTCAGTCTTGAATCAAAAACCATTCTTGTTCAATACGAGTATTATGAATAACGTCCGTTTAGGTAACGAAAACACGAGTGATTCTGAAGTCAAAAATGCCCTTGAAAAAGTCGGATTAAAAGACCTGATCGAATCACTGCCTGACAAATACAATACCCTAGTGGGTGAGAATGGTTCTAACTTCTCCGGTGGTGAACAGGAACGTCTAGCTTTAGCTAGAATCTTGTTACAAGATGCTCCCGTCGTCTTATTAGACGAACCAACTGTCGGACTCGATCCCATCACCGAAAATGACCTCTTGTCGACCTTCTTCACAGTCTTGAAAGATAAGACTATCATCTGGGTAACTCATCATCTACAAGGTATCGATCATGTCGATCACGTCATCTTCATAAATTCTGAAGAGATCGAGATGCAAGGTTCTCCACATGAACTATACCAAACAAACGATCACTTCAAAGAACTATACAAAATGGACCAAGGTCTATAAACCTAATAACGCCAAGCTTGGCGTTATTTTTTTTACAATTTATCGATTCCTATCGTTGCCAATTTGTAATTGAGGCAGTATTATTTCCCCAAAATAATGCATTGGGGTGATCAAAATGTTTAAATTGATAAATTATTTAGTCCTTTTGGCTATCGTCACAGCAGCCGTCATTTGGTTTAGAATGTTGTACTCGAATAATCCCTCATTAGACATCTTCTCACTAGGGATTTTCATGTTTGTGGCAACTTACTTGGTCATTAAATCTAACAAGAAGACGACCTATAAAAAGAACTTAGATAAACTACAAAATAAATATAAAAAATAGAAGGAATCTTTATCGTTATAACGATAAAGATTCCTTCTTATTTGATACGGTCTAATAACTTCTTTACGACTTTTTGCAAAACTATCTTGTTCTTACCATCAGGCAACAGGCTGATGCGATGCAAGGCATGACGATTATACGTTCTAGCGATATTTTTGGCAGCATCTAGATAACCGTTATTCTCAACGATATCAGCCGCACGCTGAATGTCATCATTGCTGATATCACTACCGGATAAGATCGTCACTAGCCGTTGGTCCTTGGCCTGCAAACCGAGAATATACGGTAGCGTGTAGACACCATTTCTCAAGTCTTCAAAGTTTGGCTTACCCGTGGTTTGACTGTCACCAAAATCTAAAATATCGTCAATGATCTGGAAAGACATACCAATGTCATGGCCGATATTCTTACTCAATCTGACTAACTTGGTATCCGCGCCACTCAAAATAGCACCCATCTCAGTACTCAAGCTGAATAATTCTGCCGTCTTACCACTGACTTCGCGAATGTACATTTTTGCAGTCGCGTCAACGTTGTAATTGATCAACATTTGATCTAATTCCCCAATTAAGATCTTTTTCATACTGAGAGCATTTATCAAGATATTTTTCTGTTCCGAAGAATACCTTGAGATCATCTCAAAATACAAAGTAAACAAGTAATCTCCTGCATAGATAGCGTTACGTTTTCCATAACGCGTATGAATGGTCGGACGTCCTCGTCGTAACGGCGAATCATCGATCACATCATCATGGATCAAGGTGGCGACATGTAATAATTCCAATGAAGACGCTAGTGGTATTAGCTCTTCATCCGGTCTCTTCTCAGGTCCAAAGGCACTGAACAGTAAAAAGAAAGCTGGCCGCAGCATCTTTCCACCTGAAGTTAAATCAATGATCATCTGACTTATTTCTGTATTTCTAATTTTGATACTCTTGTGAATAAACTCCGTCGTTTGATCTAATTTGTGATCAATCTTCGGGTAACCCTTCCAAATTGAATGCGCCATGAAATCCCTCTCACCCTATTACTTGTAGTGTAGCTTAAACTAATTCTATAATATAGTTTATCAAATCCAAAGGAATGATTTTGTGAAACCGTCTGTATTTTTTGAATTAGTTGAAATAAAAGCAAAAACTGCCAGTGTATTTCCCTTTTTGATGGGAACATTGTATTCATACTATCACTGGCAGTCTATTAATGCTCTTGATTTAATTTTATTCTTCATCGCCATGTTCTTATTCAACATGGCCGTCGATATCAATGACAACTATTGGGACTATAAAAACGCTACTGGAGCGGAGAGTTTTCGCAGGAACACCAACGTTATCGGAGTCAATCATCTAAATATCCATCTGATCGGTTGGATCGACTTTGCTTTCACCGCCATCGCAGCGATCATTGGCATCTTCATCGTCTACCGAACTGGGCTACCCCTATTATTTATGGGACTGTTCTCTTTTGCCGTCGGCTTTTTTTATGCCGGTGGACCCCACCCGATCAATCGCGGGCCACTCGGTGAATTCTTTTCTGGTTTCACAATGGGCTTTGTCATCTATCTGATCGCCATCTACATCAACGTCTTTGATTCACCAGCCGTCATGTTAGATTTCAAGTTCTACGGTGATATTTTATTATCATCCTTACTGACCGTCTTCTCGATCTCAAACTTATTATTAGCTAATAACATTGCGGACGAAGATGAAGATAAGACTCTCGGTCGCAAAACTATCGTCTACTATCTAGGTAGAGACAACGCTATTTTCATTTTGAAATCATTCTACGTCTTGGGATACTTAGCCTTGACCTGTTCTGTTATTATTGGTCTCTTACCTAAGATGATGCTTTTGACCTTCTTGATCACACCAATTGTTTACAAAAATACTAAAGCCTTTTGCAGTGAACCGATCAAGAAAAAGACCTTCCCGTTCATCATCAAAAACTTACTCTTGATAACCCTGACGGAAGTAGTGACCTTCTTCATCGGTGTTTTGCTCAACTTCTAGTTATTGAGTAATTGTGCAAATCCATAAGTATCTTGTGCGATCATCAATTCTTCATCGGTTGGCACGGTATATGCTGCAACTTTTGAATCATCAGTCGTGATACGAACTTCTTTTCCACGTAACTTGTTCTTATCTGTATCTACTTTTACGCCTAGGTAACCAAAGGCATTCAAGATGTCTTCACGTACCTCAGGAGAATTTTCGCCGACACCAGCGGTGAATGCTAAGACGTCGATTCCGCCCATTTCTGCGATATATGAACCGACGAATTTGATGATTCGATTGCGGAAAATATCTAAGGCTAACTTGGCACGTTCATTTGTATCTTGAACTGCTTCGATATCACGCATATCAGCAGAAATACCAGAGATACCCAACAAACCAGACTTGTGATTCAAGATCTCGATCATGTCGTCCATATCTGTCAAATCTAACTTCTTCATCAAGTATGGCAAGATCGAAACATCAATATCACCACTTCTAGTGCTCATCGTAATACCAGCTAGTGGAGTGAATCCCATTGAAATATCAAAGGCTTTTCCTTGCTTGATCGCACTGATCGAAGCGCCACTACCAAGGTGCATAACGATAACGTTCTTATCATCGATTCCACCGTCAACTAATTCGTTCAGACGTTGGGCGATATAACGGTGACTAGTACCGTGAGCACCGTAACGGCGAGCCTTGAATTCTTTATAGTCATTGAGATCGACACTATACAGGTAGTTAACTTCTGGAATATCCGCAAAAAATGACGTGTCAAAGACAGCTACTTGAATAGCCTTTGGAACTAATTTTTTGAAGACGTCAATGTAGTAAGCTTCAACTTTATTGTGCAATGGAGCGTACTCTGATAATTGAAGAATCTTATCTAAGTTTTCTTCAGTCACGATTTCAGACTTCTTAAACTCTTCACCACCGGCTACGACACGATGACCGAAAGCTACGATATCTTCGAATTTTTCGATGATATTTTTATCTTTTAACGCATCAAGAACTGACAAGACAGCAATCTCGTTGGATTCGATTGCTTCCTCATGTTCAAACTTTTCACCATTATATTTAAGTTTAAATACTGATTTTGGTGAGCCTAGACGGTCGATCATACCTGATGCGATCGTCTTTTTTTCAGGCATTTCGAACAGCTTCCATTTCAAAGTTGAGCTCCCCGCATTTATGGCCATTATCTTCATATACAAATCTCCCTTATTTTTGATGTTAACATTTAGCTCAAGTGGTCGCTGGTAGGCTTTGTAACAACTTTACACCACTTTAAAAAAATGCTACTCTTTAGTAACTATTATAAGTCAATTGTTGGGGGAATTCATTCGTGAAATTTTTAGATATGCTACGCAAAATAGATTCAGAGCCGGAGAAAAGTACTCCAAGTACTGATAGCGCTTCCTCCAAGGCACCTCAAGAGGATGCAACGGTTGACGAAAAAAATCAAAATAATGATGTAAAAAATGAAGTTGTTGAAGAAAAAACCGACCAAAAAGAACAACTTCCAGTTACAACTCATGACAAACGTATCAGTATTGAAGAACAAATGGATCAACTTTCACATCATTACGCACAATTACGTAATGATCTGAAGACCAATTTGTTCTCCGAAAAAGATGAGCATGAGACCAAGAAAGAAACACTCGATAATTATTTGAATACTTTGAAACGTGATCAAAAAGAATCAAGTGAGAAGCTAGCTGACGTTAAGGCACAAAATGACGATGCCGAGACAGAACGCCTAGCTGGAGTTCATGCTGACCAAAAAGAACAAAATGAATTGCTGAACAAGTTCAAGTCACAACAACAAGACTTGTCAGACCAAATCTCTGATAACCAATCCAAATTAAGCAATGCTCAAGATGAATTGACGAAGAACGAGCAAGCTGAAACAGACATGTCTTCATCGATCAAAGAAGAAAAAGATCTTCAAAAGATGATGGTCTTGATGGAGGAACAGAAGAACTCGATCGACAAACTTTACAAAGAGCGTGAAGTCATTCAAGCTAATATCGCCGACATCAAGTCAACGATCGACGATCTTCAAAAAGAACTCGACCAAGTCAATAACAACATCAACGACACTAGCTCTAACATCGACATGTTGAAGTCTAAGGTCAATCAAATCGAAGACAAGATCAAAAACGACCGCAACTATCGTATCGAAACTAAAGCCGGTTTAGAGAGACATCTTCAAAGTCTCGATGAAGAACGTAAAAAGATCGAATCTGAGTTGGACGAAGTCAACGGTAAGATCGATTACCTTGAAAAATACATCAAGGACGTCTTCCATTCTGCTTATTTAGTACGTGATGTTTACTTGGACAAAGATAAGGATTACTACGTGACAGCCAACTCCTTCGAGACAGAATCACAACAACGTGACGTCTTCGATATGGTCACCCTACTGGAAACTAAACTACAAAAACCAGTTACTCTAGTTTCGACTTTTTACAATAATCACTTGAACGAATTAGTCGACCACAACGCTAGAGAATCAAAAGTCCATATTCCTAACGTCGTTAGCTTATTTGACCAACTACAAGCTAGTCCTAATCCAACTGATAAGACAGTTGCTATCCCTGCCAATGAAGACTGGGTAACTAGAACTGACGTTAAGTCACACGACACCGTTATTTATGACCAAAACAACACTCTATTGATGACTGTTGAATATGACAATACCAATGACGACAAGAGAATCGACCGTATCAATTACTACAAGAACGATCAAGTGGTCAAAGCCAATATTTATAACGCCGCTGGTCAATTGTCTTCAGTCCAAAACTTCAACAAAGAAAAAGTTCTGACTGAACAAAACTTCTATCGCACCGACGGTTCGATCGTCCTAACGATCATCTTCGAAGAAGACAAACCAACTAGCTATCAACTATTCGATAAGAATGGCTTACTAGAACACGACTTCAATACCAAAGAAGAGCTCATCTCATGGTGGCTTGAGAGCATCTCACCTGATACTCAAAATGCTATCTTCGTCGGTAGCCAAGACGATCAACTCTATCAATTGATCGTCAAAAAGAACGATTTGAATAGTGATCAAACTATCCCACTTATCCAAAGTGTCTCTGAAAATATTGACAACGTCATCAAAGCACTCGACAAAGATACTGACATCGCCAATATCTTAGTTCAATTTAGCAAAGACCTGCATGCTGTCGAAAGCGAGACACACCGTGACATCAGCGTCAGTGTTATCAGAACTTCCAACAGTAGCAACCTTGCATTACCTGAATCACTAGAAATATAATAGAACCATGACGGGTACTCATCTGTTTGAGTACTTTTTTTTGGATTAAGTTTAGGAAAGTGAATAAGAATATGAAAACCATATCCATAATTGTGCCCTGTTATAACGAAGAAGAAACGATCAATTTGTATTATGACGCTATGACTAAGGTAAAAAACAACAGCAATAAATTTCAAATTGAATACTGGTTCGTAGATGACGGCTCAAAGGATAAAACTTACCCTGTATTAAAGGCGTTACAAAAAGCTCATCCTGACGAGGTCCACTATATTTCTTTCTCAAGAAACTTCGGTAAAGAAGCTGCCCTTTATGCTGGTCTCAACGCTGTAACTGGTGATTATACCGCCGTTATGGACGTGGATCTACAAGACCCACCTGAGATGCTGGACGAGATGTTCGACCTCTTAGAGTCAGACGACTATGATTGCGTCGGTACCGCGAGAATGGATCGCGAAGGTGAGAATCCGATTATTTCCTTCTTCTCCAATGCTTTTTACGGTGTTATCAACAAAATGTCACAGACGAAGATCATCCCTGGGGCCAGAGACTATCGCCTGATGACTCGCCAAATGGTCGATGCCATCCTTTCTATGACAGAATACAATCGCTTCTCTAAGGGTATCTTCAGCTGGGTTGGCTTCCGAACTAAGTACATCCCTTACAAGAACCGTGAACGTGTCGCTGGTACGACTTCATGGAACTTCTGGAAGTTGCTCAAATACGCAATCACTGGGATCATCGACTTCACCGAACGACCACTGATGTTTGCCACTTGGATGGGGATATTGTTCTCAGGTATCTCCGTGATTGCCATCATCGGGATCATCATTCGCAAGTTGATCTACCCCCTCAGTAGCGTTACAGGTTGGGCCTCCATGGTCTCGATCATCTTGTTGATCGGTGGGATTCAGTTGCTCAGTATCGGGATATTGGGCGAATATATCGGCAAGATATTTTTAGAAGTAAAAAAACGTCCGATTTATATTATTAGAGAAAAGAAGTAAAGACCTCCAGGTCTTTATTTTTTTAGGAAAATATTTTCTTATCAATTGATAAATGACCCCAAAAACTACGTTAGATTGGGATATAATAGAAACAACGAACATGAGGACGGATAAAAAAATGAATTCACGTGATAAACAAGCGGAGAACACTAAGAACGCGATCTTACGAGTAGCCGCTAAAGACTTCTTATCCCAAGGATACCAAGCTACATCTACCAGAAAGATTGCTCAAGAACTCAACATCACTCAACCCAATATGTATCATTACTACAAGAATAAAAAAGTGCTCTATGCCAAGGCAATCGAACACGAAGTCGGTGGTTTCAGTGAAAAACTCTACGATGAATATAATCGTAATAAGGATCTACCCTTTGACGAGATGTTGACGACTATCTCAATTTTTATGGTCGAAAATTTCAAGCTCAATTTCTTCATGCTGAGACACGACTTAGACACGGTCTTCAATGACGAAGAAAAAAAAGAAATCAGTAAAAATTGGGACGGTGGATATTATAAAGTTCTCTTCAATATCTTCCAGGCGCACAAAGATGAACTACGATCTGATCTATCAATTCCTGTTCAAGTAGGAACTTTTTTGACGATGCTAGTTCCATATATCGAGTACAGCGAAGCTCGCCGCAAACGTAATATCGCTAATCTTAATACCATGATCAAGATTTTTATTCACGGTATCAAAAAAGAATAGGAGAACTAATGGAATTTATAACCCTGCTAGCACTGATGCTCTTCCTAACTCTGATAGTTAGTCATATTTTCAACAAAATGAATCTCCCGGCTGTCATCGGACAGCTGATCTTGGGGGTCGTCCTAGGACGTGGCCTGTTGAACATCGTTCAATCTACACACGAACTGGAATTATTCGCTGACATCGGCGTCATCTTGTTGATGTTTTTGGCTGGTCTAGAAAGTGACTTAAAGCTATTGCGTAAGCACCTAGGACCTAGCATTACCGTAGCGATCTTCGGGGTTATTCTCCCAGTTGCCTTGACACTTCTCACGTCACTAATCTTCGGCATCAACTTGCGTGAGAGTATCTTCATTTCCGTCGTCTTCGCGGCTACTTCCGTCTCGATCTCGGTCGAAGTCTTGAAGAGCCTTAGTTACTTATCGAGTACTTCTGGAACTGTCATCTTAGGTGCGGCAGTCGCAGATGATATTTTGGCCATCTCCATCTTGAGTGTCATGTCTGGAACTTTGACGGGACACTTCTCAATGAAAAAAATCTGGCTCTTAATAGCTCTCTGGATCCTCTTCATGGTCATCACATACATCTCCTATCGCTGGCTCATTCCGGGGATGATGCACTTAGCAGAATACCTCGACGCGACTCACGCACCGACCATCACTGCTCTAGTAGTCTGTCTCTTGTTCGCCTACTTCGCTGACTGGGCACAGCTAGATTCCGTCCTAGGAGCCTTCGTAGCTGGGATTGCTATCTCTAATTCCAAGAACTACAATACTAAGATCAATCGTAATATCGAGATCATCGGTTACACCGTCTTCATTCCCGTCTTCTTTATCAGTATTGGACTTAATTTGGAATTCGACAGTCTCATCAAAGACTTCTGGTTGATCTTACTCTTCACCATCACTGGTATCATTGGCAAACTTATCGGAGCTGGCTTCGGAGCACGGATCTCAGGATTCGACATGAAGGACTCATACGTGATAGGCTCAGGGATGATATCTCGTGGTGAAATGGCTTTGATCGTGGCTCAAGTAGGTTTCAGCGTTCATCTATTATCAGAGGAATATTATTCATCAGTTATTATCAGTATTATTTTGATAACGATTTTAGCACCGTTTTTCTTGAAACACTCTATTAGTAAAAACCCTATATAATCTTATCAGTAGCACTTGTTTGATAAAAAGATATATAATGATAGCGTAAACAATTTTTTAATCAATTATATGAAGGAGAAGGTTATTATGGCACATATTTTAGTATTAGGCGCTGGATACGGTGGGTTAACGGCCGCTCGTGACCTTGCCAAAACAACACCAGCGGGAACACAAATCGACTTAGTAGATAAAAACGAATTACACGTTGAAAAAACTGGACTACACATGATCGCAGCGGGAACAACAAGAGCAGATGCTGTTAGTTTTGATATTCGTTCAGTTCTCCCTTCAAACGTCAACTTCATTCAAGCGACAGTTAAGGACCTTGATCTCGATAATAAGACTGTTAGATTTGAGGATCACGATGATATTACTTATGATTATGTTGTCGTAGCTCTTGGCTTCCGCTCTGAAGACTTTGGCCTCGAAGGTGCTAGCGATAACGCCCTCATCCTCCAAGATTTAGAAACAGCTCAAAATATATATAAAACTATGAATCAAAATATCGCTAACTACAAAGAATCACAAGACCCAGCTGACTTGAGTATTGTGGTCTGTGGTGCTGGATTCACTGGTATCGAAATTCTTGGGGAATTAGTTGATACTGTTAAGATTTTGAAAGCAAAATATGGCGTTCCTGAGATCAAAGTTACTTGTCTAGAAATGGCAACTCATATCTTACCAATGTTTGACGAAGGTCTAGCTAGCTATGCCGTTTCATACCTTGAAAAGAACGGTATCAAGCTCCTAACAGGCGCTAAGATCACTAAGATCGAACCAAAGGCCGTTGTCTACATGGATGGTGACACTGAGAAGAAAGTCGAAGGAAGCACGATTCTTTGGACTGTTGGTGTCAGTGGTAGTGATGTTATCAAGGAATCTGGGATCGAAGCTAGAAGAAACCGTGTTATGACGACATCATTCCTCAACCTTGAAGATCATCCTGAAGCATTCTTCATCGGTGACGATTCAGCAATGATCCCTGAAGGTGCAGAGCGTCCACTACCAACTACTGGACAACTAGCATCAGCTGAAGGTGTGTCAGTAGCTACTAATATCGGTGCCGCTTTGAATGGCAAAGAATTAGTACCGTTCGTCTACAATTCACTAGGTACGATCGCATCCCTTGGTCAAAACCACGGTATCGCTGAAATATTAAGCAAAGGTTACAAGTTCAAAGGTCACACTGCCTCACTACTCAAACATCTCTCAGGCGACAGAAGTTTGATGGAAGTAGCTGGTCTCAAGACTGCCTTCAAGAAGGGTACTATTTAAACTTCCCAATCAAGACCTCAATTCGAGGTCTTTTTTTGTACACTATTCATAGACGATCGGTATTCTTATAACAATTTTAGTGTCTTTAAATTGTATATCTAATAGATTCATATTAGTATCTTCGGTAAATATGGAGGTGAATAATGTCAATCAAAAAAACGCAACGTTGCATTATTTGTCAAAATCGATTTTCACTGACCGAAGGACTTTTTTTAAGAGATTTGAATTCCTCACTGCAAGCAAAGATCAAAACAAAAAACAGCTTTGCGCGTGAGTCCAGTTTCGTCTGCTTGAAGGATTTACAGATAATTCGGCTACAGCGAATGCAAGAAGTCATCGACCATGATCTGGAGATAGACCGCCAAATGAACGACAACTTAGAAAAAGAATTAGCTAAGAATACTTATGTCATTCGTAACTTGAACGATACTATCCATGGCAAGATGACCAAGGGGCAAAAACTATCTGACGCCGTGGCTAAATTCGGTGGTAGTTGGGGTTTTATCATCGCCTTTATCATCATCTTGATAGCTTGGATGGCGATAAATGTCACCCACTTATTTGGTGTCAATTTTGATCCCTATCCTTTTATTTTATTGAATTTATTCCTCAGCTGTATTGCGGCGATCCAAGCACCGATCATCATGATGAGTCAAAATCGCCAAGCTGAACGTGATCGTTTCGATGCTGAAAACGATTATCGGACTAATAGTAAGTCTGAGATGGAGATCAGCATGCTCCACAAAAAAATCGACCAGATGAATGAAGTCCAATGGCCTCATTTGCTCGATATTCAAAAGATGCAAGTAGAAGTTTTGAGCGAATTGGAAAACGAGATTCATTCGATCGAAAAAGAAAAAAAGAAACAAATCAATCCTGAACACTTACGGCATCAGAAAAAAAACCTTTGATTTGAAATTAACGCTATTTTAGGAGGATCAGATTATGAAAGAAACGACATCCTCATTTTCAAAACTAGGTATGCTGATAACCTTGGGAATAGTCTACGGTGATATAGGTACCTCACCACTGTACGTTATGAACGCCATCATCAACGATGCTGGCAAAATGAAACAAGCCGTTCCTGAATACATTATCGGGAGTATTTCTCTGATTTTTTGGACTTTGATGCTGATAACGACTATCAAATATGTCGGTATCGCCATGAAAGCTGATAATCACAATGAAGGTGGTATCTTCGCCTTGTTTGCTTTAGTGCGTGCTAAAAAATGGTTACTGATCCCTGCCTTGATCGGTGGCTCAGCGCTCTTAGCAGATGGAACACTGACACCAGCAGTAACTGTTACTTCAGCGATGGAAGGCCTCAAAGGGCAGTCGATCGGCGCACTAGTCTTGCCTAACGATCAAGGGATAATCTTGGTGATGGTGACTATCATCTTGATGACTATTTTTGTGATTCAAAAATTCGGTACTGAAAAGATCGGTAAGTCATTTGGACCAATCATGTTGATCTGGTTTAGTTTTATCGGCATCATGGGGCTGATCAATCTCACAAGCGATTGGACCATTTTGCGCGCCCTCTCCCCACTCTATGCAATAAAGATTCTTTACAGCCCCGTCAATCACGTGGGCATCTTTATTTTAGGTAGCGTCTTTTTGGCTACCACTGGAGCTGAGGCTCTCTACTCCGATATGGGACAAGTCGGCAAGTACAATATTTACGGTACATGGCCTTTTGTCTACACGATGTTGATGCTCAATTACCTAGGACAAGGAGCTTGGGTGATGAAATATTACTTGGACAGCCAGTATATGAACCTCAATACCGTCAATCCATTTTATGAAATGTTACCGGGACAACTCAAAGTTTTCGCAATCATCATCGCTACTATGGCAGCTATCATCGCTTCACAAGCACTTATCACTGGTTCCTATACACTGGTTCAAGAAGCCATCGGACTCAAGATACTGCCACGATTGCGGGTCAAATTCCCCGGCGACAGTAAGAGCCAACTCTACATCGGATCGGTCAACTGGCTCCTGTGCCTAGTGACTATCAGTATCGTCTGGGGGTTTCGCACTTCTGAACATATGGAAGCCGCCTACGGGCTAGCAATAACCTTGACCATGCTGATGACGACTATTTTATTACATCAATTTTTGATCATGAAAAAACATCGGATCGGTGCATTGATTTTTGTCAGCTTTTTCTTTGCATTAGAGATGTTATTCTTTATTTCTAGTTTGACGAAATTCGTCCACGGTGGCTATATCACCGTCATCATCACCACACTCATCCTGATGATCATGGTCGTCTGGTACTTCGGTAATAAGTGCCGCGATGCACACTTAGACGAGAGCCAATCAGTCTCATTATTAGCTTATATACCGCAACTGGAAAAACTCAGTAAAGATACTAGCGTGCCCCTATTCGCCACCAACCTCGTCTTCTTGAATCGCGTCAACGACGATTACTCGATCAAACGGACGATTATTTACTCAATTCTCGATCAAGAACCAAAGCGTGCCAAAGTTTATTGGTTCATTACCGTCAATCAAACCGACAAACCGTATGAATGTAACTATAAGGTCGATATGATGCACACACGCAATGTCGTTGATGTTCAATTGAATCTGGGATTCAAGAAATCGCAACACGTTAATATCTATATTCGCCAGATCGTCAATGAACTGTTGAACGATCAGATCATCGATCCACAGACACCTGACTACTCGATGATGCCGGACCGTCGTGTGGGATCGTTCAAATTTATCATTTTGAATGAACAGTTCCAAGATCTCGGCGCTCAGGAGTATATGAATGGTTGGGATAGATTCTTGATCGGCGGACGAATCTTACTCCAAAATATCACCTTACCGCCAGCTCTCTGGTATGGATTAGAATTCAGTGATGTGACCGAAGAAAAAGTCCC
This sequence comes from Companilactobacillus sp. y65-5, assembly GCF_057541095.1. Classification (NCBI taxonomy): domain Bacteria; kingdom Bacillati; phylum Bacillota; class Bacilli; order Lactobacillales; family Lactobacillaceae; genus Companilactobacillus; species Companilactobacillus sp. y65-5. The sequence goes on from NZ_BAAJOA010000002.1 coordinate 459,443, forward strand.
ACTCTTTCTAGGTATACACCACGATGATTGTTTGATTCAGAAAAAAGTTAAAAACACGACAAAAAAGGAACTGGGATAAAAAATAATATCCTAGTTCCTTTTTTTGGAAACGTCTATTTAACGATCTTAGCGCCTAAGACCTTTTCAAAATGTTCCATAGCCCAATCGTGACCAGCCGGATTGAACGATGCGACACATGAACTGTGGATCACTAGCTTGTAATTCAAGTTGTATGCGTCGATCGCCGTATGCAAGACACAGATATCCGTACAGACACCCGCTAAGTGGAGCGTATCAACATCACGTTCGCGTAATCTAAGGTCTAGATCTGTTCCTGCGAAAGCACTGTAACGCATCTTACTGAATTGTTTGATGTTGCTCTCACCAATATGCTTCTCATACCAAGGTTTCAACTCACCATATAACTCTCTGCCCCAAGTGTCCTTGACGTTGTGAGCTGGAAAGAGCTTCGACTCAGGGTGATATTGGTCAAAGGGGATATGCAGATCCGTTGGTAACCAGACACAGTCATCAGCCTTACGCATATTTTCAGCTAATTTGATGATGTTAGGCTCAATCTCCTGCCCTGGCTTGCCGCAAGTAAGTGCTCCCTTGTCTGCTACAAAATCGTTCGTATAATCAATAATAAGTAAAGCTTCATGTGATGCCATGTCTATCCCCTACTTTCTTATTTGTTACTTAGATTATTAATGGTTTTTGGGTGTGTGTCAAATATTGTTTGAAAAATTCCATATAAACGCTTACACTTATATTTATAAAGTAAATGATATTAAAAAAATGTAGTACTGTAGGAACATAATAGATTGGAGGAATAATCATGAATGAAACATATAATATAGGTTTAGATATCGGTACTAATTCCGTAGGCTGGGCAGTCACAGACGAAAATTATAACTTACTACAAAAAAAACATAAGAACCTGTGGGGGGTTAGACTCTTCAAAGATGCAGAAACGGCTGAAAATCGACGATTGAATCGTTCAACCCGACGGAGATATCGACGTCGTCGCAACCGTTTGAATTGGTTAGACGCGATATTTTCAGAGGCCCTATTTCAAGTGGATCCAGGATTTTTAAATCGTATGAAACATTCTTGGGTATCCAAAGATGACACTACTAGAAAGCGGGATCAATACAACTTATTCATTGAACAAGACTTCAATGATGTTGATTATTATAATAAATTTCCGACAATTTTCCATCTAAGAAAAGAACTTATCGAAAATCCTCAAAAACAAGATATAAGATTAATTTATTTAGCTATTCATAATATTGTTAAATATCGTGGTAATTTCGTGAAAGAAAATCAAAAATTCGATGTTTCCAAAATCAGCGCTGGATTCGATAATAACTTACTTGAATTAAATAACTTGCTGGCAGAATTCGGAATCAACTTACCAGAAGATGCCGATTTTTCTAGCATCAGTAAGATCCTGCTTGATGATGACCTGAATCCTTCAACAAAAACAAAAAATATCCTTGATTTATTGAAGCCTGACAAAAATACCAAAAAGATATATACTCAATTATTTAATTTACTAGCGGGCAACAAATCCGACCTAGTTAAATTATTTTCATTAGACGAAATCGACGAAGTGAAAATATCATTATCTGATAAAACCATTGAGTCTGATTTAATGGACATTGAGGAATATTTAAGTGAAGAACAACTTAATCTTATTTTATTTGCTCGCTCTATTTACAGTGTCATCATCTTGCATGACATACTCGATAACGAGGAATATTTAAGTTTTGCCCAAGTTAAGAAATATCAAGAACATCACGATGATCTACAAAAACTTAAAAAAATCTGGCGAGATGACCCTGATCGAACAGCTGTTAAGGACGCTAGAGAATCATATGACAAATATATTAATGTTGGTAAATATAACCAAGAAGATTTTTATAAAAAGCTTCAAAAGTATCTAGGAAAAAAAGAAAATATTGATGCCAAAAACGCCCTGATAAAAATCGAGCTAAAAAAATATCTACTCAAACAGCGCACTCCCGACAATGGAGTTATTCCCTATCAATTGAACGAGAGCGAATTGATCCAAATATTGAACAATCAAGAAAAATATTATCCATTTTTGAAACAAGACAGAGATAAGATTCTCTCACTAGTAAACTTTCGTATTCCCTATTATGTCGGACCATTACAAAGCCAGGACAAGAGCAAATTTGCTTGGATGATTAGAAAATCTGCAGGTAAAATCCGACCATGGAACTTTGATGAAAAAGTCGATCGAGAACAATCTTCAAACAATTTTATTAAGCGGATGACGGGAACCGATCCTTTTTTGGTGGGAGAACCTGTAATTCCCAAAAATAGTCTTATTTATCAGAGATATGAAGTTATCAATGAACTGAACAATATTAGAATTACTAGTGCGGAAGAAGATAACAAACCCGGCCAACGTCTGGAAGTTTCAACCAAACAAGCTATTTTCAATGAATTATTTAAAACCCACGTCAATGTCTCAACCACCCTACTTAAAAATTGGCTGATAAAAAATAGCTATTACTCAGCACCGGAAATAAAGGGTCTCGCAGATAAATCAAAGTTTCTATCCAGCCTCTCCAGTTATCGCAAACTAGTGTCTATTTTCGGGCAGAAGTTCGTAGATGACGTTAAAAATCAAGAACAACTGGAAGAAATCATCGAATGGCAAACTATTTTCGAAGATAAAAAAATATTGAAGTTAAAGTTGACATCATCTGGACTCTATACTGACAAGCAGATCGAAAAATTATCAGCTATTCGTTATCGAGGATGGGGCCGCTTATCCAAAAAATTACTTACTGAATTGACTACTGATGTAAAGATGGAAAATGAGCATCAACCTGCCAGTCGTTCTATCCTAGATTTAATGTGGTTGACCAATAGTAATTTCATGGAAGTTTTACACGGTGACAAATATACCTTTGAATCTCAAATCGAAGAATATTCTGATGCTAATAGTAGTCAAAGAAACAAAAAGGATTTGATCGATGACCTTCATCTATCTCCCGCGTTGAAACGCGGAGTTTGGCAATCCCTTGCCATAGTTCAAGACATCGTCTCCGTCATGAAACAAGATCCCAAATATATATTTATCGAGTTCACTCGTGAGGATCAAGATAGCAATGTTTCTCAGACCAGATATCACCAGTTGGATAAGAAATATAAAGAGCTTGAAAAAATCGCTAAACAATTAAGCCCTGAATTAAAGACTAGAATCTACCCTAGCAAGGAATTAAAGGATATGTTGAAAGAAAATAAAAACTTCTTGTCCAACGACCGACTCATGCTTTACTTCTCACAAATGGGCAAGAGTTTGTATAGTGATTCTGAATTAGATATCAATCAAATATTTGGCACTAAATATCAAGTCGATCATATTTTGCCACAGTCCTATATCAAAGACAATTCCCTTGAGAATAGAGCCTTAGTAAAGATGGGAGAAAATCAAAGAAAAGCGGATGACTTACTATTATCTGAAGATATTATTAAGAACAATCTCGAACGTTGGAAATATCTCAAAGAAGCTGGTTTAATGGGTCCCAAGAAATTCGCTAATCTAACTAGAACCCATGTTTCTAAGAAGCAAAAAGAACATTTCATTAATCGGCAATTAGTACAGACTTCACAGGTGGTTAAAAATGTCGCCAGTATTTTAGGATTGATCTATCACGATACAAGGATAATAGAAACTCGTGCTGGCTTAGGCACGGGCTTCCGAAAAGCATTCAGTAACTTCAACGAGGAAACTTATCACTATCAATACCCGGAGTTTGTTAAAAATAGAAACGTAAATGATACACATCACGCTCAGGATGCCTACATTGCTACTATCGTAGGTATGTATCAACTCAAGAAATATCCAAAGGATAGTAGCAGATTGATTTTTGATGCCTATTCCAAATTCTTTGAGGATTTGAAAAAAGAGACACGGAAAAAGAATGGAAAGATACCTAAATATGCTAGTAACGGTTTCATCATAGGTTCAATGTTCAATGGTAAAGTCCAAACTGATAAGAATGGAGAAATCATTTGGGACCAAAAGATAAAAGACAGCATCCGCAAAGCCTTCACTTATAAGCAATACAATATTACTAAAAAAACCATCGTTAATGATGGCATGCTTTACGATCAAACAATATATAGTAAAACTAAGACCAAACTTATCGCGCTGAAAAAAGACCGTGATACTCTTATTTATGGTGGATATAGTGGTGATGTTACTGCCTATGCAGCTTTATTTGAGCTAGATGGTAAAAACAAAACTAATAACATTCCTGTAAGAATTGCTAAAGAAATAGATGCTGGTAATATCGATCTATTGCAATATTTACAGGAGAAGTATCCAAAAAGTAAATCGCTCAAAGTACTGAAAGATAAAATACCGCTCAACCAACTGGTTAATAGTGAAAGTATGGGTAAAATCACCTTACAATCAGGTAAAGAAATCGCTAACGCGCAACAATTATTCTTACCATTTGATGAAGTCGCACTCTTGTCATTACTTGACCGTAAAAGTGTCGAAAATTATAGATTGATACTTAGTTATTTCGATCCAAATTTCTTAGACCATATTTATAGTAATATATTAAAACATCTGGATAAATATTATCCTTTATACTCAAAAGAGTTAATGATCCTCAGTGATAACCAAGATGAATTCACGGGACTATCCATCCCCGACAAAGTGAAGGTACTTGAAGAATTACTTAAGTTAACCAGAGCAACTTCCGAAACTGCCAATTTAAAAAATTTCGGTAATATTTCATCTACCAGATTTGGCCGTATGCAAAAGAATAATGGCGTGGAATTATCAAACGCTGATTTGATCTACCAATCACCAACCGGACTCTTCGAGACTAGAATCCACATTGACTAAAAAAAGGGCAAAAAAAAAGCCTCCGCGCGGAGGCAGTCAATTAAGACTAGGTAACATAAATGTTGATTTTAACTTAGTACGTCATTCCATGTAGTTAGAACAAGTTCATTATAAGTCACTACTTAATAAAATGCAATTAAAAGGAGAACATTAATGGGATGGGAAACGGTCTATGTAACTTCTAAATCAAAATTATCTTATAAATCTAATCATCTATTAATACAGACTACCAATAATATTACTGAAATACCCTTTCACCATATCAACTGTATCGTCGTCGCAACGACACAGTCAGTCATTACTGGTTATCTGATTACTAAGCTAATAGAAGCTGATATCAAAATAATATTTTGTGACAATGACCACAATCCTTGTGCTGAATTAAATGGCTATTATTCTAACGTCAGTCGAAATCAGAATATTAATACCCAATTCTCTTGGTCTATTCCTAAAAAAGAACTTTTATGGACGAATATAGTTACTAACAAAATTGAAAATCAAATCATGCTTTTAAAAAACAACAGTTGGATACGGCCAAGGTCACCGAAATATTCCACGACATGAAAGATAATGATCGAACTAATCGTGAAGCGGTCGTTGCCATGCATTACTTTACTGAGCTTTTTGGCAGTGATTTCTCTCGTGGCAACAAGGAAGATAATATCAATAAGATGCTGAACTATGGCTACACGATACTCTTGTCATCTGTCAATCAAGAGATCATTGCTCAAGGTTATCTGACTCAATTGGGCATCCACCATCACAGTAACCAAAACGACTTCAACCTTTCTAGTGATCTGATGGAACCCTTTCGCCAATTCGTCGACCAGATCGTGATCGAAAATCAAGATGCTGACTTCGACGAGGCAACGAAATTAGAAATACTAGCCGTACTAGAAAAAGAAATCGTTTATAACGAGAAGAATTATATTTTAAAAAATGCCATCAACCAGCACGTACAAAATTGTTTTAAGTTCTTAGATGCCAGGAAGCTATCTTTAGCTAAGGTGGAATTCAAAGATGAGGTGTAGAGCAATGCGTTTGATAATTATGTTCGACTTACCTACTTTAACATCACAAGACCGGAGAAATTATCGGCAGTTTTTAAAAAAACTCAAGAAAGATGGCTTTTCAATGGATCAAGAATCGATCTATTCCTGTCTGCTGATCGACAAAACGGCAGCTAACTTTTTGATAAACAAGATCAGTCTCTACGCACCACACAAAGGGCTGATTCAAGCTCTTACTATCACTGAAAAACAATATACATCCATGAAATTCATTTGCGGAAGTCAGAGTAATGAACCGCAGAAAAAATTCGAAAGGTTGGTGGTCATATGATTCCTGCAACTATAACCATCTACCCTTATGAACCTTTTGAAATTGATTATGGTCTGACGTTTTTGAACATCCAATGTAAGGAAGAATTCTCCTCTTTGATGTTTAGGATCAATCAATTAAAACACCATGAAACTTTTCTAGACGATGTGGACCAGATCATTCATTTCTTCATGGGTGAAGATATCGATTTGAAATCATCGTTGAAACAAATAGCTATGGTTGGTGACCTACCTAGCTTTGAAATCAATTCTACTAGTAATTCCAAGTTAGTTTTTGAAAAAATCATTGAAGATACCAAGATTATCAATAAGGATAAAATCGAAAAGATAAACCAACAAATTAACGAATTGGTTTTTGACTCTGTGATAAATTACGAAGTAGATTTTGAATACAATCTAATGTCTGATTTGACAAAACTGTTGAAATCTAAGGGTTTACAATTAGATGCTGATAATTGGGATAACTATTATGATAAACTTCAATCAATTATTAGGTTTTATTCAGAATTTAGTCAGAAAAAATTAGTCTTATTTTATAATTTGGAACGCTTATGTAGTCCTCAACAGTTAAGTGAGGTTAATGATTACTTGAAATCACTTGAATTATCTGTGGTGAGTTTTGAATCGTATCCATTGACGTTAAAGGATCCTCGTGCCGATTTTCAAACTTATTCGATAGATGAAGATCATGTTCGATTTGATTATTAACTTATATTACAAATAATAATGCATGATATACTTAATTTATGCTATCTGTTTGTATTAAGAGCTTATTGCTGGCTAATTTCATGTAGTTAAGAACCGAGGCTGGAAAAAAAGGCGATAATAAAAGGGTTTTAGTAGTACGTCATTTCATGTAGCTTAGAACCATATACATTTCAATAGTAGTATTAAGTTTAGTTTTAGTAGTACGTCATTTCATGTAGCTTAGAACCAATGATAGGATAACTCGCAATTTAGTTAATGTTTTAGTAGTACGTCATTTCATGTAGCTTAGAACCACTACAAGGCGCTGGATACAGTAGCTCCCAGTTTTAGTAGTACGTCATTTCATGTAGCTTAGAACCGGATATAGTTAATTCTATTTTAATGATCGGGTTTTAGTAGTACGTCATTTCATGTAGCTTAGAACCTACCATGTGCATAATTTCATATATGTGTTAAACAATATATAGCATTATTAAACCAACTTTTGTAACATATTATGTTAGAATTGTTTGAATGCAAAAAGTTCATCTAAATACCGACTACATTGTAGTACTGTGTTTTAGAAGTTCGTCATTCATGTAATTAGAACAGCATTCACCATATGCTAAAAATCCGTCCGATTATAAACTTATAATCAGGCGGATTTTTTATATCATATTAAAATTTCAAAAACTACATGTCGATCTTAACAACGTCTTCAACACTCTCATCAAAGTCAATAATCATTTTTGCGACTTCTTCGGGTTGTTCTAACATCCCTGCATGACCGGCATCTTTCAGATCTTTCATCATCAAACGTGGTACTCTACCAATAGTTGCTTTAGCATCTTTGATCCCTGCTTCGGTCAAGATCTGATCGTCATCAGAGAAGATGGCTAGGGTTGGCAAGTCGGTAGCACGAAGGCGTTTGTTCATTGCCTTTTGATCTAAGTAATCATCGGCCATCTTCGTCAACTTCTTAGCCACTTTACGGTCAACGGTATTAGCAGCGTCATTGATGACGTTTGGGTTCTTCAACTTGCTAGTGTCAAAATCCTTGGCAAAGTACAGGTTGGACTTGACTGGTGATTTAGCCATCTTACCCAATACTGGTATTGCCGCAAACGATGAATTTGCGTCCATCTCAGCGTATTTTTCATTAGCTGGTGTATTGAGTAGGATTAGTTTAGAAACGCTGAAATCACGTAATTCTGCCATTCTATTGGCAATTAAGCCACCGATACCATATCCGAACAGCAACATGTTATCAGTGATGCGTAATCTGGCGATCCCTTCGAGCATAGCCCAAGCTTGCGTATCCATGTCATATTCATCAGTCTTAGAAAGACTAGACTTCCCTTGACCTAACAGGTCCATAGCGATGACAGTGTATTTTTTTTGAAGATAAGGTGTGATATCGTTATAGTATTCAACGGTGCCATTGATGCCCGGTATCAAGACGATGATCCGCTTGTCGCTCTCAAGGTCACCGGTGATTTTGATATTTACCTTACCACTAGTTACTTCATATATTTTTTCCAATTTTAAGCCTCTTTAATTTTTCTCACTATCAAAAATATACCGAAATTCGCCTGACTTTGCATTGATTATGCTGAAGTTTTTAGTTTTTTTATGATTCACGATGATTTTTATTGACTTTTTCGACAAAAAACGTTAAATTGGACTAGACCAGACAAAGAGATGGGAGATTATGGATATGAACATTATTAAAGTTAAAGATCAAGAATTAGGCGGTAAGGAAGCATTCAATATCATCGCTTCAGCTATCAAGAATGGTGCCAAGGTATTGGGACTGGCAACTGGTAGTAGCCCCATCACTCTCTATAACGAAATGACTAGCAGCGACATTGATTTTTCAAACATGACATCAGTTAACCTAGACGAATACGTTGGTCTAACTGCTGATAACGAACAAAGTTATCACTACTTCATGAAGGAACATCTATTCAGCAAGAAACCATTCAAGGACTCATACGTTCCTGATGGTTCTAATCCTGACGCAGAAGCCGCTACTTCAGACTACGACAAGATCATCGAAGACAATCCGATCGATGTACAAGTATTAGGTATTGGTAGAAATGGTCACATCGGCTTCAACGAACCCGGTTCTCCACTTGATGGCAAGACTAGCAAGGTTTCTCTAACTGACTCAACTATCGAAGCTAACAAGCGCTTCTTCGCTGACGAAAAAGACGTTCCCCGTTATGCTTATTCAATGGGTATCGGCTCGATCCTCAAAGCTAAGAAGATCATCCTGGTTGCATATGGTGAGAACAAAGCTGATGCAGTCGCTGCTACTGTCAACGGACCTGTAACTGAAGACGTTCCCGCAAGTGCACTACAAAATCACCCAGACGTAACTTTGATTCTTGACGATGCTGCAGCATCAAAACTTTAAAACTAAATTTTTAAGCAAAAATAAATAGTCTTTTGGAATAATTATTTTTATTTCAAAAGGCTATTTTTTATTGACATAAATGTAGCAAAACCAGTAGCCTAGTAAAGGTTGAGGAGAAATTATGTTAAAAAAATTATTCAAAAAAGCAGATTATAAAAATTACATGGCTAATGACGCTCATTTTTCAAAAACATTAACCAAAAATAATTTGATCGCCATGGGGATCGGTTCGATCATCGGTACTGGGATCTTTATTTTACCAGGTATCGTGGCCTACTCTACTTCCGGTCCCGCGATCACCGTTTCCTTTATCCTTGCGGCCGTCGTCTGCGTCCTAGCTGCGATGTGCTTTGCGGAGTTAGCATCAACGTTTCCCGTTGCAGGGAGTACCTATTCCTACGGCAGTATTATTTTTGGACAGTTTCCTGGGTGGATCGTTGGTTGGGCTTTGTGCCTAGAATACATCCTCGGAGTAGCGGCAGTTTCATCTGGATTCTCGGCTTATTTCGTCAGTATGTTCAATAATTTTGGCGTCCATATGCCGCACGCTTTGACAGGACCTTTCATCCCCAGTGAAGGGACCTTCATCAACTTGCCATCGATCGTCGTTTTGATCTTGATTTACTTCTTGTTACGACGCGGTGTCCAATCGTCAGCTCGCATGAATACCGTCGTCGTCTTTATCAAATTGGCAGTCATCATCGCCTTCATCATTATTGGTCTATTCTATATCGAACCCAAAAATTACCAGCCGTACTTCCCTATGGGTGGTCTAGGGGTCGTCAAAGGCGCCGCCTTAGTCTTCTTTGCCTACTTAGGATTCGACGTTATCCCCTCATCAGCGCCAGAGGTCAAGAACCCTCAGAAGAATATCCCTGCCGGAATCATGATTTCTCTAGCTATCTGTGCGGCTCTATATTTGATCATGGCGGCAGTTTTGACGGGGATGGTCAATTATAGACAATTGAACGTCTCCGATCCTGTCGTCTTTGCCCTGCGACAAGTTGGCCTCAGTAAGATCACTTTCTTGATCAGTATCGGTGCTTTAGCCGGGATGTTCACAATGATGTTGAACACCATCTATGGAGGTTCACGACTAGTCTATGCCTTAGGTCGGGACAAACTCATCCCTGAGGTCTTCGGCAAAATCGACGACAAATCCAAGATGCCGATGACTTCGCTGAATGCCATCACGATCTTAGCCGTCTTATTAGGTGGTTTCGTTTCGTTGAAGGAACTGACTAGCTTAGTCAATATCGGGACTTTATTATCATTCGTCTTCGTGTCGATCGGTGTGATCAAGCTTCGACATCGGACAGATGTTCCAGAGAGTAGCTTCAAAGTGCCGCTGTATCCTTGGTTTCCAGCTATTTCAGCCGGACTCTGTGTCCTACTGATGACTCAAGTCAGTCTTAATTCGTGGATTGCTTCTATCGGCTGGTTTGCCATCGGTATCATTATTTACTTCGCCTATGGTTATCGAAAAGCATAATAAAAGAGCGATTAGGGTTTTCCTAATCGCTTTTTTTCATCCCAATTGTTTCACATGGAACATATGGTATTTTGAACATTCGTTCTCACTAGATATAGTGTTAACTATTCAATAAGTCAGAACAGAGCTTATGACTCAAAATAGCCGACTCTGGTTTGACTGGATTTTCTAAGCCACCTGAAACAGCTGCTAAGAATTTTAAGATGATTGGTTCAAAGCCTCTCGTAACTAAATTACGTTCCCAGTCCGGGCGGGCGATCTGGGTCGTGCTCTGCGTCTGATATTGATTCAATAAATTTAGATTCGTGACTTCCGAACGACCACCTACCCCTTGAACGGTCGATTTCTCTAAGTTCACCGAGCCGATCATATTGGTTATGATTTGCACTTGTTCATGTGTAGAGGTCAGAGTGATGTAGCCTTGCTCTAGGTTGCCATCTTTAACTACCAAGTGATTTGTGGCAGTTTGAATCGGTTCGTCCATCAAATAAAGTGCGGTATCGACTGAATGTATCATTAAATCAAAGATCGCAAATTTAACTGGCTCCAGAGCCTTGGCTCTGATTTTTTCAGAAACTATCGTTCTTTTGTCAGCAATCTGTTTGAGTTCTTGATTGAATGGTGCGAAACGGCGATTGAAACCACAGGTCAGCATCAGATTGTTTTCATCCGCTAATCGATACAATCTCTCAACTACTGCCAAATCCTCAGAAACGGGCTTATCAACGTAAACATTGATTCCCGCCTGCAATAATTGTGTGATGATCTCCTCGTGCGTCTTCGTTGGTGTATGGACAAAAACAGCCAGTGGCTTCTCATCGATCAGCTGTTCCAACGTTTGATGTAAATGATTGAAACCATATTTCGCACACAGAGCTTCCCCCTTCTCGACATTTCTAGTCGTCAAATGCCATTCAAACTGATCTTGTAAACTAGCCATTACTGGTAAATATGCCTTCTGTGCGATATTCCCTAATCCCATGACACCTATTTTTTCCATATCGTAACCTCAACTTTCCAGATTAGTGTACCAAATCTCTGTCATCGCTTACAAATAAATGTTGAAACAACGCGATTTTGAAGCAAATTGTTTCATGTGGAACATATGGTAGTCGGCGGTTAATTTTATACTATATCTTGTATGAAACTATTTATTAATTAATATTTGTCCTCGAGAGTAATTGGATTTATTTATAAAAAAAGCTAGTCATGATTTTTAAATGAATCATGACTAGCTCTTCTGAAAATTTATTATTTTCCTTCTCTGATATTCAAAACTACCAACTTGATCCCTGAAATAACAAAGGTGGGGATAGCGGAGATCAAGATTATCGCTAGATACATTAATGGATCTAACGAAGTTGTTCCCATAACTTTATTGAAGAATGGGAAGACTGTCACCAAAATCGAACTAGTCGCTGCAAAAGCTACTGCTAAATTCAAGCGACTATTCTCCAATGGTCGGCGATTAAAAATCGTTCGATTACTACGGGCATCAAAAATGTGCCATAGTTGTCCAAAAACAAGTGTTAAGAAAGCAATCGTCTGTGCTTCGGGAATCGACATCCCCCTCTTAGCAGCCCAAACGAAGGCGAGAAATACCATCAGTCCCATGACGATACCGCGAACGAAGATACGTCCGAGCATGCCGTCTAAGATCGATTTTTGCGTATTACGCGGTTTCTGCTTCATCAAGTCCCCTTCGGGTTTGTCGTATCCTAAGGTAAATGATGGTAATGAATCGCTGATCATGTTGACCCACAAGACCATCAATGCTGTTAAGGTTGGAGTCGTCTCCGTGATCTGTCCGATCGGACGAGCGATTAATATCACTCCCAAAACTAGTGACAAGACTTCAGCCACATTCGTTACTAACTCTTGGCGCATGAAATTGCGAATGTTGGCGAAGATACGACGCCCAGACTGAACTGACTTTTCGATGGTGGTGAACTTGTCGTCCAGCAAGACCAGATCCGCAGCATCCTTCGTTACTTCAGTGCCATTGATCCCCATCGCGATACCAATATCAGCTGCTCGCAGAGCTGGGGCGTCATTGATACCATCACCCGTCATCGCAACTACGGCTTCGTGACGTTGCAATTGTTTGATAATCCGTTGCTTATGCTCTGGTGTCACCCGTGCGTAGACGTAGGTATCAGGAACGATTTCGAATAATTCATCATCTGTCATTTCCTCCAATTGCTTACCTTCTACAACTTTTGCTTCCTTGTCATCGACGATACCTAATTGATAGGCGATCGCACGAGCTGTGGCCGCATGGTCACCAGTGATCATCACCACGTGGATACCAGCTTGGTTCAAGTTTTCTACTGAATCTTTCACTTCATCCCTAGGTGGATCGATGATACCGGCAATTCCAAGAACGGTCAGATGTTGCTCCAACTCCTGTGCCGTTCCGTGCAAAGCTATTTTTTCATCCACTGAACGGACACTGACTGCCAGTGTTCTCAGCGCATCATTTGCGAATTCCAAAATCTTACTGTCGAATTTCTGACGATACTTCGCAATTGGGCGAATCTCATCATCCAATAAGATCTGGTCGGATTTTTTCAAAATAACATCCGGTGCTCCTTTGGTAATGACTTGATAAGCACCATCTTTTTCGATCACGACACTCATCATCTTGCGCTTACTGTCAAATGGCAAGATCCTTACGACGTCGATGTCACGATCATTATTCTTTTCGAGTAGTTCACTACGTGTGATACCAGCCTTGGCGGCCAGGACTACTAAGGAGACATCAGTTGGATTACCATACGGTTGCCAATTTTGGTCCTCATCTTGTCGAATCTCAGCTTCATTATCGAGTACTGCGGCTTCTAAGAAGCTCTGATAGTTGCGGTCACTCGTCAGAGGAGCTATCTCACCAATTGGGTCGTAGCCGCGTCCCTCGACTTCAAAAGTCGCATTGTTAGTCCAAAATTTAACGGCGGTCATTTGATTCTTCGTCAAAGTCCCCGTCTTATCTGAGGCAATATATGACGTAGCACCTAAAGTCTCAACGCTATTGAGTGACTTGATCAGGCCGTTGTTGCGCGACAGGATGGTTGCGCCGATCGTCAAGACAATCGACAAAACAACTGGCATGGCATCTGGTATCGCCGCCACAGCTAGTGCAATCGCACTAGATAAGATCTCCGGGATCTTGTTGACCTGAATTGCACCAGTATTGAGGAATTCTTTGATGATGTCATAGAGGATCGTAAAGATAATGATCCCACCCGCCATGAACATCAATTTCTTTGCTAGTGCCGAAACATTCTTCTCGATCGGAGTTTTGGAATCAGGAGATTTTTGAAGTAATCCGGCAATCTTACCTAACTCAGTCGTCATCCCCGTTTGCACGATCACCCCGATCCCACTACCGTTAACGACGGTCGAACCTGAATAACCCATATTCGTGCGGTCGCCTAACTGGGCATCTTTGGATAATGGCACAATTGATTTGATGATCGCATCTGCTTCACCGGTCAAATGTGATTCGTTGACTTGTAATTCTGACACTCGCAACCATCTAACGTCACCTTCGATGAAGTCACCCATCTTAACGCTCACGATGTCACCGGGAACTAATTGGGTCGTGTCGACCAGCTGCCAATTACCATCTCGCAAGGTGTTGATATGATGATGTGACATCTCTTGCAAAGCCGCCAGTGATTTTCGTGCACTGTTGGCTTGATAAAACGAAATAAAAGCATTCACAAAAATTATTACCACGATGGCGATTGCTTCATAGACTGAAGCCCATGCGTGTTTGATATTTTTAGTAACCTGAAAATCATAGATCGAACTAAAAATCGCTAATGCGATCGCGATCAACAGGATAATTACGATCGGTTCCTTAAAACTCTTAAAGAACAGTTTTATTTTAGAAACTTCTTTTTCTTGAGCCAGTTCATTTCGACCGTTCTTTTCCAGTCGGTACTGTGCCTCTTTTTGACTCAAACCTTTGGTACGTTCAACGTTTAAGTCCTTTAAAATTTCCTTGGTCTCTTTTGTATAGTAGCTAATAAAATCCCTCCTGACAAAAAATGCGGGTCAAGTTGCAGTCATTATGGCTGTGCTTGGCTCGCATTTCTATTTCTTAGTAAATTAATTTTAGCATAGATTTTAGTTTATTTTCAATAAAAACTTATAATAAATATTAATTTAATCTTATCAGAATAATTTTAATCAACTCGTTTTTTACGATATCTTGGCGATCCGACCTTGTTCGATATAGACGCTCAAAATACCAATATCAGCTGGGTTGACACCACTGATACGGCTGGCTTGAGCAATCGTTTCCGGAGTGATCTTACTCAACTTCTGAACAGCCTCAGTCGCTAATGAAGGGACTTTCGTATAGTCGATACGGTCAGGGATCTTCTTCGACTCCATCTTTTTCAATCGTTCGATCTTCATCTGTTCTTTCTTAATATAGCCCGCATACTTGATAGCAATCTCCACTTGTTCTTTCACACGACGATCGACTGGTCCCTCCTCAGGATCACCGACCATATCGATGATATCTTCATAATGGACTTCCGGACGTCTCAAAAGATGGTCGGCTAAGATGCCGTCCTTGAGGCTTTTCAAATTATGGCTAGCCATGAATGGTTCAGCCATCTTAGGTGTTATCATCTTACGATTCAGGCGTTTTAGTTCTTGTTCTGTAGCGTTACGTTTGTCATTGAACTTAATGTAACGGTCTTCACTGATCAAGCCAAGATCATGACCCTTGTCAGTTAAACGCAGATCAGCGTTATCGTGGCGCAAGATCAATCGATATTCTGCTCGGCTAGTCAACAGGCGATATGGCTCGTTAGTTCCCTTAGTAACTAAGTCGTCGATCATAACGCCGATGTATGCTTCATCACGACGTAAAATAAATGGTTCTTTGTTTTCCGCCCGCAAAGCAGCGTTGATACCAGCCATCAATCCTTGACCAGCAGCTTCTTCATAACCCGAAGTACCATTCATCTGACCAGCGGTGAAGAGATTCTTAACGACTTTGGTCTCAAGATTCAACTTCAATTGCCATGGTTCAATCACATCGTACTCGATCGCATAGCCTGGACGCATCAGCTTGGCATTTTCCAAGCCAGCGACTGAATGTAACATCTTCAATTGGACTTCTTCTGGCATCGAAGTCGAGAAGTCACCCACGTAATATTCTTCAGTATCCTTGCCTTCAGGTTCCAAGAAGATCTGATGGCGGGGCTTGTCAGCGAAACGAACGATCTTATCTTCAATTGAAGGACAGTATCTAGGACCGACACCTTTGATCACTCCAGAGAACATTGGCGCACGATCTAGGTTCTCACGAATGATCGAATGTGTCGTCGCATTAGTATAAGTCATCCAACATGAAAGTTGGTCTTTCAAATATTGTGAATCAGGTGTCTCGAAAGAAAAGTGATTTGGTTCCTTGTCACCCGGTTGTTCTTCGGTCTTATCGAAGTCGATCGTAGACTTGTTCACTCGTGGTGGCGTTCCTGTCTTGAAGCGAGTCAATTTGAAGCCATTTTTCTCAAGGTCTTCAGATAATTTGATCGATGGGATACTGTTGTTAGGTCCAGATGAGTACATCAACTCTCCGATGATGATCTTACCACGTGATGAAGTACCGGCTGTCAAGACGATTGACTTGGCATGGTATCTGGCACCAGTAGCGGTAACGACACCTTTACAGACGCCATCTTCCACGATCAATTTGTCAACGATCCCCTGACGCAAAGTCAAATTAGGCTCATTTTCCAAAGTTTCTTTCATCATTCGGTGATATAAGTTCTTATCTGCTTGAGCACGCAAGGCACGGACTGCTGGACCCTTACCGGTATTCAACATCCGCATCTGGATATAAGTCTTGTCGATCGTCTTAGCCATCTCACCACCGAGAGCATCGACTTCTCTAACTACGATCCCTTTGGCAGGTCCTCCGACTGAAGGGTTACATGGCATAAATGCTACCATGTCCAAATTTATCGTAACTAAGAGTGTTTTTTGACCCATACGGGCACTTGCTAAGGCAGCCTCAGAACCAGCATGTCCGGCTCCTACAACGACTACATCGTAATTCTCTGAATCAAATTCCTTTACTTGCATTCTTTCACCTATTTTCTATTTTCCTAAGCAGAATTGTGAGAACAATTGTGTTATCAATTCGTCTGGGTAGCTCTCACCAGTTATTTCACCTAATGTATCCCAACAAGAAGTCATGTCGATCTGAACTAAGTCAATCGGCATCCCCGCTTCGATTCCAGAGATCACGTCGTTCAAGTTTTCTTTGGCTTGACGCAATAATCCCGCTTGACGGGCACTGGTAATGATCACGTCAGTGCTACTGTCTTCGATCCCGGCGTTGAAGATCTTACCGATCGTTTGTTTGATCTGGTCGATACCGTCATTTTTGATAGCAGAAGTGACCAAAATAATATCGTCGTCTTTCAATTGCTTGACGTCCATCGGCGTTATAACGGGTACTAAGTCATTCTTATTGAAGATGATGATCCGACGTTTCTCTTTTGTGGCATTCAATAATTCAAGGTCGTCTGCCTCTAGGTCACGACTTGAGTCGATCACTAAGATCACCAAATCAGCTTCATTCAGCGCTTTGATCGAGCGTTCGACTCCGATTTTTTCGACCTTATCATCAGTATCACGGACACCAGCCGTGTCGATCAATTTCAGAGGTACACCGTCGATATTGACATACTGTTCAACGACATCACGGGTCGTCCCAGCAACATCTGTTACGATCGCCTTATCTTCGTCCAATAATCGGTTCAGCAAACTAGATTTACCAACGTTAGGCTTACCAACGATCGCAGTAGCTAGTCCATGTTGCAAGATCTCACCCGAATCCGCAGTCTTGAGAAGACTATCGATATTAGTCCCGACCAGTCTGGCCTTTTCTAACAACATCTTCGTGGTCATCTGCTCAGTATCATATTCTGGGTAGTCGATATTGACTTCAACTTGAGCTAAAGCATCGAGGATCTCTTGACGTAGATTAGAGATCAAATGGTTCAAATTACCATCTAGTTGATTGACAGCAACTTGCATCGCCTTGTCTGTCTTAGCTCGGATCAGATCCATGACGGACTCGGCCTCAGTTAGGTCGATACGACCATTCAAGAAGGCGCGCTTAGTGAATTCACCCGGTTCAGCCATGCGTGCACCGGCACCGATCAATAGTTGCAAGACCTTATTCGTAGGTACGATCCCACCGTGTGTATTGATCTCCACGATGTCTTCACGCGTAAAAGTCTTAGGGGCACGCATCACGGATACCATGACCTCATCTACGAGACTGTTATCAGTCGGATCGTAGATATGGCCATAATTGATCGTATGTGTTGGAACTTTTGCTAGATCTTTGCCCTTATAGATTTTTTGTGCGACCTCAAGTGCTTGATCACCAGAAACACGGACGATAGAAATACCGCCCTCCCCCGGTGGAGTCGAAATAGCTGCTATTGTGTCATATTCGGTAACTGTTGCCATCATAATCTCCTTTGAATTGTTTATTCAGTAGTATTATTGAATTCATTTTTGAAATCTCTGCGGCTTTTTTTGTGTTTTAAGGCACAAAAAAAGTGCATAATCCGCCTAAGGCGGAAAAGCACTTTGACTACTTTTCTATATATAACAATTTTCAAAACAAATTTCTAAAACATCTTAACGACATTTGTTCAAATTGTCAATTATTTACGACGCTTGTAAACACGTTTTTTGGCTCTTCTGAGTCGACGTTGTTTCTCACGTTCTGCTTCTTCCTTTTCCCTCTTTTCGCGACGGTACTTGAAAGGATTTTGGAAAGCCAATGTCTGGAGAACTTGGAACGCATTAGTGACAACCCAATAAAGTGTGATAGCAGATGGGAATGTCAAGGCTGGTACAAGGATGAAGATTGGCATGATGTAAGTCATCATCTTCGTAGTAGCGTTTTGCGTTGGTTGTGAGTAACTAGAAATGTAAGTACTCAAGAAAGTAAAGGCAGCAGCGAGGATCGCCATGATGTAATAAGGGTCAGCCTTACCTAACTGCATCCATAAGAAACTACCATCACGCAATTGCGTCGTCTTGTAAATCGCTTGATACAACGCGAACATAACTGGCATCTGAACGACTAATGGTAGACATCCTGCGACCGGATTGACACCAGCTTCACTGTATAGTTTCTGTGTTTCTTCACGTAACTTCTGTTGTGTATCGACATCTTTGTCAGAGTATTTCTTTTGCAGAGCCTGCATCTGTGGCTGGATCTGCATCTGTTTGTTCATACTTCTAATCTGGAACCAGTTAAGCGGCAATAAGACAACTCTAATAACGATAGTAAAGAGGATAATTGCCCAACCATAGCTGTTTCCAACCAGTGATGCCAACCACAGAATAAATCTTGAAAAACTATAAATAACATAGTGATCCCAGAATCCTGTACTGTTACTTGTAATTGGCTCATTTAGGTTGGAACAACCGGCTAAAACTAGAACCACACTCAATAAGAGTGCAACACCTAAGTACTTCTTTAAGCTTTTTTTATTCACCTTTTACACCTATAAGTCTATATATTTTTCTTACCCTATTATTTTACCTAATTTCAGTAAATGTACGATATTTTTTTTCGTTTCAAACATGTCTAAGTTCACGGCTGGTTTTCTTGCGATGATCAAGAAGTCCAATTCAGCCGGTATTTCTGGTTTCAATTCCAATAAAGATTGTCGAACATATCTTTTGATACGATTTCGTCCAACAGCGGTATGGGAAACTTTTTTACCAACTGATAACCCCACTCGAAAATGTTTCTGGCCCTCTTTGGGGATCTGATACAAAACAAAATTGCGATTGGCGCAAGATTTTCCTTGTGAATAGACATATTGGTATTCATTTTCTTTTTTAATGCGATAACTTTTTCTCATATGTCACCATAGTCTCTTAAGTTGTAATAAAAAAAGACCACCAAAAATTAGTGATCCTTCAAAACTAAGCTGATAATACTTTTCTACCCTTTTTGCGGCGTCTTGCAAGAACCTTGCGACCATTACTTGTACTCATTCTTTTCATGAAACCATGGACACGTTCACGATGACGCTTCTTAGGTTGAAATGTTCTCTTTGTAGTCATTCAATAAACCTCCTGACTTTAAACTTTAATTTAAAATTTCACTTCTTCAGACAATTGCTCGTATATAATACCATGCTTTGCAAGCAATTTAAACTATTTTTTTTGGATAGTTAATAGTAATTTCACAAAAAGTTCGGAAAAGTTTTTAACAAAATCGATTGTGGATAATTTGTGGATTAGTCGAACAAGTATTTTTATCCACAGCTAGTTAAACATTCTTTTCCCACGAAGATTTTGACTGTGTTTTAGTTATCCACAGGTTAAAAAGTCCAGTTACCAAGTTGCTTTTTTGGCGTCATATCAGGGGTTTACAGATTCCATATCTGTGGATAACTGTGTTGATAACTCAAAAAATCAACATAAATCCACAGCTAAATAACTTGTTGATAAACAGCTTGTTAAAATAAATAAATTTAAACATCTGTTCTGTGGAAAACTATTATATAGAATGCTAAAATATACCATGTCTTTTTTCCGTAAAAAAATATCCACAAATGTGATTGGGGGGAAATCCGTGCAAAATATAAATAATTCATCCGATTCAGCATTAACTGACTTTTGGACTTATTTGACCGAAAAACTTAAAAAGAACCTTACCTCAGTCAGCTACACTACTTGGGTCGGAAGTGCCAAACCTTTGTATATCCAAGGAAACGACATCCACATTACGGTTCCGACTGAACTTCACAAAGATTATTGGGAACGTCACTACGCCGAAGACATTGCCATTTATTCTTATGAACTGAACGGAATCGAGCTCAATCCTGTTATCGAAACTGAAGATGAGCACGCTAAAAGTGAACAGCCACGTGAAGAATCTCCAAGAAAAGCTGAAACTGACAAAAAAAATGAGGGTCATGTTTTCCACAACTCTCATCTAAATCCTAAATACACCTTTGATTCTTTCATCACTGGATCAGGTAACCAAATGGCTCACGCTGCTGCTCTAGCGGTCGCTGAAGAACCGGGAGTCATTTACAATCCGTTATTCATCTACGGAGGTGTAGGACTAGGAAAAACCCATCTGATGCAAGCCATCGGCCATCAAATGATCAAGATCGATCCCGGATCTAAAGTCAAATACGTTACGAGTGAGACGTTTGCCAACGACTTTATCAATTCCATCCAAACTAGAACGCAGGATGATTTCCGACAAGAATATCGCAATGTTGATCTCTTATTAATAGACGACATTCAGTTTTTCGCTGAAAAAGAGGGGACACAAGAAGAATTTTTCCACACTTTCAACGAATTACATGACAACGGTAAACAGATCGTCATGACTTCGGATCGCCTACCAAATGAGATCCCAAAGTTACAAGAACGATTAGTTTCTCGCTTTAAATGGGGACTATCAGTCGATATCACGGCCCCAGACTTGGAAACTAGAATTGCTATCTTGCGCAATAAGGCCGAGGCTGAAAAACTGGAGATTCCAAATGACACTCTGTCTTATATCGCCGAACAAGTCGACACTAACGTCCGTGAATTAGAAGGTGCCCTGATCAGAGTTCAGGCTTATTCGACTTTAGAAAACGCTGATATAACTAAATCAGTCGCCGCGGATGCTTTGAAATTATTCAAACTCTCAAAAGAGAAAAAGGGACTCTCGATTGCGAACATCCAAAATAAAGTTGCAAAATACTATCACGTTTCCATCAATGACTTGAAAGGGAAAAAACGTGTCAAAACGATCGTTGTGCCCCGTCAGATCGCGATGTATCTAGCTAGAGAATTGACCGATCGTTCATTACCACAGATCGGAATGGAATTTGGCGGCAAAGATCATACGACAGTTATGCATTCATGTGATAAAATAGCCGAGTTAGTCATTAAAGATGATGAGATCAAAATGGCTGTCAATGAACTCAAGGATGAACTGAGAAATTAACATGTTGATAACTTTTCACTTTTTCTAAAGTTTTCCACAGCTGTTAATAACAAGTAGTTTTCAACAGGTTGTTGGCTTCAAATAAGTTTTCCACAGAATCCACAGCACCTACTACTACTTCTATTTATATATTAATTAATTAAAAAGGAGACGCGTCAATGAAATTTTCAATTGATCGTACTAAATTCGTCAATCAAACTACAAATGTTCAACGTGCAATTTCAACCAAAACTACTATTCCGATTTTAACTGGGATGAAACTCGACTTAACTGAATCAGGTCTAACTATCACTGGTAGTAATTCTGATATCTCGATCACTGCTTTTATTTCTAAGGATGATGCTGACAACGATCTCAAGATCGAAAGTATTGGAGCAATCGTCTTGCCAGCTCGTTTCTTCAATGAGATCATCAAGAAACTTCCTGGTGACAACTTCGAATTAGAAGTCTTGAACAACAATCAGACTCTAATTACATCCGGAGTTTCTGAATTCACTATCAATGGTCTGGATGCAAATAATTATCCACGGCTTCCCGAAGTAGAAGTGGACAATCAATTGCTCTTCCCAACAGACCTCTTCAAAGAAGTGATCAATCAGACTGTTATCGCCGTCTCCAATCAAGAGAGCCGTCCGGTTTTGACTGGTGTCAACTTCATCATCAATAGCGAAGGTCTGACTCTGGTTGCGACCGACTCTCATCGTCTCTCACAAAGAAAGATCAACATCACGAGTGAAGAAGAATACAACTTGATCATTCCCGGTAAGAGTCTGATTGAATTAGTTAGAACGATCAGTGACTCGGTCAAAGAGATCTCAATGTCGATCTCTGAGAATCAAGTTCTGTATAGCTTTGACAATGTGATGTTTTATTCACGACTATTGGATGGTAGATATCCTGAAACCGACCGTCTGATCCCAGAAGATTCCAACACCCGTCTGACATTTGACACTTCCAATCTACTAGCTTCAGTTGAACGTGCTTCATTGCTTTCACACGAAAGCCGCAATAACGTGATCAAATTGGAGATCAAGTCAGCTGACAAGAAAGCAACACTCTATGGCAACTCTCCTGAAGTAGGTACAGTTGAAGAAGTCTTAGACTTTGAAAACCTTGAAGGAGATGATTTGGATATTTCCTTTAATCCAGATTATTTGAAAGACGCTCTACGTTCATTTGGTAGTAACACGATGATCGAGATGAGTTTTACCTCACCATTACACCCATTTACACTTCGTCCCGTGGATGATAAAGACAATTTTGTACAACTGATCACTCCAGTGAGAACTTTCTAAATTTCTTGACTGGATGAAAAAAGCTCAGAACATTTCGTTCTGAGCTTTTTTTTCCCTTGATTACGTTTTAAGCGTTCTTTTTTGCTTTACGCGATTTTTAAAACTTTTTTAGTGGGTGGATACTAGTTTTGTCAAAAATTGCTTAGAGAGCCTATAAATTACATTTCAGTTGTCTTTTAAAGTGAAAACAACTATAATTATGGTATGTCTTTACTGGTATAAATCTAATAAATAGGGTGTTAATATGTCGCAAAAAATAACGATCGATACTGAATTTATCACATTAGGTCAACTACTCAAGGATGCTGGGATAATTTCAACTGGCGGCCAAGCTAAGTGGTTCTTGCAAGAGAATTCAGTCTCTCTGAATGGTGAACCGGAAAACCGTCGCGGCAAGAAATTGCACAAGGGCGATGTAGTCGTAATCGATGATCAAAGTTTTGAAATCGAATAGTTGTATATAAAAGAACTTCGACTTCAAGATTATCGAAACTACGAGTCTTTGACGATTGGTTTTTCACCGAACATTAATGTTTTTTTGGGACATAATGCCCAAGGTAAAACGAATTTATTAGAGGCTATGTATTTTTTAGCTTTGACCAGAAGCCATCGAACGTCGAACGACAAAGATTTAATCAGATGGGGTAGTGAGTTTGCCCGAATCTCCGGTATTGTGATCAAGGATAATTCTAGTCGACTAAAATTAGACTTGGTGATCAGTAAGTCAGGAAAAAAAGCAAAACTGAATAATTTAGAACAACGTAAATTATCTAGTTACATAGGAAATTTGAACGTTGTTTTGTTTTCTCCGGAGGATTTATCGATTGTCAAAGGCAATCCTGGTATCCGCCGGAAATTTATTGATATGGAGTTTGGACAGATCTCAGGACAGTACTTGAAGACTGTCAGTCAATTCCGACAAGTCTTGAAGCAACGGAATGCCTATCTGAAAAAACTTCAACACCATCAGACCAAAGATCTAGTTTATTTGGAGGTTTTGTCCGATCAACTGGCAGCTTATTGCGCGGAAGTGGTCAGGACACGTCTGGATTTTCTGAAAAAACTGCAAGTCCACATTGCAAAGATCCACGACCAGATCACTGATCACCAAGAAGTCTTGCAAGTTGTCTACTCGAGTTTTTACGATAGTAACGAAAAATCTTTAGAAGATATATATGATATTTATAAGAAGGCTTTTAAGGATAACTATCAAAAGGAGATTCAACGCGGTGTGACGCTATTCGGACCACATCGGGATGATATTAAATTTTTGATCAACGATAAAAACGTTCAAGATTTCGGTTCTCAAGGACAGCAGCGTTCGGTTGCTCTGAGTTTGAAATTAGCTGAGGTGGAATTGATAAAAGAACAAGTGGGTGACTATCCAATCCTCTTATTGGATGATGTTCTGTCAGAGTTGGATCAGAAACGTCAGACGCACTTGCTTTCATCGATCGGCCGTGGCATTCAAACCTTTATCACAACAACGTCGCTCGAAGATGTCGACTCATCGATCGTTAAGAATCCGAATATTTTAAATATTACTAATGGGAAAGTTCAACAGGAGGAAGTTTAATGGCTGAAAACAGTAAAAAAGCTGAACTAGAGAAAAAAGAAGAGTTAGCTGAAGAATATGACGCTAGCCAAATTCAAGTCCTTGAAGGACTTGAAGCTGTTCGTAAAAGACCCGGTATGTACATCGGTTCTACTAGTAAGCAAGGTTTACACCATCTAGTTTGGGAAATCATCGACAATGGTATCGATGAAGCCTTAGCTGGATTTGCGACAAAGATCGAAGTGACTGTTGAGCCTGACAATTCAATCACCGTTACCGATGATGGTCGTGGTATTCCGATCGATATCCAAAAGAAGACAGGCAAGCCTGCGCTAGAAACTGTCTTCACTATCCTGCATGCCGGTGGTAAATTCGGCGGTGGCGGATACAAAGTCTCGGGTGGACTTCACGGTGTTGGTGCTTCTGTAGTTAATGCTTTGAGTACGGAATTAGACGTTGTCGTTACTCGAGCTGGCAAGCAATATGGTGTCAACTTCTCTAAGGGTAAGGTGACACATCCTATGCACTTGATCGGCGATGCGCCAGAATTTGAACACGGCACACGGGTACACTTCGTTCCTGATCCTGATATTTTCACGGAGACGGTAGTCTATGATGACAAGATCTTGACGACGAGAATTCGTGAACTAGCATTCTTGAACAAAGGTTTGAAATTGACTTTCACAGACAAGCGTGCTGATACGGCTGAGAAATTAGTCTTCCACTATGAAGGTGGTATCAAGAGTTACGTCGAGTTCATGGACAAGGACAAGGACGTCGTCTTTGATGAGCCGATCTATCTAGAAGGTATTCAAAAAGGGATCACCGTGGAAGTTGCGTTGCAATACACAGATGAATTCCATACTAACTTGATGACTTTTGCCAACAACATCCATACTTATGAAGGTGGAACGCACGAAGTTGGTTTTAAGACAGCTTTGACACGTGTCATCAATGACTACGCGCACAAGAATAAACTATTAAAAGAAAATGAAAAATTATCTGGTGAGGATGTTCGTGAAGGTATGACGGCAGTAGTCAGTGTCAAACATCCAGATCCACAATTCGAAGGTCAGACGAAGACGAAGTTGGGTAATTCCGACGCTCGAACGATCACTGACCGTCTTTTCAGCGAGCACTTCATGAAGTTCATGATGGAAAATCCTGGTGTTGCTAGGAAGATCGTTGAAAAAGGTAGCTTAGCTACTAAGGCACGGATGGCTGCCAAACGTGCTCGTGAAGTGACTAGAAAGCAAAATGGTTTGGAGATCAGTAATTTACCAGGTAAGTTAGCTGATAACTCTAGTAAAGACCCTGCAATCTCTGAATTATTTATTGTCGAGGGTGACTCAGCTGGTGGTTCTGCCAAGACTGGCCGCTCCCGTTTGACACAGGCTATTTTGCCAATCAGAGGTAAGATCTTGAACGTTGAAAAAGCTTCAATGGACAAAATCTTAGCTAATGAAGAAATCAGAACGCTTTTTACAGCCATGGGTACAGGTTTTGGGGATGACTTTGATATTTCCAAGGCTCGCTATCACAAAGTCATCATCATGACTGATGCCGATGTCGATGGTGCTCATATCAGAACTTTATTGTTGACACTACTGTATAGATACATGCGTCCGATCGTTGACGCAGGCTATGTTTATATCGCTAAGCCACCTTTGTATCAAGTTCGCCAAGGTAAGATGATGAGATACTTCGATACTGATAAGGAAAAGGACGACTTCGTTTCCCAATTACCTGCCAAGCCAGAACCAAAGATCCAACGTTACAAGGGTCTTGGTGAAATGGACGCTGATCAATTGTGGGATACGACAATGGACCCAGATAAGAGAAGATTGGATCGAGTTAATTTAGATGACGCTATCGAAGCCAACAAGATCTTCTCAATGTTGATGGGTGACAAAGTTGAACCAAGAAGAGAATTTATCGAAGCAAATGCTCAATACGCTGAAGTTGATTATTAGGGGGTTGCAAATTGGACGATAGAAGAATAGCAAATGTTAATTTGACGGAAGTAATGAAAAAATCTTTCGTCGATTACGCTGCCAGTGTTATCGTATCTCGTGCGCTTCCAGATGTACGTGATGGATTAAAACCAGTTCACCGTCGAATTCTATACGGTATGAATGAACTGGGCGTTACACCTGACAAGCCTTACAAAAAGAGTGCCCGTTTCGTCGGTGACATCATGGGTAAGTATCACCCACACGGTGATTCAGCCATCTATGAATCGATGGTTAGAATGGCGCAGGACTTCAGTTACCGTTATCCATTAGTTGATGGACATGGTAACTTCGGTTCGATCGATGGTGATCCACCGGCTGCTATGCGTTATACCGAAGCTAGAATGAGTAAGATGGCAGTTGAGATGTTGCGTGACATCAATAAGGATACGGTCGATCTAGTTCCTAACTACGATGGTGAAGAAAAAGAACCGATGGTCCTACCAGCCCGTTTCCCTAACTTATTAGTTAATGGTGCGACTGGTATCGCTGTTGGTATGACGACTAATATACCTTCACATAACTTAAAAGAAGTAATCGATGCGTTACATATTTTGATGCGAGACAAAGATGCGACTATCGCTGACTTAATGAAAGCTATTCCCGGTCCAGACTTCCCAACTGGTGGTATCATCATGGGTCGCTCCGGGATCAGAAAGGCTTACGAAAACGGTAAGGGGACGATCATCCTCCGCGCCAAAGTCGATGTCGTTACAAAGAAAAACGGTGCTGAACAGATCATCGTTACAGAATTGCCATATATGGTCAACAAGGCTAACTTGGTTGAACGTATCGCCGAACTTGCTCGTGACAAGAAACTTGAAGGTATCACTGACTTGAATGATGAATCAGACCGTGAAGGTATGCGGATCGTGATCGACATTCGTCGTGATATGAGTGCTTCAGTCGTCTTGAATAACTTGTACAAGTTGACGCAATTACAAATCTCATACGGTATCAATATGGTTGCGATCGTTGATAAGACACCACGTGTCTTGTCACTAAAAGAAGTCTTGTCGTATTACTTGAGACATCAAGAAGTTGTGATCAGACGTAGAACTGAATATGAACTACGTCGTGCTGAGGCACGGGCTCATATCTTGGAAGGTCTACGAATCGCATTGGATCATATCGATGAGATCATCAAAGTCATTCGTGGTTCTCAAACCTCAAGTATTGCTAAGCAAACGTTGATGGACCGTTTTGAATTATCAGACAAACAATCACAAGCTATCTTGGATATGCGTTTGGTTCGTTTGACTGGTTTGGAACGTGAAAAAGTCGAAGCTGAATATCAAGACTTGTTAGTTAAGATAGCTGACTACAAGGACATCTTGGCCAAATCTGAACGTGTTGACAAGATCATCTATGATGAATTGTTGGACATTCAAGAAAAATTCGGTGATGCTAGAAGAACTGAGATCAGAGCAAGTGAAGTTGCTAACATCGAGGATGAAGATCTGATCGAGGAAGAGAACATCTTGATTGTCTTGACACACAAGGGCTACATCAAGCGCTTGTCGATGGATGAATTCCGTGTTCAAAATCGTGGTGGTCGTGGTGTCCAAGGTATGGGCGTACATGACGACGACTTCATCGAGCACATGGTCTATACGTCAACTCATGACCGACTATTGTTCTTTACCAATACAGGTAAAGTCTATCGGACTAAGGGTTATGAAGTCCCTGAATACGGCCGAACAGCTAAGGGTATCCCTGTGATCAACTTATTGAATATCGAGAAGGGTGAGACGATCCAAACGGTCATCAATGTCGATCGTGACGTTGATCGTGAGAATTCGTACTTATTCTTCGTGACTAAATATGGTACGGTCAAACGTACACCGGTAGTTGATTTTGCCAACATCAGACACTCAGGTCTACGTTCGATCACTCTCAAGGATGGGGATGAGCTGGACCACGTCTTCCTAACTGATGGCGACAAGGTCATCTTCATCGGGACACATAAGGGTTACGCAGTGACCTTCAGAGAAAGCGATGTTCGTCCAATGGGACGGACTGCCGCCGGTGTGCGTGGTATCAAACTACGTGATGAAGATTATGTCGTCGGTTCGTCGATCGTTGCAGCGGGACAAGAAGTGCTGACTATCTCTGAAAAGGGTTATGGTAAACGTACTTCAGTTACTGAATACCCGATCAAGGGTCGTGGCGGTAAAGGTATCAAGACTGCTAATGTAACAGAGAAGAATGGTCCGATCGCTGGCGTTACAGCGGTCAATGGTGACGAAGATATCATGCTGATCACTGACAAAGGCGTTATGATCCGCTTTGAAGTTGACAGTGTTTCACAAACTGGACGTGCGACGCTCGGAGTTCGCTTGATCAAAGTGGACGATGATTCGATCGTGTCAACTATGGCTAAGATCGAAGAAGCTGATGAGCCGGAGACAGAAGAAAAAGCTCCTGCTAAACCTGATGACTCAGGATCAGATGATGATGCTGGAAATGATTCAGAAGAATAAAAAATAATCGACGTTTCTGCGTAATTTGATTATGTATCGCTGAGATACGTGTCAGGCAGAAACGTTTTTTGTTGAAATTTATTATGGTAATCACTAAAAAATTATGATAGAATCTAACATTGTGAGTATAAAATGTAGTTAATTTATGCTCCTTGTTCTTTTATTAGAACCATTAGACCATAAGGAGGTGCAGTATTTATGACACATTACGAAATTACATATATCATCAAACCTGATATTGAAGAAGAAGCTAAGAAGACTCTTATTGATCGTTACGACAAGATCATTACAGACAACGGCTCAACCGTAATCGACTCAAAAGACTGGGAAAAGAAACGTTTAGCATACGAAATTGCTAATTACAAAGAAGGTATTTACCATATTGTTAATGTAGATGCCAACGACGATGTAGCTATCAACGAATTCGACCGTCTATCAAAGATCGATGACAACATGCTACGTCACATGATCATCAAACGTGAAGACTAATTTGTTTCACGTGAAACATTTTAAGGAGGCAGACATATGATTAATCGAGTTGTATTGACTGGACGCCTGACACGTGATCCTGAATTAAGATACACGTCTAGTGGGGCTGCCGTTGCTAGTTTTACAGTGGCAGTAAATCGAACATTTACTAACGCTCAAGGTGAACGTGAAGCTGATTTCATCAACTGCGTCATCTGGAGAAAATCTGCTGAAAACTTTTCAAACTTTACTAATAAAGGTTCACTTGTGGGAATCGATGGACGTCTTCAATCACGTTCGTATGAGAACCAACAAGGTCAAAGAGTCTATGTGACAGAAGTCGTAGTCGAAAACTTCTCACTACTAGAATCTAGATCTGAAAGTGAAAAGAGAAATGCTGGAGCTCCAAACAATAACTTTGGCGGCAACAACAATAACAGCAATAACAGTAATCCTAATCAAGCTCCATATAACCAACAAAATCAATCAAATCAGTCTCCATTTGGAAACAATAATAACAACAACAATCAATCTAACAATAACAGTAACAACTCAAATAATATGAACGATCCTTTTGCTGATAACAGCAAGCCTATCGACATATCGGATGACGACTTACCATTCTAATATAGAGAGGAATGACTAAAATGGCTCAACAAAGACGTGGCGGACGTAGAAGACGTAAAGTTGACTTCATCGCAGCTAACCATATCGAATACATCGATTATAAAGATACAGATTTACTCAAGAGATTTATCTCAGAACGTGGTAAGATTTTGCCAAGACGTGTTACAGGCACAAGTGCAAAGAACCAAAGAAAGCTTACAATCGCTATCAAGCGTGCAAGAATCATGGCTCTATTACCATTCGTTGCAGAAGATTAATTTTGAAAATTCAAGTCAGGACTTTGGTCCAGGCTTTTTTTTTACTTAAATTTTGATCATACCGTATCACCACACTATTTTATTCTATAAAAGAACCGCGGCTGTGATAAAATTAAGGGGTATATCTAAGAGGGGACTAATATGAAAAAGATAAAATCTAATCTACGTTTCTTCCTTTCTCGAGTTGATTACTCAACACAATTGACGGCCATTTCGTTGATTGTAATGTTGGTATCGATTTTTATAGTCGGTATTATTCACGGTTCGATCAGTGGATATATTCAGGCTCTATTAGTTGTGATTGCATTTGTATTATTTATCTACTTGTTTTTACTTCTCGGTGAGAAGGCTGGTAAATATACCAACAATTTGCAATATCGAATTGATCGAGGAACGGACAATAGTTTTGTCGAGTATCCATTGGGAATTTTGCTCTATGATGATGATAAACAAGTACAGTGGGTCAATCCTTACTTCGTTGAAAAGACGGGGATCGATTCAGTCTATAATATGAATATCTCTGACATCTCATCCGAACTAGCATCTTTTGTTGACGACGATGAAGACGAAGAAAATCATGGTAAGCATCAGACGATTCAGATCGATAAAAAATACTATCTAGTACAAGTTCAAACTGAATTAAAAGTCATTTATTTCATGGATATAACACAATATTCGAAGATCGAGAAACGCTATGAAAAGAATCGTTCAGTGATTGGTCAAGTTTATTTGGATAACTACGCTGAAATCACACAGTCAATGAGTGATCGTGATATTTCCAATTTGGATAATTACATTACGAATGAATTATCGAATTGGGCATCGCATGAACAAATGTTTCTAAAACGGATCGATGATGATCACTTCTTCATCGTTGCCTACACTGGCAAAATATTTAAGATGGAAGAAAATGGTTTCAAGATCCTTGACGCCATCAGAGAGTATACTTCGCAACAAAATGTACCACTGACTTTGAGCATGGGCTTCTCCTATGGAGTCGATGACTTGAATACGCTCAATGATGAAGCTCAAAAGAACCTGAACTTAGCACTTGGTCGTGGGGGCGATCAGGTCGTTGTCAAAGAGATCGGACAGAAAGCTCGATTTTATGGTGGAAATACTGATCCGATGGAGAAACGAACGCGTGTTCGTGCAAGGATGATCAGTGAAGCCCTGCAAGAATTACTAAAGGACAGCGATCAAGTGATCGTTATGGGTCATTCTCATCCGGATATGGATGTCGTTGGTTCCTCACTAGGCATCAGACGGATTGCCCTGATGAACAATACGCCTTGTAAGGTAGTGATCGATCCAAAAACGATCCACACGGATGTCAGTCGCTTGTTGCAACTGATCAACAAAGACCCTGAGATCAAGAATGACATCGTTACACCTGAGGAATCAATGAACATTAGAACCTCAAATACTTTGATCGTCATGGTCGACCACTCCAAACAGAGCATCTCGATCAATCCTAATTTGTTCAACAATGCTAATGAAAAAGTAGTCGTTATCGATCATCACAGACGTGGGGAAGAATTCCCTGAGAATCCAATGCTGATCTATATCGAACCATACGCTTCTTCAACTAGTGAACTGATCACCGAGATGTTGGAGTATCAACCAAAGAATAAGAAAGCGATCGAAAAGATCGAGGCGACGGCTCTGTTAGCTGGTATCACAGTCGATACGAAGTCATTCTCTTTGAGAACTGGGACGAGAACATTCGACGCAGCCAGTTATTTGCGTTCAGTTGGAGCGGATGAAGCATTGATTCAGAATTTATTAAAAGAAAATATCGATTCATTCATCCAACGCAACCACTTGATCGAGACTATCACGATGGTCGGTGGTCAGATGGCAGTTTGTTTCGGAGAAAACGATCGTTCTTACGATCCGGTGATTGTTGCCCAAGCTGCCGATACATTGTTATCATTGAACAATGTTGAAGCATCATTCGTCATCAGTAAACGACCAGATGGACGGGTCGGCATCTCTGCAAGGAGTTTGGGCAAGATCAATGTCCAAGTTATCATGGAGAAACTGGGCGGAGGCGGACATTTGACTGATGCCGCCACGCAGATCGGTGATGTGACTGTCGATGAAGCTAAGGATCAATTGATCGATGTTTTATCGGACAGTAGTAAAAAGTAGGAGGAATTTTTATTATGAAAGTAATCTTTACTCAAGATGTTAGAGGAAAAGGCAAAAAAGGCGAGGTTAAGAATGTCGCCGCTGGTTACGCACAAAATTTTTTGATCAAGAATAATCAAGCTATCGAAGCTACTAAAGCTAACTTGGCTAAATTAAAAGCAGAACAAAATCGTGAAGAAAAAGACTATCAAGCTGAATTGGCGGAAGCTCAACAGCTCAAGCTAGAGATCGAAAAGGATAGTACGGTCGTTGAAATTTCGGCTAAGGCTGGAACTGACGGTCGTTTGTTCGGTTCAGTCACGACTAAAAAAATCTCTGAAGAACTCGACAAACAATATAATTTGAAAGTCGACAAACATAAAATGACGCTCTCTGAAGGTGCTAAAGCACTGGGATACATAAATGTACCCGCAAAGATTTTTGATGGTGTAGAAGCTACCATAAGAGTTCATATCGTTGAAAAGAGCTAGGAACAAATGAATAATGATATAACTTCACGCATACCGCCCAATGACAAGGACGCTGAACAAGCTGTCTTAGGGGCGGTATTTCTCAGTCAAGATGCACTAATTGAGGCGATGGAATACGTTGAAGCAGAAGATTTTTATCAACATGCTAACCAATTAGTATTCCAAGCGATGGTCAATCTGAATGACCGCGAGGAACCGGTCGATGTCGTTACGGTTCAAAATGAACTGGATAAGATGAATCAGATCGAAGATATCGGTGGAGTCAGCTATTTGGCTGACCTCGCTAATGCCGTTCCAACCGCTGCTAATACAGCTTACTATGCTAAGATCGTTCAGAACAAAGCAGTTTTGAGACGACTGATTAATGCGGCTACGAACATTGTTAGCCGCAGTTTTGATGGCGATGATGATCTTGATACGATCATCGACCAGTCTGAACGAGATATCATGGATGTTTCGGAGAATCGCAACAACAAAGGTTTTCGCAAAATCTCAGATGTCGTCAAATCGTCCTTTGAGGAGATCGACCGTCTGTATGACCAAGATTCTGACGTTACTGGATTATCGACTGGCTACAAGGATCTCGATGCGTTGACGACGGGACTACATAAGGATGAGTTAGTCATCTTAGCTGCTCGTCCTGGTATGGGTAAGACTGCCTTTGCTTTGAATCTAGCCCAAAATGCGGCTACGAAGGACCAAGCGACTGTCGCCATCTTCTCACTGGAAATGGGGGCAGAACAATTAGTCAATCGTATGCTCTGTTCTGAAGGTAGTATTGATGCCAATTCACTTAGAACCGGACAATTAGATGAGAATCAATGGAATAGTTTAGTTGTGGCCATGGGGAGTTTATCACGAACTAATGTTTATATCGATGACACTCCGGGTTCAAAAATGGCTGAGATCAGATCGAAATGTCGTCGACTTCTGAAGGAAACTGGCAAACTAGATTTGGTCATCATCGACTACCTACAACTGATCGAAGGTACTGGTCAAGAGAATCGGCAACAAGAAGTCTCAGTTATTTCTCGAAATTTAAAAAAATTAGCAAAAGAATTGCATGTGCCAGTAATCGCGTTATCACAGCTTTCCCGTGGAGTTGAAGCTCGTCAAGACAAGCGGCCGATGTTGTCAGATATCCGTGAATCTGGTTCAATTGAACAGGACGCTGATATTGTTGCCTTCTTATATCGTGATGATTATTATCGAGATGAAGATGGCGATGATAATAATAGCGAACCTGAAAATCAAGAGGATCAAGATGTCGGCGAAGTCGAAGTGATTGTCGGAAAAAACCGTTCAGGTCCTCGTGGAACGGCTAAGCTATTGTTCGTGAAATCGTATAATAAATTTTCTTCGATTGCTAATATCCCTGAAAATTAAAAAGATAAGCGAACCAAGATCCTAAAATATAAAGTGCAAGAGGAGAATTGGATATGACAACAGTTGTTGTAGTAGGAACCCAGTGGGGGGACGAAGGTAAAGGTAAGATTACTGATTACTTTAGTGGTGAAGCTAATATTATCGCCAGATATCAAGGTGGTGACAATGCTGGACATACTTTGAATATCGAGGGTAATGTCTACAAGTTAAGATCAGTGCCATCAGGTATCTTATATTCAGATAAAACTAGTGTAATCGGTAACGGCGTGGTCTTGAATCTGGAATCGTTAGCAGAGGAATTGCAACGTCTGCACGATCAAGGTGTTGATACAACTAACTTGAAGATTTCAAACCGTGCTCAACTGATCCTTCCTTATCATATTCAATTAGATAAGTGCCAAGAACAAGCAAGAAACTCCAAGGTCGGAACGACTAATCGTGGTATCGGACCTGCTTACATGGATAAGGCTGCACGTGTTGGTATTCGGATGGCTGATGTCTTGGACAAAGACATCTTCAAAGCAGAACTAACCGAAAACCTCAAACAAAAAAATGAATTGTTCACTAAAGTTTATGGTGCAGAAGCTATGGACTTCGATCAGATCTTCAATAAGTATTATGAGATCGGTCAAAGTTTAAAAGATCGTGTGATCGATACGTCAGCTTACTTGAATCGTGAATTAAAAGCTGGTAAGAATGTATTATTTGAAGGCGCACAAGGTATCATGCTCGATATCGACCACGGTACTTATCCATACGTTACTTCATCTAGTCCCGCTGGTGGTGTGACAACTGGTGCCGGTATCGGTGCACCATTGATCGACAATGTCATCGGGGTAGTCAAGGCTTACACATCACGTGTCGGTGCTGGTCCATTCCCAACAGAACAAGAGAATGAAACTGGTGACTTCTTGCGTGAAGCTGGTCATGAGTACGGTACCGTAACTCATCGTCCACGTCGTGTGGGTTGGCTAGATACAGTTGTATTACGTCACTCAGCTAATGTCTCAGGTGTAACTCACTTGTCATTGAACTGTTTGGATGTCTTGACAGGTCTTAAAGAAATCAAAGTATGTACGGGCTATGATCTCAACGGTAAGATCATCGAAGAATATCCAGCAAACTTGAATATCTTGGCACAATGTCAGCCAGTTTATAAGACGTTTGAAGGCTGGGATGAAGACATCACTCAAGCTAAGAGCTTGGATGATCTTCCAGAACAAGCTCAAGTATACTTGGACTTCCTAAAGGGTGAACTAGGCGTTGAATACGCTACGGTTTCAGTCGGACCAGATCGTGAACAGACGATTGAAGTCAACGATGTTTGGAAGAGTTAAATAAATTTTTCAATTCAAAAGAAATTAAATCTAAACTTTCTGGTATTTGGTGAAAACCAATACCAGTTTTTTTTATCTTCATTTTGATATACAAAAAAGGCCTAAATCAAATCATATTGGTGAAGATTTGACTTAGAGCCAGGTATATTTATCTTATTTTGGATTTGACCATTATTTTTTAGTTAAATTCAAAGTAGATCAATTCTTATTATCAGTCGAAATAATACCGCGTTGAAACTTGACGAATTTGTTACTGTTGCGATTAAAGGTCAATGTATAATAGTAGTCTTTGTCCTTAGTCCGTTGTTTCAGGTAGATCCGTGAGTAGCGGGGAACATCGGACAATTGGTAACCGACGATACCGAAGTTAGTCACACGTGAATTAGAATTTCGAGCTAAGTTGTAGAGACCGTTATTACTGTCGTCGGGATTCAATCCTAGGTTGAGTGACAATTGGTTGAAGTTTCCGGGATCGGTCGCGTTAGTCATTGTCAAATTAGAATTGATGATAGTAGTTTTAACTCGTTCCATGAAGGCCTTAGCTTGGTCGATGCCAGAATTACCTAACTCGGTATTTTCGATGACATACTGTGGTGGAAATTTATTCGACTTGGTATTCAAATACTTAGCCGAGACGATACTGTCACCTTTGTAATAGAGACGATAGCGATAACTAACGATATTCTTAGTATCATCGTAACGATTACAGCTGATGGTGATGAACTTGCCATGACTATCACGACCGAAGTTGAGCAAGGTCATCTTGTAAATATAACGATGTGGTTCTTTATGAACTCGTTTTTTCAGAGCAGTTTCTTGATCGCTCGACAAAAAGTCTAGCTGCTGAGTGTTCTGATAATCATCGTTGATCTGACTAACGAGATTGATAGCCTGAGATTTTGTCTTTTCCATGTCACCAGTCTTCAAGGAGATCGACTTGGGCGCAAGCCCCTCGTCCACTTTGTTAGGATTGACTATCAGCGAAAAAGGAATCGTCAGGCTAGATATTTTGTTAACGGTTTTATCTTTTATATTATAAAGGTTAAAACCATAGGCGATACCGACTAGGATAAGCAATCCTAGTAACACAAACCATTTGATATATTTTTTGTTTAATTTTTTCAAATTTTTCACCCTTTGTAAGTGTGTTACCTTAATATATATAATATACAAAAAGATACGTGTATTTGGAGAAAATAATGAAAGATAAGAAAGATTTAAAGGGCCGCAAGGATTATATGCTTATCGGTGCTGCGACTGTCGGTATTATTACAGCCGTGATTTTCTTTGTCATGCTTTCACGCGGGGTAGTCAATGCGGTAGTAACTTCCAAGATATCCAATCAGTATCAGGATAAGGAATTGGAAGTCTTGAAGACCGACCTTGATTATAATTCGCTGAATACGATCGGTAAACTGATCAAGGTCTCGGATGGTTACGTGATCACCGACGACAATGTCAAGCGTTACAACGAGCTTGAAGATTATGTCAGAGCGAGAAAGCAACGATCAGCTGCTATCAGTGACCTTTATGACGGTAAGGATCACTACCGAGATGATGTTACTAAGGACACGATAGATCAATTAGACAAGTCGCTTCTGCATGAGAAGAATCAAGACGTCTACCAAAAATTACGTAATAAATTGGATACGATCCAGATCTGGTATGAACAGACGGAAGATGCGAACAAATACATCTCCAAAGTCTGGGATGCTTACAATGAAGATAATTCGAGTTTGAGTTTTAAGAAGGTTTCGATGTCGAGCACTTATTATAAGTTGATCAAAAATAAATCGGTCAAAAAACAATGGACTGATGCAGTGAATAAGATGCGTGACTATTATGCCAGTCATCAAGGTGAAAGTACACAAGTTGCTGCGGCTAAACAAGAATTGGAAGAACTCAAAAATTCTCCACTGACCGAAAAATATACGCCGGCGCAAGTCGACATCGTCTCCAGTCTCGACTTCTCTAGCGATGCCGAGGATGTTTTGAGTGCTGCTGGTCTAACTGGTAAGTACGTCTTGTATTACGACTCTAGTTCGAATAAGTTAGCCTTGATGACGAGAGTCAGTGGTAAGTATGTGGCTCAAGATGGATATGTTAGTGTTTCGAATTCACAAGTAAGTAAGGGCAAGTATACGATCAAGCGGATAGTTTCAGCTGGATCATCAGATGCCATCATAACTGACAGTAGTAATAGTAATTTTGGACAGTACGTAACTAGTGCTACGACTGATGACTTGTCAGACTTAGGGATTACTGGTGCTGACAATTCGACCTCAGACTTCAACTCTGCTACTCCAGTCTTTTGGTTCAAGAACAACAGTGCTCTAACGAGTTCGATCTACTTCAGTAATGGTAGTACGATCGGCTTCATCTATGCGGGTGGTTCTAGTTACAACAACAGCTTGCAAGTCAGTTCATCAAGTCTATCGAGTTTGAAATCTGAAGTATCTTCAGGTATCACATTCTATGTTAATTAGAGGTCATTATGAGAGAGAAGAATCTTAGAAAGAAACATATTAAACGACATAGAAAATGGCCTTGGATCATCTTAGTTATCGTGGTCTTGTTTTTGGGGAGCATTGGTTTGTTCTGGGCCAAGTACGGTTATGATATCAAAAATAACATCGCTGATGGTTATTCATACAGTCAGGGACTGACAAAGAGTGATTTTAAGCCAAAAAACAGCACCGTTATATATGATCGTAACGGTAAAGTTATCAAAAAACTGTCACAGTCGAGTTCTGATTATACACCGATAAATGAAATCAACCAGAAGATAACTAAGGGGCTAGTTAAGGTGGAGGATCAGCGCTTTTATATCCATCATGGAGTTGATCCATACGCCATTGTCCGTTCACTCTTTTCTAGAGTGCTCCATCAACGAGTCGAAGGTGGTTCGACTTTGACACAACAATTGGTTAAGAACGTTGTCCTCAAGGACCAATCACAGACGCTGAATCGAAAACTCAAAGAGATGGTCATCGCACAACAGTTAGAAAAAAAATTCACCAAAAAACAAATTTTGGAGTTTTATATCAATGATGTCTATATGGGACATGGTTCATATGGCTTCAGTTCAGCAGCCAAATATTATTTCTCTCAGGATCAAAGAGATTTATCGATCGATAAAGTAGCTATGCTCGTCGGCATCCCTAATAATCCGATCTACTATGACCCAGTTAACTATCCAAAACGTTCCTTGTTGCGGCGCAACATGGTCTTGTCTATATTCTATGAGAACGGCCTGATCAGTAAAAAGGTCTATCATAACGCTCGACAACGTCCCTTAGGACTGAAGGTCAATGAACATAAGTATGACAATGACGTCTCGAACAATTACGCTCTGAGTTACGCCGTCTTCAATGCGACTGAAGAATTGATGAAGTCATCTGGTTTCACGATGAAATACAAATTCGATACTGATGCACAGCGAACGGATTACAACACTAAGTATCAGCAAGCTTATGAGCGAGCACATGGTGAGTTGATGGACGGTGGTTACAGTATTCACACCTCGATCGATATGGACCTACAAAACCAGATCGAAAGTATCGTCCAAAAACAATACCAGGCTTATACAGGTAGAGATGTGCACGGTAAGCTGGCGCCACAAGTCTCTAGTACTGTGATCGACAATAAAACTGGGGATGTCTTGGCGATCGTCGGCGGCCGGACGACTGAAGGCGATCAGGTCAATCGAGCTATCAATGGTTATCGTCAACCGGGTTCATCAGCTAAACCACTGACAGCGTACGCTCCAGCCTTTGAACGCGGGTATCTACCACAGAGTTCAGTCGTCGATTCGGCTGTCGATGGTGGTAAGATCACTAACTGGTACAGCGGCTATACTGGTAAGACGACTGTCCGACATGCATTAGCGAACTCGATCAATACTGTCGCTTATAAGTTGGCGGAGTCAGATACTAAGCACACGTATTACGATGACTTGACGAAGATGGAATTCGCCAGACTGACGCCACAGGACAACAATCCGATCATTGCTATCGGAGGCTTCACCTATGGTGTTACGACGACGGAGATGGCTTCAGCGTACAGCTCCTTCTCCCGTAGCGGTCAGTTTGTCCATCCAAGTAATCTGACTAGTATTTATGACACTTCTCACGAGCGATATATTTATCAGAATACACACTTGAAGAAGAAGATCTATACGACTAATGCCAGTTATATGATGCTCAATACGATGCAGTCAGTCATCACCGATGGCTTGGGGAAGGCAGCTTCCTTAGACAATTACAGTCACACTGCTGGTAAGACAGGTACGACTGACAATACTAAAGACTCGTATTTTGTCGGGATGACTAAGAATTTCACGATCGCTAACTGGACTGGTAATGATGTACCTTCAACGCTGAGTGGAAATGAACAGTCGCTACCGATGTCGACTTTTAAGGCTGAAGGTGAGTACTTGGTCGATCAATTGAAAGAAAAAGACACTGACTTCAAGAAGCCCAGCACGGTCAAAGTCAGTGGTGATAACTTGACTGTAGTCGCCAGCAATGAGAAGCCTAGTATCCAAGATATCATCGAGACTGATTTTAAAAAGTTCAATCAAACTCAAGAGACTAAGAATTCAAAACGTCTCTACAACATGGATTATCGAATCATCTATCATCTGACTAAAAAAGAAGAATTCAGTCGTGAGCGTAAAGTGCAGAGGGCAATCGATAAGTACAATGAGACCCCGATCAAAAAGCAATCTCAGTACGATAAAAAGCTAGATCAGATCCAGAAGATCCGTTATTTGAATGCGAACGTCAAACGACAGAGTGCTAAGATCAAATTTAATAATCAAATCTTACAATTACAAAAAGCGCTCAATATGAGTCAGGCGATGTTCCAGTCTGAAAAGGATAATAAAAAGATCGCCAGCTATGATGCTCAAAAAGAAGCATTAGAAAGCCAGCGAGAACAAGAACGAAAAGATAAAGTCGCTAAGTTACAGACGCAATACGATACCCAACTACAAAAGGTCAAAGATGCTTATAAGAATGACGATTCCGACAAGGAAGCTCAGAAACAAAAATTGATCGATATCATGAACGAAATCAGGAGTTATGGTGGCACTGCTCCCGATCTCAAATTAAATGTTGACGGTAGTTCAAACACTGATTCCAATACAAGTCCCAGCAATTAGATTGAGTTAACCTCCGGATTCAGTTATATTAAAGGAAAATGATAACTGGAGGTTACGATCATGGCTTTAGCGGACGAATTTGTTGAAAGAAGAATGTTGATTTTTAAGTGTTACCATTGTGAGCATCCAGCAATGCAGATTGCTGCGATCAAGAGTTTGGGTTATAACGAAGATGGCTCAGAAAAATCTGATGTCACCTTGAAATGTCCTCGTTGTCAAAAAGAAGACAGTTTTATTCTGAATGACGGTGCATTAGACGTTGCTTCAGAAGCTACTGAAGCAGGAAAAGTTCCTAATCTCAAAAAAGTATTGTAATCAAAAACGGCTCCCTTAATGGGGGGCCGTTTTTTTTTTTTATTATATCTGTAAGTTATTGGTCCGTTTAGCAATGGCTGGCAAGATGAACCCTAATAGGATCAAGATGATCGGAGTAGCGATGTTGAGCGCCAATTGGAACCACCACGAGGATGGGTCTGAAGCCATCGTCATCTTAGGAACTATTCCCATGATGCAGGCAAAACTCGTCAGGATGAAGGCCCAGAGACCGATTCCAAAACCGACGTATTTATTCTTCACGAACATGTAGTCAGTCTTGAACTTATCTAAGTGCATCGACAAGAGCATGAAGGCTAAGAAGACCCAGAGATAACGCATTGGCATGACGATAGAATTGAGATTGAGTAACCAATTATACAAGTCGTTGGTTCCATTGATACCTAGTGCCGGTACGATGATCAAGATGGAAACTAAGATGGCTGTCATCTTGTAACCGTTGATAGCGATACCGTGCTTGTTCTTCTTACTCAATGACTCAGGAATATAGTGCTTGTCAGCGTCATTCAACAGTATCCGCAGTGGTGCGTCGATCGAGATAGCCAGCGATGCGGCGGTCGCAAAGGCATTAGTCAAAGCAAAGGCCCAGACGAACAAGTTGCCGACGTGAAAACTCTCACCTAGGTATTGAAAGGCTATATAAGTACCGTTAGCCATCAAGTCACTAGGAATATGGTTGGAATCGATGATCATCCCGACCGCAAAGGAACCTACGATAGCTGAAACGACGACCATCACGGCCATTATAGTCATTCCGATCGGAAATTCCTTGGAAGCATTTTTAGTCTTGTTGACATATGGCGAGATCTTCTCACAGCCACCGACAGCGAAGACTAACATCGAGATAGTCGTGAAATATTGCATGTCAAACTTGGGGATGTAAGTATGGATGTCTGACATATTTGGTGTAGCAATTTTGATATCAGTGATGAAAGGTGCACTGACACCTAAGATGATAAACAACATCGACATGAAGAACATGGCGATACCAGCGATACTACCGATATTATTTAAGGTAGTTACGCCCTTACTGGCGATCCAAGCAAAGATCAAGAAGATCACTAAGCTCAATCCCTGAACTAATATTGGAGAACTCGTGTTGACGAACGAGCCATTCCCCTCTAAGAGCCACCCCAGGCTGATCATGATGATCTGTGGTTTTTGAGCTAGGTAAGGGATGTGAACTACCCAGTACGTCCAAGCGGCAAAGTAAGCCAGTTGGTTGTTCGCCAACACTTTGATCCAAGAACTGACGCCACCACCTGAGTTTTGAAAAGTCGCCCCTAATTGTCCGACCATCATCGTATAAGGCATGAAGTATAAGAACATGATCAAAAACCAAGATGTGATTACCGTTACTCCCTGATTAGCGAAGTTATTGATGACATTATTAAAACTCCAGACAGCTGTGAAACCGATCAAAGAAATATTCCACCATCTTAAAGTTCTAGCATTATTATTTTCTAACATGAAGACACCCTCCTAAGGAAGCGCACCCGCATCCATTTGTAATCGAGCTTAGTGACTATCGTCTTTTCCTAAAATAAACGATTCCGTTGAAGATCGAAATCAAATACTGTGATGAGAACAGACCAACCGCTAGGAATGAGGCAATCAAAAAAGTCGTTATAGCTTGTTCCAATGAATCGATATAGCGATTTTGAACCATATAAAGAATCGTTCGATAAGCATTTCCCCCCGGAACTAAATTGACGAGACAAGGGATGTAGATGATGTTCTCTGGTATCTTGAACTTGCGAGCAAGGTAATAAGTCATCAATCCGATCACTAGTGCCCCCACGAAGTTCGCTAGTAATATATTGACGTGTAACCAATTTTTCAAGATCCAAAAAGCAGTCCAACTTAATCCACCAGTTAAACCAATGATACCAGCTACGCGATGAGGCGCGTTAGTAATTAATGAAAATCCTACCGCTGAGGCAGAACTTAAGATGATATTTAATAATAAGGCTGTCACTTCGTACACCTCCTAAAATAAAATTAACGCCGTAGCGATACCAAAGCCGATACTGCTAGCAACTAACATGGCATCGAGAAACTTTACCGCTGAACTCAAGGCGTGCCGCATGACGAGTTCTCTGATCGCATTGGTGATCGCCACACCTGGTACTAAGGGCATGATCGCACCGATGATGATGTTGTGGTATTGGTCGACTAGACCAAAGCGTCCTAATAATATAGAAAGAAGTGCGATCGCAAACCCTGAAATAAATAAATCAGCGTAAGGCATACGAGATAATCTGGCTAGATAATAAGAAATACCGTATCCGATCGTACCGATGATAAAACAGTACACGAAGTCAAATATCGGCATCTTGAATAAGAGCATCGGTGCCATAGCAACTAGACCAGCTCCAAAAGCTTTGACATAAAAGGGAAAGTCAGTCGTGTGCTTGTCTTGATAGATTTTTTCGATCTCAATCGTGAAATCTTTGGGACTGAGCTTTCGTTGTGCCAGATGACGTGACAAAGTATTGATGTCATCGATCATCTGCAGGTTGGTCCCACCTAAGGAAGACTTGATGAATTTTGAGTTTTTACCATCGACCTCAACGAAGACGGCCGTGACTGTTACATAACAGTTTACCTCATGACCGAGCGAAGAACCGAT
Organism: Companilactobacillus sp. y65-5; assembly: GCF_057541095.1. Classification (NCBI taxonomy): domain Bacteria; kingdom Bacillati; phylum Bacillota; class Bacilli; order Lactobacillales; family Lactobacillaceae; genus Companilactobacillus; species Companilactobacillus sp. y65-5. The sequence continues at coordinate 503,474 of NZ_BAAJOA010000002.1, forward strand.
TCTTTCTATAGTATCTTCGATTCGATAAGATTCGGCACCACCGTTGATGAGTAGATAGCCTGTTTTTAGGCATAATTCTGAGACCCGTTCGGTACTAGTTTTTCTCATTGTTAAGCCCCCCTTGAGAATGATATAAAACGTAACAATTATCGTTGTAAAAAAATATAACGTCAACCTGTTTTTTGAAATGTCAATTTGACAGTTTTGATTAAACTTTTATAATAGTGTCTAATGCAGTTGTGTGCTTATTTTAATACCGATGGTTAAAAATAGCTGTATAATTGCATTCTATCTATATATAATTAGATGGTAGTTAGTAATTTCTGATACACTAATTGGAGTTTATAATGGACAATAACAATAATATGTCTAGAGAAGGAAGAAAAATTTCTAGAAACAAAGCCTTATCGAGTGGTAACGGCGGTGGCGGTGGCAAGCATCCTTTCTTAAAGGTGCTGGGACTGACGCTTCTAGTAGTTTTCTTCGTTGTTGGTGCTTACGGATTCAGATTGTATGCTCAAGCCCAAAATTCTCTGGGAAATACGTACAAAGCTCTTGATGGCAAGACACCTTCGGCTAAGATCAGTAACAAAAAACCAGTTTCGATCTTGTTATTGGGTGTTGATACGACCGATGATGGAGTTAGAGATACAGAGACTGATTATCGTGGTAATTCTGATACGATGATCGTTGTAACGGTCAACCCTAAGACCAATAAGACTACCATGGTATCTGTACCACGTGATACTATGGCTCAGATCTGGAAGGGCGTTGACAATAATACCAATAAGATAGCTAAGATCAATTCAGCTTATAATGTTGGTAACGAGGAGAGCGCGGTCGTAACGACTGAAAAGCTCTTGAACGTGCCGATCGATTATTACGTCAAAGTCGACTTCAACTCCTTGACGAAGATCGTCAATGCCGTTGGTGGTGTTGATGTTGATGTACCGTTTAGCTTCTCCTATGGTGACACTGGTGAGAAGGCCTCGGTTTTCAAAAAAGGCAAGATGCACTTGAATGGTAAACAAGCCTTGGATTACTCTCGAATGAGATATGAAGATCCTGAAGGTGACTATGGCCGACAAAAGCGTCAACGTCAAGTTATCACGGCTATCATCAAGAGTGCCGCATCTGCAAAGACTTTCACTCGTTATCAAAAAGTCTTAGATAGTATTTCTAATTCGATGACGACTAATTTGAGCTTTACCGACATGCAATCGATGTTCTTGAATTATAGTGGTGCTGCTAAGAATATTGGCTCAGACCACGTTCAAGGCTTCGGTTCAATGATCGATGGCTCATCTTACGAGATCGCTTCAACTAAGGAATTACAAAGAGTATCTAATAAGTTGAGAAAACAACTCGATCTCTCTCAAGAAACATTGAATAATCAAGAGACTAAATTAAACAAGTATAATGAGAAACTTGGATTCTCATTTAATTACACAGGAACACAGACACAAAATTACGAAACAAAGGTGACTTCGACAAGTTCTACCGGTTCGACGGGTGGGACAAGTTTTGGAACGAGTACTGAAGGCAGTTTTGGTGGCAACAGCACGGGTCCAAATAATTACTAATAGAATAGATTGATTCGAGGAGGCTGGGATGAGATTTTGTCCCAGCCTTTATTAGTTCAATTTTTTTGTTGGCACGAGCTCGTCTGTTATAGTTTTAGTGAAATAAGGAGATAAATATGAGTGTTTTAGAGGTACATGACTTGACGCAACAGTTTTTGGACAAGAGACTGTATGACGATGCAAGTTTACAAGTAAATAAAGAAGATCATTTGGGGATCACTGGTCAAAACGGGGTCGGTAAGTCGACTTTTATCAAAATATTGACCGGACAGATCGAACCAGATGAAGGTAAGATCACTTGGCAGAAACATCTGACAGTGGGTTATCTGGATCAACAAGCGCGACTAGTTGAGGGGATTTCAGTCAGAGAATATCTACAGACGGCTTTTAGTGATCTATATGAAGCGAATGACAAGTTGACTGAAATCTATATGAATGAACCAAACGAAGACGATTTAGTTAAGGCTGGGAGACTGCAAGAGCTCTTGGATGCTAATGACTTCTATGAATTGGATACTAAGATCGAACAAGTAGCAACTGGATTGGGGCTAGATGCGATCGGTTATGATCACGACGTCTCTAAGTTAAGTGGTGGTCAACGTTCGAAGATCATCTTGGCAAAGATCCTATTGGAGAAGCCAGATATGATCTTATTAGATGAGCCAACGAACTATTTGGATACTAATCATATCGAATGGTTGTCGGATTATTTAAATAATTTTGAAGGTGCCTTCATTGTTATTTCTCATGATTATAATTTCTTGGATAAGATCGTCAATTGTATCGCAGATATCGAGTTTGGTAAGATCACAAAATATACTGGTAATTTGAAGCAAGTTCAAAAGCAAAAATCAGCTAATAAAGAAACTTATATGAAGGCTTACGTTAAACAGCAGGAAAAAATCGCTAAGACGAAGGCTTATATTCGCAAGTTTAAGGCTGGGACTAGGTCTAAGAGTGCCAAAAGTCGGGAGAAACAATTAGCCCATATGGACGTCTTGACGCCACCTGGTAATAAAAAAATCGGTAGTTTTGGCTTCCCATACGCTGAGATCCCTAGTACTAGAATGTTATTGGAAGTCAATGACCTGAAGATTGGCTACGACCAAGCTTTATTTGAGCAAAAACTTAACTTCTCGATCGTCAGTGGTGAGAAAATGGTCATCAAGGGATTCAATGGTATCGGTAAATCGACGTTGATCAAGACCTTGTTAGGCCAAATCAAGCCGATCGAAGGTAATTTTGACTTTTCAGAGGTAGTTAAGGTCGGCTACTTCAAACAGGATCTAGTCTGGAACAATAACATGGAGACACCATTCCAGATCGTCAGTCGCGATCACCCTGATAAGGATGGAAAAGAAGTGCGACGGGTCTTGGCTAGGACGGGATTGACCAACCAACAGATCATGTCTAACATTCGTTCACTCTCTGGTGGGGAGCAGACTAAGGTCAAATTAGCTGACTTGATGTTCGATCCAACAAACTTCTTATTCATGGACGAACCGACCAATCACTTGGACGACGAGAGTAAGGCAGCTCTACGTAAAGGGCTTAGAAACTATGATGGATCAATGATTCTCGTTACTCACGAAGAGGATTTTTACAGTAGTGATTGGATAGATAAAGTCCTAGATATAGAGAAAATCAAAAAAAATTAACTTTTTTTCAAAAAGTACTTGCAAAGGTGTTACTTGAATAGTAATATATTACCTGTTGTTGCGACACAGCAACGGCGACAACGACTTGAGAGCTTTTAACTTCTCATCTCGTTGAAAAATTATTTTAAAAAGTGCTTGACATTATGTTGACTGCTTGATAAGATAATTAAGTCGCTTGTTAAGAAGTTCACTTCTTATCAACGGTAGACCTTTGAAAACTGAACAAAGTTTTAACAATCAATTGTGTAGGCCTTTTAATTAAGGTTTAAAGTTTT